>JAICUU010000410.1 GCA_025935675.1 Burkholderiales bacterium
CGCTCGGTGCCGGCGACCTTGAAGTCCATGTCGCCGAGGTGGTCCTCGTCGCCGAGGATGTCGGTCAGCACCGCGAAGCGGTTGCCTTCCTTGATGAGGCCCATCGCGATGCCGGCGACGTGCGCCTTGGTGGGCACGCCGGCGTCCATCAGCGCGAGGCTGCCGCCGCACACCGACGCCATCGACGAGCTGCCGTTCGACTCGGTGATCTCGGAGACCACGCGGATCGAGTACGCGAACTCCTCGGCCGTCGGCAGCACGGCGAGCAGCGCGCGCTTGGCGAGGCGGCCATGGCCGATCTCGCGGCGCTTCGGCGTGCCGACACGGCCCGCCTCGCCCGTCGCATAGGGCGGCATGTTGTAGTGGAGCATGAAGCGGTCGCGGTACTCGCCCATCAGCGCGTCGATGATCTGCTCGTCGCGCGCGGTGCCAAGCGTGGCCACCACCATCGCCTGCGTCTCGCCGCGCGTGAACAGCGCCGAGCCGTGCGTGCGCGGCAACACGCCGGTGCGGATCGAGATCGGCCTCACGGTGCGGGTGTCGCGGCCGTCGATGCGCGCCGCGCCGGCGAGGATCTGCTGGCGCACGATCTTCGCCTCGAGGTCGAACAGGATGTTCGCTACGTGGTTCTTCTGGTCGGGCGTGGCGTCGGCGCCGAGCACGTCGCCCGTGACCTTCGACGCGATCTCCTTGAGGCGCTGCGAGCGCGACTGCTTCGAGCGGATCTGGTAGGCGGCGCGCAGGTCGGACTCGGCCGCCTCGGTGACGCGGGCGATCGTCGCCTCGTCCTTCGCCGGCGCCTGCCAGTCCCATTCCGCCTTGCCGCCTTCCTCGACGACCGAGTGGATGAGCTCGATCACCGCTTGCTGCTGCTGGTGGCCGAACACCACGGCGCCGAGCATCACTTCCTCGGGCAGCTCGTTGGCCTCGGACTCGACCATCAAAACCGCTGCCTCGGTGCCCGCGACGACGAGGTTGAGCGCTGACGTCGTGAGTTCGGTCTTGCTCGGATTGAGCACGAGCTGGCCGTCGACGTAACCGACGCGCGCCGCGCCGATCGGGCCGTTGAACGGCACGCCCGACAGCGCCAGCGCCGTCGACGCGCCGATCATCGCCGGGATGTCAGGGTCGATCTCGGGATCGACCGACATCACGGTCGCGATCACCTGGATCTCGTTGTAGAACCCGTCGGGAAAGAGCGGGCGGATCGGCCGGTCGATGAGGCGCGAGGTCAGCGTCTCCTTCTCGGACGGACGGCCTTCGCGCTTGAAGAAGCCGCCCGGGATCTTGCCCGCTGCGTACGTCTTCTCCTGGTAATCGACGGTGAGCGGAAAGAAGTCCTGACCCGGCTTCGGGTTCTTCGCGCCGACCGCGGTGACCAGCACCACGGTGTCGCCGAGGCTCACCAGCGCGGCGCCGCCGGCCTGGCGGGCGATCTCGCCGGTCTCGATCGTCAGCGTCTGGCGGCCGTAGGAGATGGATTTCTTGACGTGATTGGACATGTTCGTGGGATCCCGAAAA
>JAICUU010000084.1 GCA_025935675.1 Burkholderiales bacterium
CGCCGATCGCGAGTACATCGTCGGCGACTACACGATTGCCGACATGGCGTGCTACCCGTGGGTGCTGCCTGATCGACAGGGGCAGGACATCGACGAGTTTCCGAACGTCAAGCGCTGGAAGGCCGCGATCGGCGCGCGGCCGGCGGTGCAGCGCGCCTACACGATTGCCAAGAAGGTCAACCAGGACCCGACGGTGATCGACGAGCGCTCGCGGCGGGTGCTGTTCGGGCAGGACGCGGCGACGGTGCGACGCAGCTGATGCTTCAAACGGCGCGCCGACGCCGGATTCTCGAGTTTCGCGAAGTCACGCCGAACGGTAGCGCGTGGAGGGGCCATGTCGAACGACGCATCGATCCTGCTGTCGGCGCTCCCGCCCCGCCCGGGGCAGCGGCGCCTCGCGCTCGGGATCGCGGTCGCGCTCCTGGTCGCGCTTGCGGTCACCCTGCCGCTGCGCGACGTGCAGCTCGCGCCGGTGCGGCCGTTCATCCCGGTCGTCGACACGATCCTCTTTCTCAACGACTTCATCACGGCGGCGCTGCTCGCCGCGCAATTCTCCGTCACCCGCTCGCGCGCGCTGCTCGTGCTCGCCGGAGGCTACCTCTTCACGTCACTCATCATCGTCCCGCACGCGCTCACCTTTCCCGACGTGTTCGCGCCGCGAGGACTCCTCGGCGCCGGCCTGCAGAGCACGGTGTGGCTCTACATCTTCTGGCACCTCGGCATTCCGCCGGCGATCATCGCGTACGCGCTGCTGAAGGACCGCAGCGGGCGCCTTGGCACGGTGGCAATCGCCCCGGCGCAGGCGATCGCCGCGACCGCGCTCGGCGTCATGTTGATGGTGGCCTTCCTGACCTGGCTCGTGACGGCAGGAGCCAACGCGCTGCCGCCGATCATGGTCGACGCGATGCATGCGAGCGACGTCTGGCACCGCTTCGCCGCACCGCCGATCCTCGCGCTCAGCGTCGCGTCGCTCGGCTTGCTGTGGTGGCGCCGCGCGTCGGTGCTCGACCTGTGGCTGCTCGTCGTGCTGTGGGCATGGCTCGTCGAGACCGTGCTCCTGTCCACGACTGCGTACCGCTACAGCCTCGTCTGGTACGCGGGCCGCGGCTTCGGCATCGCGTCGTCGTGCTTCGTGCTGCTCGTGCTGTTGTCGGAGTCGACGATCCTGTACGCGCGCCTCGCGACGACCGATCTCGCGCGCCGCCGCGAGCGCGAGGGCCGGATGATGACGATGGACGCGCTGTCGGCGTCGATGGCGCACGACATCAACCAGCCGCTTGGAGCAATCGTCGCCAATGCCGAAGCCGGGCTCGCGCTCCTCGCGCGCCAGCCGGCGAACACCGACGCCGTGCGCGAGGTGCTGGGCGACGTCGTCGGGGACGCGCATCGCGCGGGCCGGATCGTCGCGTCGATCCGCTCGATCTTCATGGCCGCGCCGCCCACGCGCGAGCCGATCGACCTCGATGCGATCGTGCGCGACGTGATCGCCGTGCTGCGGCGCGAGCTCGACGCGCACGGCATCGTCGTGCGCACGGAGCTGCGCGCGCCGCCGCGCGGCCTGCTCGGCAATCGCGCGCAGATCCACCAGGTGGTGCTGAACCTCGCCACCAACGCGATCGATGCGATGGCGGGAACCGAGGCGCGCACACGGTCGTTGCGCATCACGACGGCGGCCGGCGAGAGCGGGGGTGTCGTGCTCCGCGTCGCGGACAGCGGCCCGGGCGTCGCACGGTCCGTCGCCGAGCGGATCTACGAGCCCTTTTTCACCACCCGGGCGGACGGCACCGGGATGGGTCTCGCGATCTGCCGGGCGATGGTGGCGGCGCACGGCGGACGCTTGTGGCACACGAATGCCGGTACGAGCGGCGCCACTTTTCACATTTATCTCCCTGCGCTTCCGTTCGGGACCGGGGACGGGCGCGCGCGGACCGAGCCGCCGCCTGCGCATTGACGCGCTTATCGGTACGCTACAAAATGTAATCCAGGGCATGGCCGAAGCGACCGTTCTCGCGGCCGCAACGATTCGAAATCCGGGAGAGCGTCGACGATGGCAACCGCGCTGGTGAGTGCCGCCGTATCGTCTGCCGCGCGAGCTGCGCCGTCGCGCGCCAGCCCGCCGGACGGCGCGCCGATTGTCCATGTCGTCGACGATGATGACCGCGGCCTCGCCGCGCTCACGAGACTCCTGCGCGCGCATGGATTCGACGCGCGCGGCTATACCTCGGGCGCGGAGTTCCTGCTCGCGCGTGGCGGCGAAGGGCCATCATGCCTCGTCCTCGACGTCGGCCTTCCCGGCCTTGGCGGCGAAGAGCTGCAGGCGGCGCTTACCCGTGCGGGTGACGCGATGCCCGTCGTGTTCCTCACCGGACGCGGCGATATCGCGATGAGCGTGCGCGCGATGAAGGCCGGCGCGATCGACTTCCTGACGAAGCCGGTCCGGCGCGAGGCGCTGTTCGCCGCGATCAATGCCGCGATCGAGCGCGCGCGGGCGAATGGCGCACGCGAGCTGTCGCTGCGCGGCCTCAACGATGGCCACGCGAGCCTCACGCCGCGCGAGCGCCAGGTGCTGGCGCTGGTCGCCCAGGGATGGCCCAATCGCGCGATCGCCGCCGAGCTTGGCGTGGCGGTGCGCACGGTCAAGGCGCATCGCGCGCAGGTCATGCACAAGATGCACTTGAGCTGCGTCGCCGATCTGGTGCATGCCGCCACGCGGCTCGGACTGATCCGCCGCGCGTGAGTGGCAGGCGCTCGCCTGCCCATTGTCCCGAGGTGCCACCCGGACCCTGTCCCGAGGGTCAATTGTTCGCGCCCGTTCTCCGGACGATGATTGCGCGCTAGCGAAATCCTCCAGCGCGCCTTGGGCGCACGCGGGACGGGGAAGGGGGCGCGATGGCGAATCCACGCGTGCCGGAGGTGGTCCTCGTCGAGGACGATGCCGGCCTGGCACAGGCGCTCACGCGCACCCTCGAGCTAGCGGGCATCGCCGTCGTCGCGTACCGCTCGGGGGAATCGCTCCTGGAGGATGGGCTTTGCGGCGAACCGTTGTGCCTGATCATCGACATCCACCTCCCGGGCATCGATGCGTTCGCGTTGCTCGACCGTCTCGCGGCGCTCGGCCCGGTTTACCCGGCGATCCTGATCACGGCGTTCGACTCGCAAGGCGCGCGCGAGCAGGCATCGCGCGTAGGCGTCGCCGCCTATCTTCGCAAGCCATTTCCCAGCCGCGCGCTGCTGGAGGCGATCGAGACCATTCGCGCAGCCAAGAGCGCCGCATGAACCGCATTCGACCCATCGTCGTACTGGCGGCGCTCGCCGCCGCGCCCGCGCACGCGCAAAGCAGCGATGCCGACCTCGCCACCAATCTCAGCAATCCCGTCGCATCGATGATCAGCGTGCCGTTCCAGTACAACCGGGACCACGCGTTCGGCGATGCGCGCGACGGCCACAAGTCGACGCTCAACATCCAGCCGGTCGTGCCGACCGCGCTGTCGAGCGACTGGACGCTCATCTCGCGAGTCATCGTACCGCTCGTCGACCAGCACATCCCGTCGCTCGGCGACGGCGGCCAGAGCGGCATCGGTGACATCACCGGCGAGTTCTTCTTCGTGCCGAAGTCGGCGCCGGGCGGCGTTATCTGGGGCATCGGGCCGGCCGTGCTCGTGCCCACGCACGTCGACTTCATCAGCGCCGGCAAATGGGCGCTCGGGCCGACGGCGGTCGCGCTGAACCAGGCGAACGGCTGGACGGTCGGTGCGCTCGCCAACCACCTGTGGTCGGTGGGCGGCAGCGGCGCCAACGAAATCAGCTCGACGTTCGTGCAGCCATTCCTGTCGTACACGACGAAGGACGCCTGGACGTACGGCCTCAACGCCGAATCGTCGTACGACTGGAACGCCCGTCAATGGACGGTCCCGATCAACGCCACGGTCTCGAAGCTCGTTCGCTTCGGGCAGCAGCCGGTGAGCCTCGGGATCGGTGCGCGTCATTACGCCGACAGTCCGGCAGGCGGACCGCATGGATGGGGCGTGCGCCTCGTCGTGACCCTCCTGTTCGCCGAATGACTCGATGGAGAATGCGATCGCGATGACGGCGAGACGACGCGCGGGGAAGATCGGGATTGCGGTCGCCTTCGCTGCACTGGCCACCTTGCCGACGGCCAGCGCACGCGCGGACGAAGGCGGCGTCAGCTTCTGGCTGCCGGGGCAGGTGTCGAGCTTCGCGGCGACGCCGATGGCGCCGGGCTTCGCGCTGCCGGCGATCTACTACCACGCGTCGGTCGATTCCGGCGGCTCGAAGCAATTCATCACCGGCGGTCGCGTCGTCGCGGGGCTCGACGCCGACGCCGATCTCGTGTTCTTCGCGCCGACGTACGTGTTCGCCGATCCGGTCGCGGGGGGACAGGGCGCGCTGACGCTCGCGTGGGCGGCCGGGCGGATGCGCGCGTCGGTGGACGCGACGCTGACAGGTCCGCTCGGCAATACGCTGGAGCGCAATCGCACCGACACGGCGAACGGCGGCTCCGACCTCTATCCCAAGGGCCAGATCACGTGGCACGGCGGCGTGCACAACTTCGGCGTCTACGCGATGGGCGATATTCCGACCGGCGCCTACCAGGTGGGGCGCCTCGCCAACATCGGCATCAACCACTATGCGCTCGACGGCGGCGGGATGTACACGTACCTCGATGCGACGAAGGGTCACGAGTTCTCGGCGACCGCGGGCTTCACGTACAACTTCGAGAACCACGACACCGACTACCGGAATGGCGTCGACGTCCATCTTGACTGGGCGCTCGCGCAATTCCTGAGCGAGCAATGGCTCGTCGGCCTCAACGGCTATGCGTACCAGCAGGTGAGCGACGACAGCGGCGCCGGCGCGACACTCGGCGGATTCCGGTCGCGCGTGTTCGGCGCGGGGCCGCAGGTCGGCTACTTCTTCCCGTTCGGGGGTGCAAAGGGTGTCGTCAACCTGCGCGGCAACTGGGAGTGGGGCGAGCAGAACCGGCCCGCGGGGTGGAACCTCTACCTGACCGTTTCGCTGCCGTTGAACGGAGTGAAATAGCCGCAGGCTCGCGGCGGAGATCGCCATGCTCGATTCATCGCGCCATCGCACTGCCGTCGCCGCTGCGATCGTGCGCGCGCCTCGCGCGCACTCCCGGGCCTGGTGCACAGGCATGTGCCTGTTCGCGCTCGCGAGCGCCACCTCGGCGTGGGCGCAACCGCTCGCGTCGTGGAACGATACGGCACCCAGGAAGGCGATCCTCAAGTTCGTCACCGACGTCACCACGCCGGGCGCGCCAACGTTCGTGCCGGCGGACGAGCGCATCGCCGTGTTCGACAACGACGGCACGCTGTGGGCGGAGCAGCCGATCTATTTCCAGGCCGCGTTCCTGATCGACCAGGTGCATGCTGCGGCGCCAAAGCATCCGGAATGGAAGAAGGATCCGGCCTTCAAGGCGCTGATGGCGCGCGACACCGCAGCGTTGGCCGCGATGGGCCCGAGGCCGGTGATGCGGATCCTCGCCCAGGCCAATACCGGCATGTCGACGACCGCGTACGAGGCGTCGCTGCGCGACTGGTTCGCACGCGCGAAGCACCCGAAGACCGGCAGGCCCTACACGGAGATGGTGTATGTGCCGATGCTGGAGCTCCTGCAGTACTTGCGTGGCAGCGGCTTCAAGACCTTCATCGTGTCGGGGGGCGGCATCGAGTTCATGCGGGTGTTCGCGCAGCAGGTGTACGGCATCCCGCCCGAGCAGGTGATCGGCACGATCGTCGACGTGTCCTGGAAGGTGGTCGACGGCAACCCTGCGCTGATCCGCCGGCCGAAGGTCGACTTCGTTGACGACGGGCCCGGCAAGCCGGTCGGCATCTATCGTGCGATCGGGCGGCCGCCGATCTTCGCGTTCGGCAATTCCGACGGCGACTGGCAAATGCTGCAATGGACGGCGGCGTCGGCGCGGCCGCACTTGATGGGCCTCGTCCATCACACCGACGCCGCGCGCGAGTGGGCGTACGACCGGGATTCGAAGATCGGCAAGCTCGACAAGGCACTCGACGACGCCAATGTCAAGGGGTGGACGGTCGTCGACATGAAACAGGACTGGAACAAGGTGTTCGCGTTCCAGTGACCGCGCGTGGCGCGCTTGCGAATTTGTGTGCGCACCTTCCGCCGGCATGAAAATCGAGACGCACAGGAGCTGGACATGGCAAAGCCGTTCAAAGGCAAGATCGCCCTCGACATCCGCAAGTCCAAGCCCGATTGGCCGTCGTTCCTTGACGCCAAGGCGCCCAAGGGCTCGCCCAACGTGCTGGTGATCCTTTACGACGACACGGGCCAGGCGGCCTGGTCGCCCTATGGCGGTCGCATCAGCATGCCCACGATGGACCGCCTCGCCAAGAACGGCCTCACGTACACGCAGTGGCACACGACGTCGGTGTGCTCGCCGACGCGCTCGACGATGCTCACCGGCCGCAACCACCACATGAACGGCTTCGGCACGATCGCCGAGTCGGCGGCGGGATTCCCGGGCTACTCGGGCCACATCCCGCGCGACTGCGCGACCATGGCGACGGTGCTGCGCGACGCGGGCTACAGCACGTTCTGGATCGGCAAGAACCACAACGTGCCGGTCGACGCCTTCGACATCGGCGCCAACCGCAAGCACTGGCCGCTCGGCCTCGGCTTCGACCGCTTCTACGGCTTCATCGGCGGCGAGACCAACCAGTGGTACCCCGAGCTCATCGAGGACAACCATTTCGTCGACCAGCCGGCGTTCCCCGAGGACGGCTATCACCTGTCGAAGGACCTCGCCGACAAGGCGATCCAGTACATCCGCGACACCACGCAATCGCGGCCCGACAAGCCGTGGTACTGCTGGTACTGCCCGGGCGCCAACCACGCGCCGCACCATGCGCCCAAGGAATACATCGACAAGTACAAGGGCAAGTTCGACGACGGTTACGAGGCCTATCGCGAGTGGGTGCTCGCGCGGATGACCGATCGCGGCATCCTGCCCAAGGGGACCGCGCTGACACCGATCAACCCGATGACCGAAGGCACATTCGTCGAAGGCGACAGCGTGCGGCCCTGGGCCAGCCTTTCCGCCGACGAGAAGAAGCTGTTCTCGCACATGGCCGAGGTGTATGCCGCGTTCTCCGAGTACACCGACGTGCAGATCGGCCGCGTGATCGACTACCTGGAGGAATCGGGCCAGCTCGACAACACGCTGATCCTGTACTGCGCCGACAACGGCGCGTCGGGCGAGGGTAGCCCCAACGGCTCGGTCAACGAGAACCGCTTTTTCAACGGCTATCCCGACGACATCAAGCAGAACCTGGCGATGATCGACAAGCTGGGATCGCCGGACACCTACAACCACTATCCGACCGGCTGGGCGGTGGCGTTCAGCGCGCCGTACCGGATGTTCAAGCGCTATGCGAACTACGCGGGCGGCACGTGCGATCCGCTGGTGATCCACTGGCCGGCGGGCATCAAGGCGAAGGGGGAGCTGCGCCACCAGTACCATCATTGCACCGACATCGTGCCGACGATCCTCGAATGCTGCGGCGTGAAGATGCCTGCCGAGGTCGACGGCGTGAAGCAGGCGCCGCTCGCCGGCGTGTCGATGCGCTACACCTTCGACAAGCCGAAGGCGCCGACCAAAAAGCAGACGCAGTACTACGAGATGCTGTCCACGCGTGGCCTGTGGCACAAGGGCTGGAAGGTCGCCTCCGAGCATGGACCGATGATCGACAAGGGGGGCTTCGACAAGGACCACTGGCAGCTCTTCCACACCGACGTCGACCGCGCCGAAGCCAACGACCTCGCCGCGAAGTATCCGCTGAAGGTGAAATCGCTGGTCGCGCGCTGGATGGCGGAGGCGAAGGCGAACAACGTGCTGCCGCTCAACGACTATGGCGTAGTCGGCATTCATGCGATCGAGTACAAGGTGGCGCCGCCTGCCGACGGGCGCTACACGTACTACCCGGGCACGACCGAGGTTCCCGAAGCGTCCGGCGCGCGCACGCTGGGAGCGTCGTTCAAGATCGCCGCGGAGGTCACGTTCACGGACAAAACGGAGGGCGTGATCGTCTCGCAGGGCTCGCGCTTCGGTGGCTACACGCTGTTCGTCAAGAACGGCACGCTCAATTTCGTCTTCAATTTCCTCGGCATCCCGCCCGAGCAGAAGCTCTCCTGCCCGGCGCCGGCATCAGGCAACCACATCGTCGGCGTCGAGTTCGTCAAGAAGGGCATGGGCAAGAACAACGAGGTGCTCGGCACGATGACGCTGCACGTCGACAAGAAGTCGCAGGCCAAGGCGGACTTCCGCACGCAGTCCGGCCACTACGCGCTCGCGGGCGAAGGCATCGCCGTCGGCCGCGACACCGGCGACCCGGTGTCGAAGGAATACAAGGGGCGCTTCGCCTTCAAGGGTGGCGAGATCGCCAAGGTCGTCTACGACATCGGCAACGATGGGTACGTCGATCTCGAGCTCCGGATGGCTGCCGCGCTGGCGCGCGATTGAAGGCGAGTGACGATGCAAGGTCCATCGACGCAATCCGTGCCGACGTCCATGCAAGGCACGCCGCCCGGCACCATCCTGCCGCCGGCCTATATCGAAAGCGTCGCGCGTATGGCCTACCTCTGGGGCTGGCCGCTGGTCAACAACCTGAATCGCGCGCTGGGCATGAAGGACGTGCCCGAGCCGGGGCGCATTGGCGGCGTGGCGCCCGTGGCGCCGCCGGGCCGGATCTCGATGCTGACCGACTACATCGATTCTGCGGAGAGGCTGGTGACCTGCCCGAACCAGGACACCGTGTACGGGGCCGGCTTCCAGCATCTCGACGCGATTCCGGTCATCGTGCAGGTGCCCGATTTCGGCGATCGTTTCTTCGCCTACCAGGTGTGCGATGCGCGCACGGATGCATTCGCGCAGATCGGCAAGCAATATGGCAACAAGCCCGGCTTCTACCTGCTGGTCGGGCCGAACTGGAGGGGCGAGGTACCGAAGGGCGTGAATGCGGTCTTTCGCTCGTCGACCGACCTCGCGTGCGTATTCCCGCGAGTTTTCCAGGACGACACGGCCGAGGACAAGGCAGCGATCCAGCCGATTCTGCGGCAGATCGTCGTGTACCCGTTGAGCGAATTCGATGGCACGATGAAGACCACGGACTGGTCGAAGACGCCGTCGTTTCCGACGCCACCCGGACAAGGCGCGGGTGAAACGAAATGGGTGATCCCGGAGAAGTTCTTCGACGAATTGCCCGGGATCCTGAAGGCGATTCCGCCGCTGCCCGGCGAGGAAGCGCTGTACGCGATGTTCCAGAGTGCAATCGATGCGGCGGCGAAGGATCCCGCGATCAAGAAGGCGCTCGTCGATGCGGCAGTCGTAGCCGAGGCTGAGCTGATCGCACCGCTCTTCCACTTCCACAACAACGGCCGGCCGATCGGCAACGGCTGGAATTCGCCGCCGAACGGCGCGCGCTGGGGCGTCGACTACCTGTCTCGCGCCGCGACCGCCAAGTCGAACATGTACGACAACGCGCCGGAGGAGACGCGCTACATCTACACCGACTTCGACAGCGACGAGAAGCGGCTGTCCGGCGCGAATCGGTACACGGTGACGTTCGCGAAAGGACAGGTACCGCCGGTCGACGGCTTCTGGTCGCTGACCGTCTACAACAAGGAGCACCTCTTCGAGCCCAACCGGCTCAACCGCTTCTCGCTCGGCACCAAGAGCAAGTCGATGAAGCACGCGCCGGACGGCTCGCTGACACTGCATTTCCAGCACGCCTCGCCGGGCGCCGACAAGGAGTCGAACTGGGTGCCGACGCCAAAGGACGAGTTCTCGCTGTATATCCGCGCGTATTGGCCGAAGCCGGACATCCTCGAGGAGCGCTGGAAGCCGCCGCCGGTACGCAAGGCCGGATGATCGGTGGTGGGGCAAACACAGGAGCAGTCGTCGCGCGACCGCGCAACAGGTTGCGGGGCTTTCAACCAGAGGGGCGGAAACATGGCAACGAAAGGCAAGGCGGCATCATCCGGAAACGCGAAACCGGCGGCTCGCCGGACGCGCAAGCCCAACATCCTCGTCATCTGGGGCGACGACATCGGCCAGTCCAACCTGTCCTGCTACTCGCACGGCGTCATGGGATACAAGACGCCGAACATCGACCGGTTGGCGAAGGAAGGCATGATGTTCACCGATTCCTACGGTGAACAGAGCTGCACGGCGGGACGCGCCTCCTTCATTACCGGTCAGAGTGTGTTCCGCACCGGCCTTTCGAAGGTTGGCCTGCCGGGCGCTCCGGTCGGACTTCAGGCCGAGGACCCGACCATCGCCGAATTGCTGAAACCGCTCGGGTATGCGACCGGTCAATTCGGCAAGAACCATCTGGGCGATCAGAACAAGTTCCTGCCGACCGTGCATGGATTCGACGAGTTTTTCGGCAATCTCTATCACCTGAACGCCGAAGAGGATCCTGAGGATCCCGACTATCCGAAGGACCCGGGATTCAAGGCGCAATTCGGGCCGCGTGGCGTACTGCGCTGCTGGGCGACCAACAAGGACGACGCGACCCAGCAGCCGCGCTGGGGCCGCGTGGGCAAGCAGAAAATCGAGGACACGGGCCCGCTGACACGCAAGCGGATGGAAACCGTGGACGACGAGATTTCCGCCGCGGCGACTGATTTCATCAGGCGCCAGCACAAGGCGGCGACACCGTTTTTCTGCTGGGTGAACTTCACGCACATGCATCTGCGCACCCATACCAAGCCAAAGAGCCTCGGACAGGCCGGGCCGGCTCAATCACCGTATCACGACACGATGATCGACCACGACAAGAACGTGGGCGAGGTGCTGAAGGTGCTGGACGATCTTGGAATCGCCGACGACACCATCGTCGTCTACAGCACCGACAACGGACCGCACATGAATAGCTGGCCGGATGGCGGGATGACGCCATTTCGCTCCGAGAAGGACACCAATTGGGAGGGCGCCTTCCGCATCCCGGAGATCATTCGCTGGCCCGGAAAGATCGCAGCGGGCGTCGTCTCCAACGAAATCATCCAGCACCATGACTGGCTTCCGACGTTCCTGGCGGCCGCCGGCGACGCGAACGTGATGGACAAGCTGAAAAAAGGCCACCAGGCCTCGGGCAAGACGTTCAAGGTTCACATCGATGGCTTCAACTTCCTGCCCTACCTCACTGGACAGGAGAAAGCGGGCCCGCGCAAGGGGCTCGTCTATTTCGATGACGACGGCAACCTGGTCGCGCTGCGTTTCGGCAACTGGAAGGCCGTGTTCATGGAGCAACGTTGCGCCGGCACGCTGCGGATCTGGATGGAGCCGTTCACGGTGCTACGCACGCCGAAACTCTTCAACCTGCGGACCGATCCCTATGAACGCGCGGACATCACGTCGAATACGTACTACGACTGGTTCATGTGGAAGGGCTACATGATCATGGCGGCGCAAGCCATCGTGCAGCCATTCCTGGCAACCTTCAAGGAGTTTCCGCCGCGCCAGAAGGCAGCCTCTTTTACCCTGGACGATGCGCTGGCGAAGATGGCGGCGGCCGGAGCCGGCCACTAGCAATCGCGATTCGGCCCGAGTGCCTGGTTGGAACCCGGGCCGATCGCACCGCCATCGCCTCGCCTGCGAGCCAACTTGATGACCACACAACATTGGCTCGGATTGGGATTGCAAGCGAGCATCGCGCTGACGGTGCTCGGATTCGGAATGACGGCGTCGTGGTCGCAGGCGACTTACCTGTTCCGCAACCCGGCGCTGCTGCTGCGAACCGTGCTGTCGATGAGCGTTGTCATGCCGGTCATCGTCGCGGCGCTCGTGCACTGGGTCGACTTCCGCTTCCCCGTGGCGGCCGCGCTCGTCGCGCTGGCGGTATCACCGGTGCCACCGATCATCCAGAGGAAGGAGATCGCTGCTGGCGGCCGCATGGACTACGTCGTGGGACTGATGGTGGCGATGTCGGTACTCGCCATCGTCCTCGTACCACTATCGCTCACGATCCTCGATCGCGTGTTCGACGCGCAGGGCGTCCTCACCATCGCCGCGATCGCCAAGATCATGGCGACGACAGTGCTGCTTCCATTGGCGCTCGGACTCGTGCTGCACCAATCGTGGCCGGCGTCGCAGCGCGCGTCCGGCGCTGTGCTCACCGCGGCTGGCATCCTGCTGGCCGTCACGGCGCTGATCCTCATCGTGGGCCTGTGGCCGGTCGTCCGCACGTTCATCGGCAACGGCATGATCTGCGCGATGGCCGTCGTGGCGGCGATCGGACTCGCGGTCGGTCATTTCCTTGGCGGGCCGCTGGAGGCTGACCGCACCACGCTCGCGATCTCGACGGCCTCGCGCCATCCGGCCGTTGCGCTCGCCCTTGCGACGTCCGGCCCGCGCGGCGAGATCCAGACCGAGCTTGCCATCATCCTCGCATACCTCGTCGTCGCTACGATCGTGTGCATTCCCTACCAGAAATGGCGCGCGCGGCACCAATCACCCGAGACTCGAAGCTCGTGATGGAAACATTGCATGCGGTCGCCCATTGGTTGGCTCTCGCACTGGAAGTCATCGCCATCGGCATCATCGGATTCGGTGCGGCGGAAGCACTCGTCGGCATCGCGCGCGTTGCCGTGCGTCCAGGCACGTCGAACGACGAACGGCGGACCGTGTGGCTCAAGTTCGCGCGCTGGCTGGTGGCGGCGATGACCTTCCAGCTCGGCGCCGATCTCGTCAACACGTCCTTCGACCCGACGTGGGACGAGCTCGGGCGACTCGCGGTCGTCGCGGTGGTCCGCACGTTCCTGAGCTTCTTCCTCGATCGCGAGGTCGAGGACACGCGGCGGCGCCAGCACGGCGCCACAACCGAGCCGTGAAGCACGGCACAATCATCGCCATTTGATCCGGAGGCTTCGCATGGCCGCCACGCCACCCCCGCCCGTCGATGGACGATCCGACCCCGACCGCATCTCCGTCGAGCTGTCGTCGCGCCGAACCGGCATGTCGTTCCAGCGCACGCGGATGAGCGCCGACCGCACGTTGATGTCGGTGATCCGCACGTCGCTGTCGCTGATCGGCTTCGGCTTCACGATCTACCAGGTCTTCGAGAAGCTGCGCGATGCCGGCGTCGTGCGGTCCGCCGGCGCGCCGCGGCGGATGGGCGAAACCCTGGTGATCCTCGGCATCGTGATGCTGGTGCTCGGCATCGGTTACCACGTGATGTTCATGCTCGGCTTGCGCAAGGAGCGCGACATGATGCGGATGGACGGGCTCATCCACGGCGAGAGCGCGTATCCGGCGTCGATGACCCTGATGACGGCGATCATCCTGCTCGTGATCGGGCTCGTCGCCATCTTCAGCATGCTGGGAGGCGCGGGTCCGCTCAGTTGATTCAGGCAATTCAGGTGCGTCGGGGCGCCCGCGATAGTCGAGGTGCGCCTGCGCGGGGTTCCCGCCGGTCGCCTTCAGGACGAGAATAACCAACATGACCACGCAATCGACGTCCAGGTCGGCAACGGTCGTGGCTGAGCGCACGGCTGCGCGTCGCGTCGCGCGGCGCCACGCGTCGTGCGTCGCGTCGATCGCAATGGCGATGGCGATGATCGTCGCGCTCGGCGGCGCCGCGAACGTGCGCGCGGCACAACCGGGTGACGTGTCGAAGCCGCCAACGACCGCGCCCACCAAGCCCCGCACGCTCGCCATCGCCAACAAGCCGTGGAGCGGCGACTTCGACAAGATGCTCGAGCGGCGGATGATCCGCGTGTTCGCGCCTTACTCGCGCTCGCTCTACTACAACGACAAGGGCCGCGAGCGCGGCCTCGCCGCGGAGCTCGCGCGCGACTGGGAGCGCTATCTCAACGCCAAGTACGCGA
>JAICUU010000219.1 GCA_025935675.1 Burkholderiales bacterium
AAGCGGGAATCCAG
Source organism: Burkholderiales bacterium (assembly GCA_025935675.1). Classification (GTDB taxonomy): domain Bacteria; phylum Pseudomonadota; class Gammaproteobacteria; order Burkholderiales; family Casimicrobiaceae; genus VBCG01. The sequence goes on from JAICUU010000219.1 coordinate 15, forward strand.
TCGTGACATTACGACCGCAGCGTAATGGCTGGATCCCCGCTTTCGCGGGGATGACGACACCGTCCCGCTTTCGCGGGATGACGACACCGTCCCGCTTTCGCGGGATGACGACACCGTCCCTCTTTCGCGGGATACGACACCGTCCCGCTTTCGCGGGGATGACGAATCAGCCGCGCAGGCGGCGGTTCAGCAGCTCGATGTCCTGCTCGGTCAGCGTGCCGACGGCCGCCTTGAGGCGCAGCACGCTGATCAGGTAGTTGAAGTACGACTGCGCGAGGTCGCGGCGCGCGGTGAACACGTTCTGCTGCGTGTTGAGGACGTCGAGGTTGGTGCGCACGCCGACCTCCTGGCCGACGCGGTTCGACTCGTAGGCGACCTCCGCCGAATGCACGGCCTGGGTGTTCGCCTTGATCGACGCCACCGAGCTCTGCACGCCGGCAAAGCCGGTCTGCGCGTTGAAGAGCGCGTTGCGGCGCGCCGCCTCGAGCGACTGGCGCGCGTTGTCCTGCAGCGCGATCGCCTCGCGGATCTTCGAGTTGACGAAGCCACCCTGGTAGATCGGCACGTTGACCGCCACGCCGACCAGGCCCGAGCGCGTATTGAAGCTGTCGGGAAAGCTGACCGAGGCGTTGCCGATCGAGCCGCCGTAGCTCGCCACCAGGTCGACGGTCGGCAGGTGGCCGGCACGCTGGCGGTCGATCTCCAGCGTGGCGATGTCGAGCGACGAGCGCGCGACGCGGATCTGCAGGTTGTCGGACAGCGCCTTGTCGTTCCAGAACTGCGCGTTGTCGGGATCGGGGCCCGGCGGCTCGAAGTTCTGCGTGAGGCGCGCGAGGTCGCCCGGCGCGCGGTTGATGATCGCGCGCAGCGCGGCGACCTTGTTGTCGAGGTCGTTGCGCGTCGAGATCTCGCTCGCGACGATCTGGTCGTACTTGGCCTGCGCTTCGTTGGTGTCGGTGATCGTCGCCACGCCGACCTCGAAGTTGCGCTTGGCCTGCGCGAGCTGCTCCGACACCGCCGCCTTCTGCGCGACCACCAGCTCGACGTTGTACTGCGCGAGGAGGATGTCGAAATAGGCGACGGTGACGCGCAGCATCAGGTCCTGCTGCGCGGTGGCCAGCACGTAGTCGGCTTGCGCGACCTGCTCCTGCGCCTGGTCGTACGACACCACGTTGCCGACGCGAAAGATCGGCTGCGACGCCGACACCGTCAGCGAGCCGATCCCGTACGACTTGCCGAACGAGCCGCCGTTTTCGCCCGACACATGCTGGTCGTAGCGGTTCACGCTGCCCTGCGCGCTGGCGGAGACGTTTGGCAAGAGGCCCGCGCGCGCCTGCGGCAGCCGCTCCTGCGTCGCCTGCCAGATCGCGCGCGCCGACGCGAGCGCCGGGTCGTTCTGCTGCGCGTCGTGGTAGATCGTGAGGAGATCGTCGGCGCGCGCCGGCAGCGCGAGCACGAGCGTGACGGCGAGCGCTGCGAGCGGGATCTTCATCGTAGTCCTGGCGTGTGGCGCGCGAGGCATCAGTAGCGGCGCATCGACGGGTCGACGGTGCGCGCCCAGGCGTCGACGCCGCCCTCGAGGTTGTGCGCGCGGAAGCCCTGCTGCCCGAGCCACGACGCCACCGCCGCGCTGCGCCGGCCGCTGTGGCAGACGATCACGAGCTCGCGCTCGCGCGGCAGCTCGCCTACGCGGCGCGCGACCTCCTGCATCGGCAGCGCCAGCGCGCCGTCGATCGCGCAGATCGCGCGCTCCCAGTCCTCGCGCACGTCGACGAGCACCGGCGGCTCGCGCGCAGGATCGTCGCGCCATGCCGCCACGGCGCCGGGGTCGAGCCGCGAGATCAAAACTCGAAGCGCGAAGGCGCCGGTGCGTTGACGAGCGGCGCCACCACCGTCTCGAACAGCGTGCGCGCGACGCGCGCGCCGGGCGCGGTCCAGCGCACGAGGCACGCCTGCATCGCCGGCGCGTCGCCGACGATCGCGAACACGCGCCCGCCGGGCGCCAGCTGCGCGAAGAACGCCTCGTCGAGCAATGGCGTCGAGCCGGTCAGCACGATGGCGTCGTAGTCGTCGCCGCCGCCGAAGCCGCGCGCGCCGTCGCCGACCTCGACGACGACGTCGCGCATCCCGTGCGCGGCGAGCTGGGCGCGCGCCGAGTCGGCGAGCGTCGCGTCGATCTCGACGCTCGTCACGCGCGCGCCGCGGCCGGCCAGGAGCGCCGCGAAATATCCGCTGCCCGTGCCGATCTCGAGCACGCGCTCGCCGGGCCGGATCGCGAGCTCCTGCAGCACGCGCGCCTCGATCTTGGGCGTCCACATCGCGGCGCCGCGGCCGAGCGGGATCTCGACGTCGGCGAACGCGAGGTTGCGGTACTCGGGCGGCACGAAGTCCTCGCGCCGCACGCGGAAGAGCAAATCGAGGACGTCGGGGTCGAGCACCTCCCACGTGCGGATCTGCTGCTCGACCATGTTGAAGCGGGCTTGTTCGGTGTTCATCGTCGGTTCGCCGCGGCGTCGCGCGCGCGGCATCGGCCATCGCAAGGGCGAGCCACGCGCCTCGCAGGCCGCGCATTATCCCGCATCGACGCGTCCGCGCCCCCGCGCGGCGCAACTTCCGGCACGTGCGTCATTCGGCCGCCGCGGGGCCCGTCGACGGCAGCGCGGCAGCGCCGGCGGCATGCGCCGCGTCGGCCGCGACCCGCGCCGCGCGCTTCTGCCGGCGCCGCTCGGCCCAGCCGTCGAGGTACGAGTACAGGACGGGGACCACCACCAGCGTCAGGAGCGTCGACGTGATGACGCCGCCGATGATCGCGCGGCCCATCGGCGCCTGCGTCTCGCCGCCTTCGCCGATGCCGAGCGCCAGCGGCAGCATGCCGCCGATCATCGCCGAGGTCGTCATCAGGATCGGCCGCAGCCGCACCTGCCCGGCCTGCATCAGCGCGTCGTGGAGGCTCGCGCCGCCGCGGCGCGCGCGGTTCGCGAAGTCGACCAGCAGGATCGCGTTCTTGGTAACGAGGCCCATCAGCATGATGAAGCCGATCATCGAGAAGATGTTGAGCGTGGTGCCGGTGACGAGCAGCGCGAGGAACACGCCGATCAGCGAAAACGGCAGCGATGCCATGATCGCCACCGGCTGCGTGAAGCTCGCGAACTGCGACGCGAGGATCAGGTAGATGAACACCACCGCGAGACCCAGCGCCGCCAGCGCGGCGTTGAACGAGTCGACCATGTCCTGCTGCTGGCCGCTGATCGACCAGCGATAGCCGGGCGGCAGCTCGGTCGCCTTGACGATCCTGTCGACGTCGCTGCCGGCGTCGCCCGACGGCCGGCCCTGCACGTTCGCGTACAGCGCGACGCGGCGCTGCAGGCTCTCGCGCTTGATGATCTGCGGGCTCGTCGACTCGGCGATCTCGGCGACCTGTCGCAGCGGCACCATCCGCTGCTCGCCGTTGGGACCGGTCTTGTTGGTGCTCAAGTAGAGGTTGCCGAGATCCGAGGCGAGCTCGCGGCGCTTGCGCGCAAGCTGCACGTTGACTTCGTAGTTCTGGCCGTCCGGCCCGAGCCAGTAGCTCACCGTGTCGCCCGCGATCAGCGGCCGCAACGTCGCGCCGACCTGCTGGACGCTGATGCCGAGCTCGGCCGCGACGTCGTCGTTGACGCGCACCGACAGCGCCGGATTGGCGGCCTTGTCGGAGGTCTCGAGGTCGGTGACGCCCGGCACCTGCGCAACCTTGGCGCGGAAGTCGGCCATCAGCGCCGACAGCGTCGCGGGATCGGGGCCGAGCAGGTTGACCCAGATCGGGCGGTCGTAGCCGAGCGCGAGCTCCACGCCGGCCACCGGCAGGATGACGTCGCGGATCGCCATCTCGAGCTGCTGCTGCGTGCGCTTGCGCTTGGCGCGCTCGACGAGCCTCAGGTTGACGCGCGCATAGTTGCGGCCGTCCTCGGTGCCCACGGTCGTCATCGCGAGGTCGATCTCGGGAAACTGCTTCAGTAGCTCCTCGATCTGCTTCACCTTTGCATTCGTGTACTCGAGGCTCGAGCCGACCGGCGTATTGAGCCGCAGCGAGATGAAGCCCTGGTCTGTCTGCGGGATGAACTCGGTGCCGACCAGCGGCACGACGAAGAAGCTCGCGACGAACGTGGCGAGCGCGATCACCAGCACCTTGATCCGGTGCGCGAGCGCCCAGCGCAGGATGACCGCGTAGACGCGGTGCATCCACTCGATGAGGCGCTCGATCGCCTGCATGAAGCGGCCGAGCCAGGGCACGCGCGCGAAGCGGCCCTCGACCGGGTCGTGCCACACCGACGACAGCATCGGGTCGAGCGTGAACGACACGAACAGGCTCACCAGCACGGCGACCGCGACGGTGATGCCGAACTGGAAGAAGAAGCGGCCGATCAGCCCGCTCATGAACGCGATCGGCACGAACACCGCGACGATCGCGAACGTGGTCGCCATTACCGCGAGGCCGATCTCCTGCGTGCCCTCGAGCGCGGCGTCGCGGTGGCTCTTGCCCATCGCGAGGTGGCGCACGATGTTCTCGCGCACGACGATCGCGTCGTCGATCAACAGGCCGATGCACAGCGACAGCGCCATCAGCGTCAGGAAGTTGAGCGAGAAGCCGAACGCGTTGAGCGCGACGAACGTGGCGACGACACTGATCGGCAGCGTGAGGCCGGTGATGATCGTGCTGCGCCAGCTGTGCAGGAACAGGAACACGATCAGCACGGTCAGGAGGCCGCCCTCGAGGATCGTGTGCTTGACGCGGTTGACGCTGCGCTCGACCTGCTCGGCCGAGTTCTGCACGACGCGGATCTCGACGTCGGACGGGATCCGGCTCTTCAGCACGGCGACCGCCTTCAGCACCTCGCGGCCGGTTTCGACGATGTTGGCGTCCTGGGACTTGAGGAGGTCGAGCGTGATCGCCGCGTGGCCATTGACGCGCGCGATCGACTCCTCCTCCTTCTCGCCGTCGATGACGTCGGCGACCTGCGACAGGTACACGGGACCGCCGCCCTGCTGCGCGACAATGATCCGCGCGAACTGCGCCGGGTCCTTGATCTTGCCGTCGACGCGCACCACCGTCTCGGACGCGCCGTGCGACAGCCGGCCGGCGGGCACGTCCTGGTTGGCGGCGCGCACCGCGTTCATCACCTGGTCGACGCCGATGCCGAGCGCGATCAGCGCGGCGGGCTTCACCTGGATGCGGATCTCGCGCGTGACGCGGCCGTTGACGTTGATGAGCGCGACGCCGGGCACGTTCTCGAGCCCGCGCACGATCGTCTGGTCGGTGAGCGAGGTGAGCTCGCGAAGCCCCGTGGTCGGCGACATCACGGCGAGCGATACCACCGGCTGCTGGTTCTCGGTGTCGGCGCGCAGCACCGCCGGGTCCTTGACGTCGCGGGGGAACTGCGGGCGAACCTGCGCCACCTTGTCGC
>JAICUU010000324.1 GCA_025935675.1 Burkholderiales bacterium
GAACGACGCGAAAAACTGCAATAGACCCACGCCGATGCTCGCGACGAAGGCCAGCGCCGCCCTGGCGAGATTGCCGATCTTGGGTTGAAGGCTCCGGACGAGGGATGGCAGGTCGCTGTGCGCTTGCGACCAGGCAGCGTGCAGCCGCTTGCCGACGAAGGGCCACCCGGCGACGGCATCGGGCGGCGCCGGAATTTCGAGCGTATTGGCCTGCACGCCGTGAACCAACTCCTCGATCGAATCGCCCAGTGAGCTCATCAGGATCGCAGTCGGTAGTACGATCAGCACGCATCCGAGAAGCACCACCAGCGTCGCGGCCAGCCCCTGCCGCCCGCCGATCGCCTTTGCCACGAACAGGTGCAGTGGGTAGAGCGCGATGGCCAGGATCAGCGCCCAGGCCATCAAGGTGAGAAACGGCGAGAACACCCGGTAACAGAGCAATACCAGGCCCAGGATCAGTCCCGCGCGAATCAGCACATCCAGGAGGCCCGAGCCATCGCCGGTCGCGGTGACGAGCACTCGCTTGTCTGTATCCATGGGTCGCTCCCGCGGTGGATTCCACTGAGGGCGGAGGGCTTCGCCGCATCGCTGCGCGGCGTCGCTCGGCATGAAGCCTCGCGTGTCGCAACGGGCATGTCTTTGCCAATCTCGACATACGCCGTCATCCCGCGAATGCGGGGATCCAGCCTTGCCGCCCCGCCAGGGCGATCGCTCGCTTTGTTGCGGCGTCACGACTGGATTCCCGCTTTCGCGGGAATGACAATGAGCCATGTTCATCGCCGTTGGCGCGTCACGGCTGGATTCCCGCTTTCGCGGGAATGACGATGCATGGCGATGGCTACACGAGCGCCTTCATGATGACGATCGTCACGTCGTCGTCGCGCGGCGTCGTGCCGGCGAACTGCGCGAGGTCCGCGAACAGCTGGTCGATCGCCGTCTCGGCATCGGCGAGACGGTGCGCGAGCACGCCCTGCTCCAGGCGCTCGCGGCCGAACTCGGCGCCGTCCTCGTTCTTCGTCTCGGTGACGCCGTCGGTGTACATCACGACCATGTCGCCAGCGGCCAGCTTGACGGTCACTTCGCCGAACTTGGCGTCCTTCTCGAGGCCGAGCAGAAGGCCCTCCGCCTCGAGCGTCGTGCAGGCTTGCTCGCCCGCGCGCAGCAGCAGCGCCGGCGGATGGCCGCCGTTCGCATACTTGAGCTGGCGCGTCGCCGCATCGAACGTCGCGCAGCACGCGGTGATGAAATGGCCCGCATGGTCGAGGTCGTCGTGGAGCACCTCGTTCAACTTGGTCAACATGCGCGCGGCGCCCGGTTCCGCGAGACGCTCGGTCAGGAAGGTGATGCGCGCCTCGGCCATCAGCAGCGCCGCGCCCACGCCGTGGCCCGACACGTCGCCCACGAAGCTGTCGACGCCGCCGCGCTTGCGCGGAAAGTAGCCGAAGTAGTCGCCGCCCACCGACTCGACGGGGATGCAGCGCCCCGCCACCTGCATGCCCGCCATGGCGAGCGGGCTTTGCGGAAGCAGCGACTGCTGGATCTGCTCGGCGATCTGCATGTGCGCGTGCGTGACGGCAATCTCCACCTCCGCGGCACGCTTGGCGGCTTCCGCGACGCGAAGCTCGCGCTCGCGCGCTTCGAGCGCCGCCGACATGTCGTTGAACGTGCGCGCCAGGTACTCGAGCTCGCTGCGGTCGGCGATCACGGGCGTGAACGCGCCCAACTCCCCCGCGGCGAGCCGCTTCGACGCGGCGACCAGCGCGTCGACCTGGCGGAGGATGTAGCCCCCGCCGAGCCATGCGGCGAGCAGCGCCAGGACGGTCGCCACGCCGAGCACGACGAGATGCGTTCGCAATCGCCGATCGATGTCCGCGAACGCCGTCGCGCTGGGCACGCCGATGGTCACGTGCATGCCGAGGTCCGCGACGGAGGTCGTCGCCCACAGGTGCTGCACGCCCGCCGCGTCAGCCGCTTCGAACACGCCGCCTGCCGGCAGGCCGCTGACGGCGGCGCGCACACCGGCTTCCTGCAAAGGCTTGCCGGCGAAGTTCTCGGCATCGGGAATTCGCGCGAGCACGGTGGCATCGGCATCGGTGACGACCATGACCGCCCCGGCGGGCAAGTCGGCCTTGGCAAGCGCCAGCGTGAGCCAGTTGAGGCTTTGCGCGACGTAGGCGACCGCCTCGACCTCGCCGCCGGTGCCAGCGACGGGCAGCGCGTAGTTGACCGCGGGCGTCAGCGTGACGCGGCCAACCTGATAGGTACCGACGGCGAACCGTCGCGTGGCCATTGCGCGCTTGAAATAGCTGCGATCCGACACGTCGACGGTCGACGATAGCGGGACGGCGCTGCACCAGATCTTGCCATCGCGGCCGACCACACCGATGTTCACGTACATCGGTGAGGCCGCCAGCATCCGCGCGAGAAACGCGCTGCAGCCCGCGGCGTCGTGCGCCGCCAGTGCCGGTGCCCGCGCAATCGCCTCGAGCAGCTGCCGGCCCGCCTCGATCTGCGCCGACTGGTTACTCGTGACGATGCGCAGCAGAAGCGTCTCCTCGCGGTGCACCGCGTCCACCGCGGCGGTGCGCTCGTCGCGCTGGGCGACCAGCACCAATGCGAGCCACGCCGCCAGCAGAATGGCAACGAGCGCAAGCAGGCGCCAGCGCAACCCGAAGAAACGCCCTTCCACCGGTCGAGGCCCTTCCCCGCAGCAAGACGGCACGCACGTCGGCGCCCCGCTCGCCCACGATGCAAGACGGCACGCACGTCGGCGCCCCGCTCGCCCACGATGACTGCGACGCTGCTGGCTCGCGCGAGGCTCGACTCTAGACCTCCTATCGCCGTTGCGGAATGCGCGCCCGAAAAAAAGGGGGCCGGTGCGCCACCGCACCGGCCCCGCGTGAAGCAACCGC
>JAICUU010000257.1 GCA_025935675.1 Burkholderiales bacterium
GCGGAAGGCGTCGCTGTGCTCGGCGCGCAACACCGAGGCGGGCGTCACGCCGAAGCGCGCGAGGTCCTCCTGCGGCAGGTAGATGCGGCCGCGCCGTGCGTCCTCACCGACGTCGCGGACGATGTTGGTGAGCTGGAACGCGATGCCGAGGTCGTGGCCGAAGCCCAAGGTCGCGGGCGCGTCGTAGCCGAAGATCGTCGCCGACAGCGAGCCGACGACGCCGGCGACCTTGTGGCAGTAAAGCAGCAGCGCGTCGAAGTCGGCGTAGCGCGTGACGGCGAGATCCATCTCCATGCCGTCGACGATTTCGTCGAGCGCGGCCAGCGGCAGCGCGAGCTCCCGCACCACGGGGACGAGCGCCTGCGCGACCGGATGCTGCGCGCCGCCGGCGCCGATCCGCGCGATCTCGTCGCGCCACCACGCGAGCTTGGCGTGTGCGACGACGGGCTCGCGCACCTCGTCGACGACGTCGTCGACCTCGCGGCAGAACGCGTAGAGCGCGGTGATCGCGCGCCGCTTGTGGACCGGCAGCAGGCGGAAGCTGTAATAGAACGACGAGCCGCTTTGCGCGGCGCGCGCCCTGCAGTATTCGTCGGGCGTCATGCGGCGGGTGAGAGCGCGCGCGCGGCGACCAGCAGCCAGTCGACGGCGCGCAACGTGGGCCGGCGGCTGAACACGTCGCCGCCCGCGGCATCAATGCGCGCGAGGATGCGCCGGCCGCCGGCGATCACCGCAGCGAGCTCGAGGCCCTGCCGCCACGGCAGCGCCCGCGGCAGCGCGGCGCCCGCGGCGAAGCGCGCGCGCGTTGTCGCGGTCAACTCCCGCATCAGCGCGCGCCACCGCGCGTCGGCACGCGCGTCCGCGATCGCGCGCTCGTCGAGCCGATGGCGGGCGAGCGCGTCCTGCGGGATGTAGACACGGTCCTTCTGCCAGTCGATCGCGACGTCCTGCCAGAAGTTGGCGAGCTGCAGCGCCGTGCAGATCGAATCGCTCGCCGCGACGTTGGCCGGCGTGGCGGCCCCGTAGAGCGCGAGCACGAGGCGTCCGACCGGGTTCGCCGAGCGCCGGCAATAGTCGTCGACGTCCGCCATCGTCGCGTAGCGCTTCACCGTGATGTCCTGGCGGAACGCCGCGACGAGATCGTGGAACGGCGCCATCGGCAGGCCATGGCGGCGCACGGCGGCCGCCAGCGCGGCGAACGGCGGCTCGACAGGCGTGCGCCCGGCGGCGATGTCGGCAAGGCGCGCGTCGAACGCGGCGAGCGCATCGAGCCTCGCGGCGGCATCCGCGTCGCCTTCGTCGGCGATGTCGTCGGCGGCGCGCGCGAAGCGGTAGATCGCCACGACCGCGGGCCGCAGCGCCTTCGGCACGAGGAACGACGCGACAGGAAAGTTTTCGTAGTGGCCGACGCCCATGATCGATGCCGCGACGCGCCGGCGACGACGGTCGCGCGGTCCCGCGCATTCTCGCGTACATGCCGCCTACGCCGGCGGGCGTGATTAATCCCCGCAGCGCGCCCGGCGCGAGGGCGACCGGACGGCCTCCGCGACGGTGGCGGACGGCATGCGTCGGCTATAATCGAACGTTCGGCAAGGGAGTGCCGCGGCGCATCCTGATCGTGCGCCACGCGAAAGTGGCGGAACGGCAGACGCACCGGCCTTAGGAGCCGGCGGGGCAACCCATGGGGGTTCGAGTCCCCCCTTTCGCACCAGCCCCTTGCACCTCGCGAACCATCGGGAAAGCAACGCCATGCACAACACGATCGAGACGATCGGTCAGCTCGAGCGGCGCGTAGACGTCGCCGTACCCATCGCCGAAGTCGAGGGCGAGGTCGAGAAGCGCCTCGCCAAGCTCGCGCGCACCGTCAAGCTGCCGGGCTTCCGCCCCGGCCACGTGCCGATCAAGATGGTTGCGCAGCAATACGGCCCCCAACTGCGCTCGGAGGTCATCTCCGACCGCGTGCAGGCGAGCTTCAACGAGGCGATCCGCGACCAGAACCTGCAGGTCGCCGGCTACCCGAAGATCGAGCCCAAGCCGCGCGCCGAGGGCGGGGGCAACGCCGACGCGCTCGAGTTCCAGGCGACGTTCGAGGTCTATCCGGAGGTGAAGCTCGGCGACCTCGCCGACGTCACCGTCGAAAAGCCGGTCGTGACGCTCGCGCCGGCCGACCTCGACGCGACGCTCGACAAGCTGCGCCGGCAGCGCGCGACGTTCGCCGCGGTGTCGCGGCCGGCGGCGGAGGGCGACCGCGTCGTCGTCGACTTCACCGGCACGATCGACGGCGCCGAGTTCGGCGGCGGCCAGGCGCGCGACTTCACGATCACGCTCGGCGAGAAGCGGATGCTGCCGGAGTTCGAGGCGGCGCTTCCCGGGCATTCGGCCGGCGACACCGTCGAGTTCGATCTCCGGTTCCCGGACGACTATCACGGCAAGGAAGTGGCGGGCAAGCGCGCGCACTTCGTACTGACGGTCAAAGGCGTCGAGGAGACGCGGCTGCCGGCGCTCGACACCGAATTCGCGAAGGCGTTCGGCATCCCGAGCGGAACGCTCGACGACCTGCGTGCCGAGGTGAAGCAGAACCTCGAGCTCGAGATGAAGCGGCGCGTCGAATCGGTGGTCAAGGAGCAGGTGTTGCGCGGCCTGCGCTCCAAGGCGGAATTCGCGGTGCCGGCGTCGCTCGTCGACATCGAAGCGATGAACATGCTGCAGCGCGCGGCGCAGAACCTGATGCAGCAGGGCGTCAAGCGCGAGGACATCCGCCTCGCGCCCGACGTCTTCCGCTCGCAGGCCGGCGAGCGCGTGACGCTCGGACTCCTGATGGGCGAGCTGGTGCGTGCCCACGACCTCGCGGCCCGGCCGGAGCAGGTGCGCACGCGTGTCACGGAGATGGCGCAGACGTACGAGCAGCCGGAGGCGGTGGTGCGCTGGCATTACGAGAAGCCCGAGCGCCTCGCCGACTTCGAGGCGCAGGCCGCCGAGCAGAACGTCGTCGACTGGGCGCTGTCGAAAATGCGCGTCGTCGACAAGCCGACGAGCTTCGACGCGTTGATGAACCCCGGCGCCTCGGCGGCGGCCTAGGTCGCGGACCCGCCGGGCAGCCCGCCACGCCGTTTCGCCAGCGCCCCTTGACGGCGGGGGGCGAACGTCCCATCTTCATGAAACCGGCGCCCCGGCGCGCAACCATGTATTCCACAAATTCCATGATCCAGGAACCCCAGGCACTCGGCCTCGTGCCGATGGTCATCGAGCAAAGCGGCCGCGGCGAGCGCGCGTACGACATCTACTCGCGGCTCCTCAAGGAGCGCGTGGTGTTCCTGGTGGGCCCGGTCACCGACGCGACGGCGAACGTGATCGTCGCGCAGATGCTGTTCCTCGAGTCCGAGAACCCGGACAAGGACATCCACTTCTACATCAACTCGCCGGGCGGGTCCGTGTCGGCGGGAATGGCGATCTTCGACACGATGCAGTTCATCAAGCCGGACGTGTCGACGCTGTGCGTGGGCCTGGCCGCCAGCATGGGGGCGTTCCTGCTGGCCGCCGGCGCCAAGGGCAAGCGGTATGCGCTGCCCAATTCCACGGTGATGATCCACCAGCCGATGGGGGGGTTCCAGGGCCAGGTCTCGGACATCGAGCGCCACGCCCAGTACGTGATCGACCTGAAGCGCCGGTTCATCGCGCTGATGGCCGAGTTCACCGGCCGGTCGGCCGAGCAGGTGGAGCGCGACCACGACCGCGACAACTTTCTGTGGGCGGAAGCCGCCCGCGAGTACGGCATTGTCGACAAAGTCTTGCAGAAGCGCGCGTCCGCCGGGTAAAGTCAAGCATCACGAAGTCGCGCAAGGTCGTTGAATGGCTGACAAATCCTCCACCGACAAGCTCCTGTACTGCTCGTTTTGCGGCAAGAGCCAGCATGAGGTCCGCAAGCTGATCGCGGGCCCGTCGGTGTTCATCTGCGACGAGTGCATCGAGCTTTGCAACGACATCATCCGCGAGGAGGGCTCGAGCACCGAGGCCGCGCGCGCCGACCGCAACAAGTTGCCGACGCCGCACGAGATCCGCCAGATCCTCGACCAGTACGTGATCGGCCAGGAGCCGGCCAAGAAGATCCTGTCGGTCGCGGTCTACAACCACTACAAGCGGCTCGAGACCGGCGGCAAGGACGACGAGGTCGAGCTCACCAAGTCGAACATCCTGCTGATCGGCCCGACGGGCTCCGGCAAGACGCTGCTCGCGCAGACGCTGGCGCGCCTCCTCGACGTGCCCTTCGTGATCGCCGACGCGACCACGCTGACCGAGGCCGGCTACGTCGGCGAGGACGTCGAGAA
>JAICUU010000297.1 GCA_025935675.1 Burkholderiales bacterium
GCGGGCGCGCGACCGATGACGGGCAGCGAGTCCGGCAAGGAAGGACGACGTCCCATCCACTCGGTGACACTGCCGAACTCGAGGCCCGGCAGCAGCCTTCTCGCGCCGCGCAGCAGCGCCTTCGTACGCGGGTAGCGCGGCGGCGCGTCCACGCTCGCAAGCTCGACCGTGCCTGCGACACGCAGGCCATCCTCCATCGACGTGATGAAATACTTGCCTTCCCCGGAGCAGATCGGCCCGCGCAGCGTCAGCGAAGGATTCGCCAGCGTCACGTGGAAGCCCCGCTCGGCCTCGAGCGGCACGCGACTTCCCAATCGCGCCGCCAGCGCCTTCGAATGCGCGCCGGCCGCGAGCACCACGGCGTCGGCGTCAACGCGGCCGCCGGAGGTCACGACCGCGGCAACACGGCCATCGCGAACGTCGAAGTCCAGCGCGCTCGCGCGGACGAACGTCGCACCGTCGGATTGCAGCTTGGTTGCGAGCGCTCGCGAAAGGCGGAGCGGGCTGGTGACGTGTCCCTGCTCCGGCATCACCACGAGGTGCGTGATCGAGGGTGCAAGCGCCGGCTCGTATTCGCCGATCGCGCCGCCGGTCAGGACCTCGATGCGCACGCCGCGCGCGAGGCGCAGCTCACGCCCGAGCCGATCGGTGTCGAACGCGGCCGCGCTTTCGTAGGCGAATGCGTAGCCTTCCTGGCGAATGAGTTCCGGCGCATCCGCCCATTGCGCGAGCGTTCGCCACTTGTCGATCGACGGGTCCACCAGCGGATGCAGCGCATCGGCGATCGCGGCGACGCGCGCCATCGACGTGTTGCGATGGAGCTGCCACAGCCACGGCGCGAGCGTGAATGCGTGGCGCCAGCGAATCGAGAACGGCCCCTCGCGATCGAGGAGCCAGCCGGGCAGCTTCTTCCACATGCCCGGCAGGCCCAGCGGCACGCACGACGCACGGCTCAGGCATCCGGCATTGCCGAACGAGCACGCTTCGCCGGGCGGCTTGGGATCGATCAGCGTGACGTCGAACCGGCGTCGCAGAAGATGGCTCGCGGTCGCGAGCCCGACGACGCCTGCACCGACGACCGCTACGCGCGCGACCATGTTTCCGCAGCCGGAAAGCACAAAGGGCTAGCCGCTGAAGCTAACCCTTTGAAGTGGTTGGTAGGCCGTGTAGGGATCGAACCTACGACCAACGGATTAAGAGTCCGCTGCTCTACCAGCTGAGCTAACGACCCACTCGAACCGCGGATTATATCACCGCCGCCGTTTCCTTTTGTAACGCCGCTGCGAACGAGGGCGCGCATCGCTATAATCGCCGCGTGACGCACGAAGGCCCGCCCAGGGCACGCAATCCCGGCGCGGCCGTCGACCGTCGCCCCCCCGCCTGATCGATCGCGAGACGTGCAGCGCGCGGTCCTCATTCCGCTGATCGTCGCGAGCGCCCTGTTCATGGAGAACATGGACTCGACGGTGATCGCGACGTCGCTGCCGGCGATCGCCAGCGACATCGGCCAGAACCCGCTCGCCCTCAAGCTCGCGCTCACGTCGTACCTCGTGAGCCTCGCGGTGTTCATCCCGATCAGCGGCTGGATCGCCGACCGCTACGGCTCCCGCACCGTGTTCGCGAGCGCGATCGTGGTGTTCGTGCTGGGCTCGATCGCCTGCGCCGCGTGCAGCACGCTGCCGGCATTCGTCATCGCGCGCTTCGTGCAGGGCATGGGCGGCGCGATGATGGTCCCGGTCGGGCGCCTCGTGCTGATGCGCGCGGTGCCCAAGCACGAGTACGTCGCGGCGCTCAACTACCTGACCATCCCGGCGCTGCTCGGCCCGGTCATCGGTCCCGCGCTCGGCGGCGCGATCACCCTCTACTTCCACTGGCGCTGGATCTTCGCGATCAACGTGCCGATCGGCATCCTCGGCCTTTATCTCGTGCTACGACACATTCCCGACTTGCGCGAGGACGCGCTGCGACCGTTCGACGCGCGCGGCTTCGCGTTGACCGGGATCGGGCTGTCGGTGCTGATGCTGGGACTGTCCGCGCTCGGCGGCCATCTGATGCCACTGACCGCGACGTACGCGTGCATCGTCGTCGGCGCGATCGCGGTTGCCGCCTACGTGCCGTACGCGCGGCGCACCGAGCACCCGGTGATCGACCTGCGTCTTTTCAGGCTGCGAACGTTCTTCGACGGCGTCGCCGTGGGCTCGCTGTTCCGCATCGGCCTCGGCGCGACGCCGTTCCTGCTGCCGCTGCTCCTGCAGCTCGGCTTCGGCCTCGACCCGCTGCAGTCCGGCCTCATCACCTGCATGACCGCGGTCGGCGCGATGTTCATGAAGACGCTGACGGTGCGCACGCTGCGCCACTACGGCTTTCGCACGATCCTCGTCGTCAATGGCATTCTCGCGTCGCTCAGCGCGGCGGTCGTCGGCCTGTTCACTGCGCATACGCCGCATCTCGTGATCGGCGCGGTGCTGCTGGTGTCGGGCTGCATGCGCTCGCTGCAGTTCACCGCGCTCAATGCGATCTCCTTCGCCGACATCGACAAGCCCGACATGAGCCAGGCCGCCAGCGTCAGCAGCATGGCGCAGCGGCTGTCGCAGAGCCTCGGCATCGCGATCGGCGCGTATCTGTTGCAGCTTTCGAGCACGCTGCAGGGTCACACGACGATTGTCGCGGAGGATTTCTGGCCGGCGTTCGTCGGCATCGCGCTGATCTCGCTCGGCGCGCCGCTCTTGCACCGCAGGCTGCCGGTCGACGCGGGTGCGAGCGTGTCGGGAAACCGCCGCCTTGACGCCGCGAATGTCGCGCCCATCCAAAGGCGGTAACGCCGTCATCCCCGCGCGAGCGGAGATCCGGCCTTGACGTCGGGGTAGGCAAACACGCGCCCAGTCGCTACGTCAGGACTGGATTCCCGGTTGCGCGGGAATGACGATGACGAGAGATCGCGCGAACAATGTTCTGCACCGCGACCGCTAGCGCCCGCGCAGGAATCCCACGACGTCGTCGATGAAGCGCTCCTTGTCGGATGCGAAGAGGCCGTGCGGCGAGCCTTCGTATTCGACGAGGTTGCTGTCGCGGATGCCGGCAGCCGCCTTGCGCGCCGACGTGGCGATCGGCACCGTCTTGTCCTCGGTGCCATGGAGGATCAGCGTCGGCACCGTGAAGGCGGCGAGATCGCCGCGGAAATCGGTCGTGGCGAACGCCTTCGCGCATTGCAGCGTCGCAAGCAATCCCGCCTGCATCGCCAGCGCGCACGACCAGTCGACGATCTCGTCGCTGACCGGCTGGCTCAATACGCCGAGTCCGTAGAAATCCTGGAAGAACGCCGGCCAGAACGCCGCGCGGTCTTCCTTGAGCTTGCGCGCC
>JAICUU010000181.1 GCA_025935675.1 Burkholderiales bacterium
AGCCGGAAGCCGCGCGCCACCTCGTAGTCCTCGAGCGCGAAGTTGACGTCCATGTCGACCTCGCCCTCGATCAGCCGGCAGCGGCACGTCGAGCACACGCCGCCCTTGCACGAGTACGGCAGCTCGACGCCGTTCGCGATGCCCGAGTCGATGATGTTGTCGACGCCCTTGCCGACGATGAACCTGCGCCGCGTGCCGTCGATGATCGCCGTCACCTCGCACTCGCGCCGGCCGGCCTCGGGCAGCGCGCGCGGCACGTGCGTGTGCTGCGGGATGCTCGCGGCGAAGCGCTCGACGCGGATGCGCGCCGGGTCGACGCCGCGCGCAGCGAGCGCCTCCGCCACCGCCTGCATCATGCCGTCGGGGCCGCACACGTACCACGCAGCCACGTCGTCGTCGCCGATCCAGTGCTCGACCAGCGCCGCCGCCTTGTCGCGATCGATCCGGCCGTTGAGGAGTGTGAGGTCCTGCGGCTCGCGCGACAGCACGTGCACGAGGTTGAAGCGCGTCAGGTACGTGTCCTTGAGCGCCGCGAGCTCCTCGCGGAACATCACCGACGACGACGCGCGATTGCCGTAGAACAGCGTGAAGCGCGCGCGCGGCTCGGCGGCAAGCGTCGCCTTGGCGATCGACAGCACCGGCGTGATGCCGCTGCCCGCGGCGAACGCGACGAAGTGGCGCGCGGCCGCGGGATCGGCGGCGACGCCGAAATGGCCCATCGGCGGCATGACGTCGACGACGTCGCCGGGCTTCAGCGTGTCGTTGGCATGGTTGGAGAAGAGCCCGCCCGGCGCGCGCTTGATGCCGATGCGCATCGGCTCGCCGCCATGCACGGCGCAGATCGAGTACGACCGCCGCAGCTCCTCGCCCCCGACGTGCGCGCGCAACGTGAGGTGCTGGCCCGGTTGCCAGCGGAACTCGTGCGCGAGGTCGGCCGGCACGTCGAACGTGACGGCGACGGCGTCGCGCGTCTCGCGGTCGACGCGCGCGACGGGCAGCGGATGGAAACGGCTCATCCCGTCGGCCGGCGCCCGGCGCCGTCATCCCCGCGAAAGCGGGGATCCAGGTGCAACGCCCGGCCAGGCGTCACGGCTGGGTTCCCGCTTGCGCGGGAATGACGGCGAATGCGACGGAACGATGTGTCTTTCATCCTCGGCACGTCTAATGCGGCTTGAAGTAGTCGAACGGCTCGCGGCAGGCGTCGCAGCGATACAGCGCCTTGCACGCCGTCGAGCCGAACTGCGCGACGAGCGTCGTCGCGGTCGCTCCGCAGCGCGGGCAGGCGATCGCCGCGCTGGAAGCGCGCAGCGGGCTGATACCGCGCACGTCGATCCGCGTCGACGGCGCAGCGCCCGGCGGCGCGATGCCGAACGCCGCGAGCCGCGCCTTCGCCTCGGGCGCCATCCAGTCGGTCGTCCACGCGGGCGCAAGCACCGTGGCGACGTGCGCACGGTGGCCCTCGCGCGCGAACCCGGCGCGAATGTCGTCGGCGATCGCGTCCATCGCCGGGCAACCCGAGTACGTCGGCGTGATCGTCACGCGCACGCCGTCGTCGTCGTCGACGCCGACATCGCGCACGATGCCGAGCTCGACGATCGACACGACCGGCACTTCGGGGTCCATGACGCTACCGAGGATCCGCCAGGCGGTCGAGGCGTCGACGCCCGTGCTCACCAGCGCGCGTCCGGATACGCGCGCTGCAGGAACTGCAGCTCGCACAAGAGGTGCCCGAGATGCTCGCTGTGGCGGCCGTCACGGCCGCCGCGCTGCACGTAGCCATCGGCCGGGCGCGCGAGCGTCGCATCGGCCAGCACCGCGTCGACGGTTTCGCGCCACTGCGCCGCGAGCGTGCGCGGGTCGACGCCGAAGCCCGCTTCGGCGAGCGCGAGGTCGGTGGCATCGGCGTCGAAGAGCTCGCCGGTGTACGGCCACAGCGCGTCCAGCGCGCGCTGCATCCGCTCATGCGATTCGGCGGTGCCGTCGCCGAGTCGCACCACCCAATCCGCCGAGCGCTCGACGTGATAGTCGACCTCCTTCGCGGCCTTGGCGGCGATCGCGGCGACGCGCGCGTCGCGCGAGCGCGCCAGCGCGTCGAGCGCAAGATGCTGCGCGGCGTCGAACAGGAACTGCCGGACGATCGTGTGCGCGAAGTCGCCGTTCGGCTGCTCGACCAGCAGCACGTTGCGAAACGCCGACGCATCGCGGCGGAACGCGAAGTCGTCTTCGCCGCGCGCGACGCGGCCCATGCGCACCTCGATCTCGCCCGCGTACGCGTACCAGAGGCGCGCCTGGCCGACGAGGTCGAGCCCGACGTTCGCCTGCGCGATGTCCTCCTCGAGGATCGGCGCCTTGCCGATCCATTCGCACAGGCGCTGCGCAAGGACGAGCGGGCTGTCGGCCTGGCGCAGCGCAAGCGCCAGCAGCGCCTCGTCGAGGCTCGCGTCGCCGGCATGCGTTGCCGCGCGCGAGGGCACCTCGATCGCCGCGACGGCGCTCACAGGTGCTTCACCTCGTCGGGCATCGGGAAGAACGTCGGATGCCGGTACACCTTGTCGTTGGCGGGATCGAACAGCGCCGCCTTGTCGCCCGGCGCCGAGGCGTGGATGTCCGCCGCGCGCACGACCCAGATCGACACGCCCTCGTTGCGGCGCGTGTAGACGTCGCGCGCGTTCTTCACCGCCATCGCCGCGTCGGCGGCGTGCAGGCTGCCGACGTGCTTGTGCGCGAGGCCGTGCTGGCTGCGGATGAAGATCTCCCACAGCGGCCATTCCGCGCGCGGCGGGGTGGCGGTGTCCGTGCTCATGCCGCCTCCGCCGCGTCGTCCGTGCGCGCGGCGCGCTTCGCCGCATGCGCGAGCGCCGCCTCGCGCACCCATGCGCCGTCGTCCCAGGCCTTGCGCCGCACCTCGATGCGCTCGCGGTTGCACGGGCCATGGCCCTTGATGACCGCGTAGAACTCGTCCCAGTCGATCGCGCCGAAGTCGTAATGGCCGCGCTCGGGGTTCCAGGCGAGGTCGGCATCCGGAATGCGCAAGCCGAGGTACTCCGCCTGCGGCACCGTCTGGTCGACGAAGCGCTGGCGCAGCTCGTCGTTGGAAAGCAACTTGATCTTCCAGCGCGCCGATTGCGCGCTGTGCACGCTTTGCGCATCGGAAGGCCCGAACATCATCACCGACGGCCACCACCAGCGGTCGAGCGCGTCCTGCGCCATCGCCTTCTGCGCGGGCGTGCCGGCGCACATCGCCATCATGATGTCGAAGCCCTGGCGCTGGTGGAACGACTCCTCCTTGCAGATGCGGATCATCGCCCGCGCGTACGGACCGTACGAGCAGCGGCACAGCGGGATCTGGTTCATGATCGCCGCGCCGTCGACGAGCCAGCCGATCGCGCCGATGTCGGCCCACGTGAGTGTCGGGTAGTTGAAGATCGACGAGTACTTGACCTTGCCGGCGAGGAGGTCCCCGGTCATCGCGTCGCGCGACACGCCGAGCGTCTCGGCCGCCGAGTAGAGGTAGAGGCCGTGCCCCGCCTCGTCCTGGATCTTGGCCATCAGGATCGCCTTGCGCTTGAGCGACGGTGCGCGCGTCACCCAGTTGCCCTCCGGCAGCATGCCGACGATCTCGGAGTGCGCGTGCTGCTGGATCTGGCGGACGAGCGTGCGCCGATAGGCCTCCGGCATGTCGTCCTGCGGCTCGATCTTGACGTCGGCGTCGATGCGCGCCGGGAAGGCGCGCTCGGCAGGCGGCAGCGCGTCGAGGTCCTCGACCTTGGCGAGCCCGGTGTCGACCATCTGTGCGTACATGGCTGCCTCCTCGCGCCCTTGGGCGCCGCCCGCCATTGCCCGATCCGATACGATACACTTCGACGATGCGCAATGCAAATTCCGTATCAGATCGCCGTACTGCGACCGCCGCCGGCGGCGCGCCGGCGGCGCGGCGCATTGGGCGCTGGATCGACGCGACGCTCGCCGCCGATCCGCCGCGCGCGAAGTCGCTGATCGTCACCGTCTGGGGCGATTCGCTCGCCCCGCATGGCGACGAATTGTGGCTCGCGTCGCTGATCGCGCTGATGGGCGCGCTGGGCGTCGCCGAGCGCAGCGTGCGCACGAGCGTGTTCCGCCTCGCCGCCGACGGCGGGCTCGCCGGCGAGCCGACGGGTCGCCGCAGTCGCTATCGGCTCACCGCAGCCGGCGCGCACACGTTCGCCGACGCGTACCGCCGCATCTACTTTCCGCATGAGGAGCCTTGGGACGGCCGCTGGCAGTTGCTGCTCGCGCCGCCCGAGACGCTGGCGCCGCGCGAGCGCGCAGCGCTGCGCAACGCGCTTCGATGGAGCGGCTTTTGCGCGCTGGCGCCGGGTCTTTTCGCGAGGCCGCGCGCCGCGCAGGGCGATGCGATCGCGCTGCCGCGCGCGACGCTGGCGAAGCTCACCGTGCTCGATGCCGGCGACGCGGGAGGCAGCGGCGTGGCGCTGGCGGGGCTCGCCGTGCAGGCGTTCGACCTCGCCGCGCTGGCGGCGAGCTACCGCCGCTTCCTGTCGCGATTCGGCCGCGCGATCGATCTTTTCCGCGCGCCGAACCCGCCGCCCGATCCGCGTGCGGCGTTCGCCGCGCGCACGCTGCTGATCCACGCGTTTCGCCGCGTGCTGCTGCGCGACCCGCTGCTGCCGCCCGCGCTCCTGCCGCTCGACTGGCCCGGTACCGCGGCGTATGCGCTCACGCGCGACTTCTACCGGCTCGTCTGGCGGCCGGCCGATCGCTTCGTGGCGGCGACGCTCGGCGAGGATTTCGCTGCCGCGTCCGGCGAGTTCGGGCGCCGCTTCGGCGGGCTCGGCTGAGCGTTGCGCCCTCACCCCGCCCTCTCCGCTCGCGGCACACCCTCACCCCGACACTCTCCCGCTCGCGGGAGGGGGGTCAGAGCACGCCGCGCCTTGACAGGCTGCGCGCCAGCGCCGCCGCGCCGAACGTCCACGGCTCGATCCGGTGGCAGTGGTCGACGCGGTTGACGAGCGTGCCGAGCGTGGGCGTCGACACGCGCACGATGTCGCCGATCGCGTGCGTGAAGCCCTGGCCCGCCGCGAAGCGGTCCTTGGTCGGCGCGAACATCGTGCCGAGGAACAGCATCACGCCGTCGGGGTACTGGTGCTCCGGTCCCATCGCCGCCTTGACGAGGTCGAGCGGGTCGCGGCTGATCTTCGCCATCGACGACACGTCGTCGAGCACGAAGCCCTCCTCGCCCGTGACGTTGAGCGCGATGTCGGCGCGGCGCACGTCGTCGATGCCGTAGCGATCGTCGAAGAGGCGCACGAACGGGCCGATCGCGCATGACGCGTTGTTGTCCTTCGCCTTGCCGAGGAGCAGCGCGCTGCGGCCCTCGAAGTCGCGCAGGTTGACGTCGTTGCCGAGCGTCGCGCCGACGGTGCGCCCGCTCGGCGCCACGGCGAGCACGATCTCGGGCTCGGGGTTGTTCCAGGTCGACCGCGCGAGCACCCCGATGTCGGCGCCCACGCCCACCGCCGACAGCGGCGCGCATTTGGTGAACACCTCGGCGTCGGGGCCGATGCCCACCTCGAGGTATTGCGACCACGCCTTGCCCTCGACCAGCACGCGTTTGAGCTCCGCGGCCTCGGGCGAGCCCGGCACGACGCGCGCGAGGTTGTCGCCGATCACGGCGGTGATCGCGCGGCGCGTCGCCTCGGCGCGAGCGGGGTCGCCGCGCGCCTGCTCCTCGATGACGCGCTCGAGCATGCTGGCGACGAAGGTCACGCCCGATGCCTTGATCGGCTGCCAGTCGCAGGGCGCGAGGAGCCAGGGTGCGCCGGCGTCGCGCTCGGCGGGATCGCTGTTGGCGAGCGCGGCATCGAGCGCGGCGAGCTTCGGCAGCGCCGCGGTTCCCATCGCCGCCGTGATCGCCGCCACCGCGTCGTCGCGCGCGAAGAGCTCGCTCGTCGTCGGCGCGATGGCCGACAGGTCGTAGAGGCCATCGGTGCGCGCGAGCACCGGCGCGGGGCCGGCGAACGCGGGCACGAACGCGCGCCCGACGAGGATCGCGACGTCGTGGTCGGCGGGAAGGATCGCGGAAGGCGTGAGCTCGGCGCGCATGAGGGTTCCGATGGGGCGATGCGCGAATGTACCGCATGCGACCGCAGCCACGAGCACCACGCGCACGCCGCCGTTACAATGCGCGCGGCTTCGCGCGATCGCCGCCGGCGCGCGGGAGCGCCGCCATGGCCACGCCCTACCCTCATCTGCTGTCGCCGATCCGGCTCGCGCACCTCGAGCTGCCGCACCGCGCGATCATGGGCTCGATGCACACGGGCCTCGAGGACCGCGCGTGGCACTACGGCAAGCTCGCGGCGTTCTACCGCGAGCGCGTCGCGGGCGGCGCCGCGCTCATCGTCACCGGCGGCATCGCGCCGGACCTGCGCGGTCGCCTGGCCCCGCTCGCGGGCTCGCTGACCCATGCGGGCGGCGTGCTGTGGCACCGGCGCGTGACGCGCGCCGTGCACGACGCCGGCGGGCACGTGCTGATGCAGGTGCTGCACGCCGGCCGCTACGGCTACCAGCCGCTGTGCGAGTCGGCGACGGCGACACGCTCGCCGATCTCGCGGTTCACGCCACGCGCGATGGACGGGGCCCGCATCGCGCGCGTCATCGGCCATTTCGCGCGCGCCGCCGCGCTCGCGCAGCGCGCCGGCTACGACGGCGTCGAAATCATGGGCAGCGAGGGCTACCTGATCAACCAGTTCCTGTCTCCGCGCGTCAATCGCCGCAACGATGGCTGGGGCGGCGGCATCGACGCGCGGATGCGCTTTGCCGTCGAGATCGTGCGCGCAACGCGCCGGCGCGTCGGCGAGGATTTCGTCGTGATGTTCAGGCTG
>JAICUU010000064.1 GCA_025935675.1 Burkholderiales bacterium
CCCTTGACCGCGTCGAGGCCGACGCCGAGGAGCTGCGCCGAATCGTAGCCCTGCACGGCGTACACGTCGGGCGGCGACTTGTAGGCGGCCTCGTACGCCTTGCGGAACGCGTTGTCGCGCGGCGTGTCGAGCCCGTCGGCGTAATGCAGCGTCGTCAGCATGCCTTGCGCCGCCTCGCCTTGCGCCTCGAGCGTGCCGTCGGTGAGGAAGCCGGGGCCGTAGAGCGGGATCGTCCTGTCGAGGCCGGCCGCGTGGTAATCCTTGACGAACTTGACGGCGCCGCCGCCCGCGAAGAACGCGTAGACGGCATCGGGCTTCAGCGCCGCGATCTCGGTGAGGAGCGCCTGGAACTCGACGTTGGGGAAGGGCAGCGTCAGCTCCTTGACGACCTGGCCGCCGGACGTCGCGATGCCGTCCTTGAAGCCCTGCACCGACTCGTCGCCGGCCGCGTATTTCCAGGTGATCGTGGCGACTTTCTTCGCGCCCTTCTCGCCGGCGACCTTGCCCATCGCGTAACCCGGCTGCCAGTTGGAGAACGACGCGCGGAAGATCGACGGCGCGCACATCGGCCCCGTGACGGCGCGCGCGCCGGCGTTGGGAATGACGAGCAGCGTGTTGGTGTCCTTGGCGACCTTGGCCATCGCCATCACGACGCCCGAGTGCACGGTGCCGACGACGACGTCGACGTTGTCGCGCTTGATGAGCTTGTTGATGTTGTCGACCGCCTTCGACGGGTCCGACTCGTCGTCCACCTTGAAATACTCGATGTCGCGGCCGCCGAGCTTGCCGGCGTGCTCGCCGACATAGAGCTTGAACCCGTTCTCGATCGCATTGCCGAGTGCGGCGTACGTGCCGCTGTACGGCAGCATCAGGCCGACCTTGATCTTGTCGTCGGCGCGCACGCCGGTGGCGAGCAGCGTCGCGCCGATCGCGATGGCGCCCAGGAGCGCGCGGTGCGTGGTTTTCATCGTGTCACTTCTCCCTCGTGCGTGGTGGTCGTTGCATGGGCGGCGACGAAGGCGGCGATCGCCGCCGTCACCGCCGCGGGTCGGTCGCGCTGCGGCGAATGGCCGCAGCCGGGCAGGACCTCGACGTGCGTGCCCGGCACGCGCGCGGCGATTCCCTCGACTTGCAGAAGCGTACCGTATTCGTCCCGGTCACCCTGGATCGCGAGAACCGGGCAGCGGATCCGATCGAGCGCCGCCTCGATCGACCACGAGCGGAACGCCGGCGCGAGCCACGCGCCGCACCAGCCGCCGAACGCCGAGTCGGGATCGGCATGGTAGCGCGCGAGGCGCGCCTTGAGGTCGCCGTGCGCGTAGGCGTCGCGTGCGCGCTCGATGCTCGCGATCGACATGTCCTCGACCATGATGTGCGGCGCGATGGCGACGACCGCGCGCGCCGCGCCGGGAAACATCGCGGCGTGGAGGAGCGCGATCGTCGCGCCGTCGCTGTGCCCGACGAGGACGACGTCGTCGCGCGCCGTGTCGACGCCGAGCGCGGCGAAAAGCCGCGGCAGCGCCTGCGTGGCCTCGCGGTGCATGAACGACGGCGGCCACTGTCGGCCGGGACGGCGTGGCGTCGAACGACCGTAGCCCTCGCGCGAATGGACGAGCCCGCGTGCCCGCGCGGCGTCGCACACCTCCCGCGGCCAGTCGCGCCACATCGCCACCGAGCCCAGCCCCTCGTGCAGGAACACGAGGAGGGGCGCGTCACGGCGCGATCGCGCGATCCACGCATGCTCGATGGAGACGGGTCCTTCGTCGCCCTCGACGTCGACGAGCGCCGTGGTCATCGCGTGCCGCGCGCCTCGCGCTCGCGCAGGCGGAAGCGCTGGATCTTGCCGGTCGCGGTCTTCGGCAGCTCGGTCATGAACTCGATGACGCGCGGGTATTTGAACGGCGCAAGGCGGTCCTTCACGAACATCCTCAGTTCGTCGGCCAGCGCGTCGGAAGCTTCGACGCCGGGGCGCACCACGATGCAGGCCTTGGCGCGGGTGAGGCCCTCCGCGTCGGCGACGCCGATCACCGCCGCTTCGAGCACCGCGGCGTGCGCGGCGAGCGCCGCCTCGACCTCGAACGGGGACACGTACTGGCCGCTGACCTTCAGCATGTCGTCGCCGCGGCCGGCGTACGTGTAGTAGCCGTCGCCGTCGCGGACGTACTTGTCGCCGCTCTTGGTCCACGCGCCGGCGAACGTCGCGCGCGAGCGCTCGCGGTCCGCCCAGTAGCACAGCGCCGCGCTCTGGCCGCGCACCCACAGGTCGCCGATCTCACCGTCGAGCGCAGGCCGCCCGTCTTCGCGGCGCAATTCGATGTCGTAGCCCGCCACCGGCTTGCCGGTGCTGCCGTAGCGCACGTCACCGGGGCGGTTCGACAGGAAGATGTGCAGCATTTCCGTCGAGCCGATGCCGTCGAGGATGTCGACGCCGTAGGCGTCGCGGAAGCGCTCGCCGAGCGCCTTCGGCAACGCCTCGCCGGCCGACACGCAGACGCGCAGCCGCGTCGCCTCGCGCGGCGGCCGGTCGGGTGCAGCAAGCATCGCCGCGAACAGCGTCGGCACGCCGAAGAACACCGTGGGCTGCGCGTCGACGACGCGCTTCCACACCGCCTGCGGTGTCGGCCGCTCGGCCATCAGGAGCGTGGTCGCGCCGGCCGACAACGGGAACGTCAGCGCGTTGCCGAGGCCGTAGGCGAAGAAGAGCTTCGCCGCCGAGAACACGGTGTCGTCGGACGTGAGGCCGAGCACGTCCTCCCCGTAGGTCGCCTGCGTCCACCAGAGGTTGCCGTGCGTGTGCACGGCGCCCTTCGGCCGGCCGGTCGAGCCCGACGAGTACAGCCAGAACGCGATGTCGTCGGCGCGCGTGTCGGCGGGCTTCGCCGGCGGTTTCGCGCGCGCGATCCGCGCGGCGAGCGACGCGGTGCCGTTCCCGTCGCCACTTTCGCCGCAGGTCAGCGTGGCGGCAAGCGCATGCGCGGCGCGCGCCTTGGCGGCGTCGAGCGTGGGCACGAGCGTCGACGACACGATCGCCGCACGTGCACGGGAGTGCTCCAGCATGTACGCGTAATCGTCGACGGTGAGGAGCGTGTTCACCGCCACCGGCACGACACCCGCGTAGAGCGCGCCGAGGAACGCGACAGGCCACTCGCACGTGTCGTGCGCCAGCAAAAGCACGCGCTCCTCGGGACGCAAGCCAAGGGCGAGCAGCGCGCCGGCGCACGCGCGCACGCGTGTCGCGAGATCGCCGTAGCTCAACGCGCCGCCGTCGTCGCGATACGCGTGCGCATCGGGCCGCGCCGCCGCGAGGGCGAGCACGTGTGCCGCGAAATTGAAGCGGTGCGGGGGTGGTGTCACCCTTTTCTCCTCCTCCACATGCAAAATAATGCTTGTTGTCAAAAGACTGTCAAGCACTATACTTCATCGATGACGAGTGCCCCCTCCTCGCGCGCCGCGCCCCGGCGCGATCCGCGCACCGCGGCGCCGGCGGCGCGTCGGGGTGAAGTCGCGAGCCCGCCGCGCGCGCGTCGCGAGCGCGACGCCGCCACGATCGACGATCGCGAGGCACGCCACGGCGCACCCGGTGCTCGCAACGCCGCGCAAGTCGCCGGTGGCAGGCGCCATGCGCCGGACGGTACACGAATCGCCGATGACGCGCGCAACGGGCACGACGGCACGCGAACCGCGGATGACATGGCCGCGCCGGCGTTCCTTGCCGCGCTCGGCGAGCGCCTGCGCACGCTGCGCGCACGACGGGGGCTCACCCGCAAGGCGCTCGCCGCCGCAGCGGACGTCTCGGAGCGCCATCTCGCCAACCTCGAGTCGGGCGTCGGCAATGCGTCGATCCTCGTGCTCGTCGCGCTCGCCCGTGCGCTCGACTGCCCGCTGACGGCGATCGTCGCCGACGCCGCGCACGATTCGCCGGAGCGCTTCCTGATCGACGATCTCCTGTCGCGGCGCAGCGACGAAGAGCTCGTCGCCGCGCGGCAGGCGCTCGCGGCGCTTCTCGCGGATGACGCCGCGCCGTCGCCGCGGCGGCGCATCGCGCTGATCGGCCTGCGCGGCGCCGGCAAGTCGACGCTGGGCGCGCGCCTCGCCCGGGCGCTCGGCGTGCGCTTCGTCGAGCTGTCGCGCGACATCGAGCGCCTCGCCGGCTGCGGCGCGAGCGAGATCCACGCGCTGTACGGCCAGGCGGCGTACCGGCGCTACGAGCGTCGCGCGCTGGAAGCGGTGCTCGCCGCCGACGTCGACGCCGTGATCGCGACGCCGGGCGGCATCGTCTCCGAGCCGGCGACGTTCAATCGCCTGCTCTCGCACTGCACGACGGTGTGGGTGAAGGCGACGCCGGAGGAGCACATGCGCCGGGTGATCGCGCAGGGCGACCGCCGGCCGATGGCGGGGAATCGCGAGGCGATGGCCGATCTCAAGCGCATTCTCGACGGCCGCGCGGCGTTCTACGCGAAGGCCGATCTCAGGCTCGATACCGCGGGGCTCGCGCTCGACGAGGCGTCGCGGGCGCTCGCCGCGCTGGTCGCGGGGAGGCGCGCGCAGCGCGCTGCGGGGGGATCGAGCGGCGAAGGGCCGTCCCGAGCCGCGCAGCGCGCTGCGGGGGGACCATGACCGAGAGCCCTGTCGACTTCCGCACCGAGCCCGCGCGCTACCGCCACTGGACGCTCGCCGTCGACGGCGACATCGCGACGCTCACGCTCGCCGTCGCCGAGGACGGCGGGCTGCGCCCCGGATACGCGCTCAAGCTCAATTCGTACGACCTCGGCGTCGACATCGAGCTCGCCGACGCGCTCGACCGCGTGCGCTTCGAGCACCCGACGGTGCGCGCGCTCGTGGTCACGAGCGGCCGGGAGCGCGTGTTCTGCTCGGGCGCCAACATCTTCATGCTGGGGCTCTCCTCCCACGCGTGGAAGGTGAACTTCTGCAAGTTCACCAACGAGACGCGCAACGCGCTCGAGGACGCGAGCCGCCATTCGGGGTTGAAGTCGCTCGCCGCGGTAAACGGCGCCTGCGCCGGCGGCGGCTATGAGCTCGCGCTCGCCTGCGACGAGATCCTGCTGATCGACGATCGCTCGTCGGCGGTGTCGCTGCCCGAAGTGCCGCTGCTCGGCGTGCTGCCCGGCACCGGTGGCCTGACGCGCGTCACCGACAAGCGCAAGGTGCGCCACGACCTCGCCGATGTGTTCTGCACGACCGTCGAGGGCGTGCGCGGCCAGCGCGCGCTCGACTGGAAGCTCGTCGACGCGCTCGCCAAGCCCGGCCGATTCCAGGACGCGGTCGCCGAGCGCGCACGCGCGCTGGCCGACGCGAGCGATCGCCCACGCGAGGCGACGGGCGTGGCGCTCCCGCCGATCGCGCGCGAGGTGTCGGTGGACAGCTATCGCTATGCGCATGTCGGGGTCGCGATCGACCGCGCGCGGCGCGTGGCGACGTTCACGTTGCGCGGGCCCTCGCCCGATGCGCCGGCCGACATCGACGCGATCGAGCGCGCCGGCGCACGCTGGTGGCCGCTGTCGCTTGCCCGCGAGCTCGACGACGCGATCCTGTCGATGCGCAGCAATGAGCCCGCGATCGGCACCTGGGTGATCGAAAGCGCCGGCGACGTCGCCGCGCTGCTGCGCGTCGATGCGGCGCTCGAGCGCTACCGCGGCCACTGGTTCGTGCGCGAGACGCTTGGCAAGCTGCGCCGCACGCTCGCGCGCCTCGACGTCACGTCGCGCACGCTCTTCGCGCTGGTCGAGCCGGGCTCGTGCTTCGCGGGCACCCTCTTCGAGGCGGCGCTCGCGGCGGATCGCGTCTACATGCTCGCGGGCGGCGACCGCCCGCCAAAGATCGCGCTGTCGGCGCAGAACTTCGGCGCGTACCCGATGGCCAACGGCCGCGCGCGGATCGCCGCGCGCTTCCACGACGATGCCGCGGCGCTCGGCGCGGCGCACGCCGCCGCGGGCAAGACGCTCGACGCCGGCGAAGCGGCGGCGCTCGGCCTCGTCACGTCGGCGCCCGACGAGATCGACTGGGCCGACGAGGTGCGCCTGGCGCTCGAGGAGCGCGCAAGCCTCTCGCCCGACGCGCTGACGGGGCTCGAGGCCAACCTGCGCTTCGGCGGCGCCGAGACGATGGACTCGCGGATCTTCGGCCGCCTCACCGCTTGGCAGAACTGGATCTTCGTGCGCCCCAACGCGGTCGGCGAGCGGGGCGCGCTCAAGGTCTACGGCACCGGCGTGAAGGCGCAGTTCGACTGGGACCGCGTCTGAAAGGAAGCGACACGATGAGCGCGATCGATTACGGCGAGCGCATTCCCAACAACGTCGACCTCGCGGGCGACCGCGCGTTACAGCGCGCGCTCGAGCAATGGCAGCCCGATTATCTCGCGTGGTGGCACGAGATGGGCCCGGAAGCGTCGTCGTCGCTCGACGTGTACCTGCGCACCGCGATCAGCGTCGAGCCCTCGGGCTGGGCGAATTTCGACTACGTGAAGATGCCCGATTACCGCTGGGGGATCTTCCTCGCGCCGCGCGACGAGGCGCGGCGCATTCACTTCGGCGAGCAGGCGGGCGATCCCGCGTGGCAGGAGGTGCCGGGCGAGCATCGCGCGAACCTCCGCCGGATCATCGTCACGCAGGGCGACACCGAGCCCGCGTCGATCGAGCAGCAGCGCCACCTCGGGCTCACCGCGCCGTCGCTCTACGACCTGCGCAACCTCTTCCAGGTGAACGTCGAGGAAGGGCGGCACCTGTGGGCGATGGTCTACCTGCTGCACCGCTACTTCGGCCGCGACGGCCGCGAGGAGGCGGCCGCGCTGCTCGAGCGGCGCTCGGGCGATGGCGACAACCCGCGGATCCTCGGCGCGTTCAACGAGCGCACGCCCGACTGGCTCGCGTTCTTCATGTTCACGTACTTCACCGACCGCGACGGCAAGTTCCAGCTCTGCGCGCTCGCCGAGTCCGGGTTCGATCCGCTCGCGCGCACGACGCGCTTCATGCTGACCGAGGAAGCGCATCACATGTTCGTCGGCGAATCGGGCGTGGCGCGCACGCTGCAGCGCACGGCCGAGGTGATGCGCGAGCTCGGCAGCGACGATCCGCGCGCGGTGCGCGAGGCGGGCGCGATCGACCTTGCGACGATCCAGCGTTACCTCAACTTCCACTACAGCGTGACGATCGACCTCTTCGGCGCCGACGTGTCGTCGAACGCGGCGACGTTCTACAGCGCAGGTCTCAAGGGCCGCTTCGAGGAGGGCAAGCGCGACGACGACCATCGCCTCGGCGGCATGACGTACCGGATCGTCGAGGCGGTCGACGGCCGGCTCGCCGAGCGCGACGTGCCGATGCTCAACGCCCTCAACGAGGTGCTGCGCGACGACTTCATCCGCGACTCGGTCGCCGGCATCGGCCGCTGGAACCGGGTTCTCGAGAAGAATGGCGTCGCCGCGCGGCTCGTCGTGCCGCACAAGGCGTTCAACCGGCGCATCGGCTCGCTCGCCGGCGTGCGCGTCAGCCCCGGCGGCGAAGTCGTCGACGAGCAAACGTGGCGGCTGCACGAGCGCGACTGGCTGCCGACCGCCGACGACCGCGCGTTCGTCGCGTCGCTGATGGGCCGCGTCGTCGAGCCCGGCCGCTTCGCCGGCTGGATCGCGCCGCCGCCGGTCGGCGTCAACAGGCAGCCGATCGACTTCGCCTACGTGCGCTTCGGCTAGTGTCGATGGAAGCGGCGGTCATCGTGACGGCGGATGCGACGGTCGAGGCGCAAAAGCAGCACCTGATCGACCCCGAGATCTGCATCCGCTGCAACACCTGCGAGGAAACCTGCCCGAGCGACGCGATCACGCACGACGCGCGCAACTACGTCGTCGACGCGGCCAAGTGCAACGCCTGCATGGCGTGCATCGGCCCGTGCCCCACCGGCGCCATCGACAACTGGCGCATCGTCGCGCGCGGCGCCGCACATGGCGTGGACGCGCAGCTCGGCTGGGACGTGCTGCCGCCCGACGATGCGCCGGCGACGGCACCCGCGGTCGCAGCAACGGCGGGCGCGGTCCCCGCGGTCGCGCGCGAGCCGCGCGGCCCCGGCGCGACGGTGCCGCCCGCGAGCGCCGCGCATCCGCAGGTCAACCTCCATTCGCCGCGCGCGCCCGCCAGGGCGATCGTCGCCGGCAACTTTCGCATCACCGCGGCCGACGCGGCGAGCGACACGCGCCACATCGTGCTCGACTTCGGCGCGACGCCGTTCCCGGTGCTCGAGGGCCAGTCGATCGGCATCGTGCCGCCGGGCGTCGACGCCGACGGCCGCGCGCATGTCGCGCGGCGGTACTCGGTGTCGAGCCCGCGCGACGGCGAGCGCGCCGGCTACAACAACGTCGCGATCACCGTCAAGCGTGTGACCGCCGATCACGGCGGCCGGGCGGCGCACGGCCATTGCTCGAACTACCTCTGCGACCTCGCCAAGGGCGACGCCGTCGACGTGATCGGCCCGTTCGGCGACACGTTCCTGATGCCTGACGATCCCGCCGCGAACCTGGTCATGATCTGCACGGGCACGGGCAGCGCGCCGATGCGCGCGATGACCGAGCGCCGCCGCCGGCTTGCGCACGGCGAAGGCGCCGGCCGGCTGATGCTGTTCTTCGGCGCGCGCAGCGCCGCCGAGTTGCCGTACTTCGGGCCGCTGACGCGGCTGCCGCGCACGTTCATCGACGTCAACCTCGCCTTTTCCCGCACGCCCGGCGAGCCGAAGCGCTACGTGCAGGACCGGATGCGCGAGCGCGCCGTCGACTTGGCGGCACTCCTCGCCGATCCGCGCACGCACGTTTATGTCTGCGGCCTCGCCGGCATGGAAGAGGGCGTACTGGCGGCGCTCGCCGACGCGGTGCGCGCCGCGGGCCGCGACTGGGACGAGGCCTGGGACTCGCTCCGCGCGAGCGGCCGCCTGCATTTCGAGACGTACTGACGGCCCGCCGCCGCCGCGCGTCCCGCCGGTCGCCCGCGCATCGCCCGGCTTTCGCAATCGCCGGGCCGGCCCTCATAATGGCGGGCGTCGCCCGGGCCGCGCCGTCATCGGCACCGCGCCACGGGACGACACCGGCGCGCCGCCGCCGGCCCGCCACCACGAACAGCCACCAACACGCCGCGGCGTCGACTCGCGCAAGGGACATCGTTGACTGACCTCATCTCGGTTCGCGACCTTTCGATCGAGTTCGACAATCGCGGCACCGCCGTCCCCGCGCTGCGCGGCATCTCGTTCCGGATCCAGCCCGGCGCGACGGTCGCGCTCGTCGGCGAGTCGGGCTCGGGCAAGTCGGTGACCGCGCAGGCGATGATGGGCATCCTGCCGTCGACGGCGCGGATCACGGGCGGCCGGATCCTGTTCGCCGAGCCCGGGGTCGCGGCGCCGCCGGTCGACGTGACGAAGCTTGCGCGCGACGGGCGCCGGATGCGGCGCATCCGCGGCCGCCACATCTCGATGATCTTCCAGGAGCCGATGGTCTCGCTGTCGCCGCTGCATACGATCGGCGACCAGGTGAGCGAGGCGCTGTTCCTGCACCGCCATGTCAGCCGTCGCGCCGGCATGCAGCGCACTGCGGCGATGCTCGGCCTCGTCGGCTTCCCCGATCCCGATCGTGCGCTGCGGAGCTACCCGTTCGAGCTCTCCGGCGGCCTGCGCCAGCGCGCGATGATCGCGATGGCGCTGATCTGCGGCCCTTCGCTCTTGATCGCCGACGAGCCCACCACCGCGCTCGACGTCACCGTGCAGGCGCAGATCCTCGCGCTGATCAACGACCTGCAGGCCGAGCTCGGCATGGCGGTGATGATCATCACGCACGACCTCGGCGTGGTCGCCAACGTCGCCGACGAGGTCGTCGTGCTCTACGAGGGCCGCGTCGTCGAGCAGGGCACGATCGAGGCGCTGTTCGAGAAGCCCGGGCACCCGTACCTCAAGGCGCTGTTGCGCGCGGTGCCGCACTTCGACATGCAGCCGGGCGAGCGCCTCGAGTCGATCCGCGCCGTCGACTACCAGACCGGACCGCTGATCGAGAAGAACGAGCCTTGGCCGGCCGACGCGTCCGACGTGCTGCTCGACGTGCGGCATGTGTCGAAGTCGTTCGCGACCAAGGCGAGCGGATTGTTCCAACGCCGCGCCGGCAAGACGATCCGCGCCGTCGACGACGTCAGCTTCGCGATCCGCCGCGGCACCTGCCTCGGCCTCGTCGGCGAGAGCGGCTGCGGCAAGACGACGTTGTCGAAGATCGTGATGCGCGCGATCGAGGCGGATGCCGGCGACATCCGCTATCACGACCGCGGCCGCACGCTCGACGTCGTGCACGCGAGCGAGCCCGAGCTCCTCGAATTCCGGCGCCGCGTCCAGTACATCTTCCAGGACCCGTTCAGCTCGCTCAATCCGCGCATGACGGTGTTCGACATCCTGCGCGAGCCGCTCGTCATCCACGGCATCGGCGACGCCGACTACCGGGCGGCGATGGCGAAGGAGCTGATGCGGCTGGTCGGCCTCGACCCGCGCTTCCTCAACCGCTATCCGCACAGCTTCTCGGGCGGGCAGCGCCAGCGGATCGGCATCGCGCGCGCATTGGCGCTGAAGCCCGACCTCGTGTTGTGCGACGAGCCGGTGTCGGCGCTCGACGTGTCGATCCAGGCGCAGGTGCTGAACCTCCTCAAGGACCTGCAGGCGGAGCTCGGCCTCACGTATCTCTTCGTGTCGCACAACCTCGCCGTGGTCGACTACATCGCCGACGACATCGCCGTCATGTGCCGCGGGCGCATCGTCGAGGCCGCGCCGCGTGCGGCGCTGTTCCGCGAGCCGCTGCATCCGTATACGCGCGGCCTGCTCGCCGCGGTGCCGTACCCCGACATCCATCGCAAGCTCGACCTCGCGGCGGTGCTGGAAGGCGCCGCGCGCAGCCCCGCACAATGGCCGGCGCCGTACGACTGGAGCGGCGACGCGGGCGAGCTCGTCGACGTCGGCGACCGTCACTTCGTGCGGATGCGCGGCGAGCCGGCGCGCACGGGGGTCGCGGCGTGAAGGTCGGCGCGGCGGCGATCGCGGCGATGGCGTGGCTCGCGCTCGCCCCCGCGGCGGGCGCCGACGCGCCAGCGCCTGCGGCGCGGGCCGGCGAGCCGCCAATGTTCGCGTTCGACATCGCCTCGGGCGCGCTGCCACCGCTCGCCAAGCGGCTTCCCGACGTACCGCTCGTCGTCAAGCCGCAGCGCACCGACTGGAGCCCGGGCCACTATGGCGGCACGCTGCGCACGATGATGGCGAAGGACCGCGACATCCGCTTCATGGTCGTCTACGGCTACGCGCGGCTGGTCGGCTACGACGAGAACCTGCGCATCGTCCCCGACCTCCTCGAGAGCATCGACAACGTCGACGACCGCGTCTTCACGTTGCACCTGAGGCCGGGCCACAAGTGGTCGGACGGCAAGCCGTTCACGTCGGCGGACTTCAAATTCTACTGGGACGACGTCGCCAACAACCGCGACCTGTCGCCGTTCGGCCTGCCGCAGGCGCTCAAGGTCGACGGCCACGGCCCGCGCTTCGAGGTGCTCGACGAGCGCACGGTCCGCTACACCTGGGACGCGCCCAACCCGCAGTTCCTGCCCGCGCTCGCTGCGCCGAGCCCGCTCTACATCTACCGGCCCGCGCATTACCTGCGCAACTACCACGCCCGCTACATCGGCCTCGACAAGGCGAACGCGCAGGCGGTCGCCGCGGGCTCGCGCGACTGGATCGGCTACTACCAGAAACTCGACGAGCAGTACCGTTTCGACAATCCGGCGTTGCCGACGCTCGAGCCGTGGGTCAACACCACGGCGATGCCTTCGACGCGCTTCGTGCTCACGCGCAACCCGTATTTCCATCGCGTCGACGAGCAGGGCCGCCAGCTTCCCTACATCGACCGCGTCGAGGTACGCATCACCGAGGACAAGCTGATCCCGGCGAAGACCGGCTCCGGCGAATCGGACCTGCAGGCGCGCTACCTGCGCTTCGACGACTACACGTTCCTGAAGCAGGGCGAGGCGCGCAACCACTATCACGTGCGGCTGTGGGACAAGGCGCTCGGCTCGCAGCTCGCGCTCTATCCGAACCTCAACGTCGCCGACCCGGTGTGGCGGAAGCTGATGCGCGACGTGCGCTTCCGCCGCGCGCTGTCGCTGGCGGTCAACCGCCACGAGATCAACGAGGTCGTCTATTTCGGCCTCGCGCGCGAGTCGGCCAACACCGTGCTCGCGCGGAGCCCGCTGTTCCGGCCGGAATTCCGCGCGGCGTGGAGCAAGTTGGACGTCGCCAAGGCAAACGCGCTCCTCGACGAGCTCGGCCTCAACAAGCGCAACGACGATGGCGTGCGGCTCTTGCCCGACGGCCGGCCGATGGAGCTCATCGTCGACACCTCGGGCGAGAGCACCGAGGAGACCGACGTGCTGGAGCTCGTGCGCGACAGCTGGCGGAAAGTCGGCATCGCGCTCTACGCGCGGCCGTCGCAGCGCGAGGTGTTCCGCCGCCGCGTCTACTCGGGAATGTCGATGATGTCGATCTGGTCCGGCCTCAGCAACGGCATCCCGACGCCCGAGATGAGCCCCGCCGAGCTCGCGCCGACGGCGCAGGAGCAGTTGCAGTGGCCGATGTGGGGCCAGTACTTCCAGAACCGCCGCGCGGGTGGCGAGGCGCCGGCGCTGCCGGAGGCGCAGAAGCTCGTCGACCTGTACAGGGAATGGGAGGTGGCCAAGGGCTACGCCGCGCGCGAGAAGATCTGGCTCGAGATGCTCGGCATCAACGCCGACCAGGTGTTCACGATCGGCATCGTGTCGCGCGCGCCGCAGCCGATCGTCGTCAGCGACGCGCTGCGCAACGTCCCGGCCGAGGCCGTCTACAGCTGGGACCCGGGCGCGTACTTCGGCATGTACCGGCCCGAGACGTTCTGGCTCGACACGCGGGCGAACTGATGCTGCGCTACATCGTCAAGCGCGTGCTGCTGATGATCCCGACACTGATCGCGGTCAGCGTCATCGTGTTCACCATCATCCAGCTGCCCCCCGGCAACTACCTCGAGAGCTACATCGCCGAGCTGCAGGCGCAGGGCGAGACCGTCGACCAGCAGAAGGTCGACTTCCTGCGCCAGTACTACGGCCTCGACAAGCCGCTGCCGCAGCAGTACCTGCGCTGGGCGGGCGGCATGCTCAAGGGCGATTTCGGCTACTCGTTCGAGTTCAACATGCCGGTCACGAAGGTCGTCGGCGACCGCATGTTCCTGACGATCATCATCTCCCTCGTCACCGTGCTCTTCACGTGGGCGATCGCGTTCCCGATCGGCATCTATTCGGCGACGCACCAGTACAGCTGGGGCGACTATGGATTGTCGCTGCTGGGCTTCCTCGGCATCGCGATCCCGAACTTCATGCTGGCGCTCATCATGATGTACGTCGCCAACGTGTACTTCGGCACGTCGATCGGCGGGCTGATGGATCCGCAGTACATCGGCAAGCCCTGGACGTGGGACAAGCTCATGTCGGTGCTCGCGCACAGCTGGATACCGGTCGTCGTCATCGGCACCGGCGGCACCGCCGGCATGATCCGGCGGCTGCGCGCCAACCTCCTCGACGAGCTCAAGAAGCAGTACGTCGTCACCGCGCGCGCCAAGGGCCTGCCGCCTGGAAAGCTCCTGCGCAAGTACCCGCTGCGGATGGCGCTCAACTTCTTCGTGTCGGACATCGGCAGCCTCTTGCCGCAGATCATCTCGGGTGCTGAGATCACCGCGGTCGTGCTGTCGCTGCCGACGACGGGCCCGATGCTGCTCGCCGCGCTCAAGAGCCAGGACATGTACCTCGCCGGTTCGTTCCTGATGTTCCTCGCGGTGCTGATCGTCATCGGCGTGCTGGTGTCCGACCTCGCGCTGATGGCGCTCGACCCGCGCATCCGCCTCACCGGGGGCATCTCGCGATGAGCGCGCCTGGCCGCCCCAAGCGCGAATCATTCCCGGCGCGCGCAGCGCGGCGGGTATTCCAATGAGCGCCGACGTGCTGGAACCGCAGGTTCGCGAGCCCGCGCTCGCGCACTACGTCTCCACCGAGCCGTTCGACCCTGCTTCGGCGGTCACGCTGACGCCGGAACAGGAACGCCTCTATCTCGCGTCGCAATGGACGCTGATGTGGTGGAAGTTCAAGCAGCATCGCGTCGCGCTGGTGTCGGGAATCATCCTGCTGCTGATGTACGGCTCGACGCTGGTCTCCGAGATCCTCGTCCCCTACAACCTGCAGACGCGCAACACCGACTTCATCTACGCGCCGCCGCAGCGCGTGCACGTCATTCGCGACGGCCGGCTCGTCGCGCCGTTTGTCTACGGGCTCGACAAGACGCTCGACCTCCAGAACCTGCGGCGCGTCTACAGCGAGAATCTCAACGAGGTGCGGCCGCTGCGATTCTTCTGCTCGGGCGATCCATACCGATTCTGGAACCTCTTCGACGCGTCGTTCCACCTCGTGTGCCCCGACCCGCGCGGCACGCTGTTCCTGCTCGGCACCGACCGCTTGGGCCGCGACGTGCTGTCGCGGATCGTCTACGGCGCGCGCATCTCGCTCACCATCGGCCTGATCGGCATCGCGCTGTCGTTTACGCTGGCGCTCGTATTCGGCGGCCTTGCCGGCTATTTCGGCGGCTGGATCGACGTGGTGGTGCAGCGGATGATCGAGATCATCCGCTCGTTCCCCGAGCTGCCGCTGTGGATGGCGCTGTCCGCGGTGCTGCCGGTGACGTGGAGCCCGATCCTCGTCTACTTCGGCATCACCGGCATCCTCGCGCTGCTCGACTGGACCGGCCTCGCGCGCGCGGTGCGCTCGAAGCTCCTCGCGCTGCGCGAGGAGGACTACTGCACGGCGGCGCGGCTGATGGGCGCGCGTCCTCGGCGCATCATCGCGCGCCATCTGCTACCCGGGTTCCTGAGCCACCTGATCGCGTCGGCGACGTTGTCGATCCCCGGGATGATCCTGGGGGAGACGGCGTTGTCGTTCCTCGGCATCGGCCTCCGCCCGCCCATCACGAGCTGGGGCGTGCTGCTCAACGAGGCGCAGAACATGAACGTCGTCGCGCTCTACCCGTGGCTGATGCTGCCGGTGGTGCCGGTGATCGTCGTGATCCTCGCGTTCAACTTCTTCGGCGACGGCCTGCGCGACGCCGCCGACCCGTACCGGTAGACGACCTCATCCCCGCGAAGGCGGGTCATGGTCATCCCCGCGAAGGCGGGGATCCAGCTCTGACGTCGCGCCGAGTCGTGACGTCAACTTGCCCCGCGTCACGACTGGATTCCCGCTTTCGCGGGAATGACCGAGAGGCTAGGCGAGCGCGCGCGACAGCGCGCTGCCGTTCTGCTCGAGCTCGCCGAAGGGGCCCTGCTCGACGAGATGCGCGCCGTCGAACACCAGCACGCGGTCGAAGTGGCGCGCCAGGTCGGCGCGGCCCAGCGCCCAGACGACGGTGCGATCCTTCGCC
>JAICUU010000139.1 GCA_025935675.1 Burkholderiales bacterium
CGACGACGCCGAAGGCGTCGGTCTCGACCGTGCGCACGAACTCGGGCCGCTCGGCCATCGTCGGTCGGGCTTCAGCCATGCGCGGCCTCCTCTTCGACGCGGTCGGCGAAGAGCATGTCCTGGATGCGCTCGGACAGCGCCTTGCCGTCGCTTCCCGCGTGGTCGTGGCCGTCGCTGTTGAGCTCCGCCTTGACCTGCCCAGGATGCGGCGACAGCAGCAGGATGCGGTTGCCGAGCAGCACCGCCTCCGGAATCGAGTGCGTGACGAACAGCACGGTGAAGTGCGTGTCGTCCCAGAGCTGCAGGAGCTCCTCCTGCATCTTGCGGCGCGTCAGCGCGTCGAGCGCCGCGAACGGCTCGTCCATCAGCAGGATCTCGGGCTCCATCGCCATGCCGCGCGCGATCGCCACGCGCTGCTTCATGCCGCCGGACAGCATGTGGGGGAAGCTGTCGGCGAACTTGGTCAGGTTGACCTTGCCGATGTACTGCATCGCGCGCTCCTCGGCGGCCTTGCCCTTCAGCCGGCCGCTCGCGGTCAGCGCGAACATGACGTTTTCCTTGACGGTCTTCCATGGCAGGAGCTGGTCGAACTCCTGGAACACCATCATCCGGTCGGCGCCGGGCTTGCGGATCACCGCGTCGTTGAGGCGGATCTCGCCCTCGGTGGGCGTCATGTAGCCGCCGACCGCCTTGAGGAGCGTCGACTTGCCGCAGCCCGACGGCCCGAGCATCACGAAGCGGTCGGAGCGGAACACCTCGAAGTCGACGCGATACGTCGCCGTCACGAGGTGCTCGCGCGTCTTGTACTGCAGCGTGACGCCGCGCACTTCCAGCAGCGGCCTGGCGGGCGTCGAAGGCGCGGGCATGTCAGCCTGCCTGGGATGGGTGGGCGATGGCTGCGGCGCCGCCGCGGCGACGGCTGCACCGCGGCGGCGTCGAGGCTTGCATCAGCTGCCCTTCAGGTCATGCGCGTTGTCGAAGAACATGTCCTTCCACGACGCCGGCGACGCCTTGATCGAGCCGATCTTGTGCATGAACTCGACGTATTTCATGATGTTGTTCGGCGTGAGCGTGTACTTGATGTCGGGATCGTTGAGGATCTCGAGGATGTCGTCGACGGTGGAGTTCTTGTCCTTGGTCATCGCGAGGTAGAGCTCCGCGGCGGCCTTGTGATTGGCGTTGATCCAGTCGGTCGCTTCCTTGAAGGCGTCGAGGAATGCCTTGTACGACTTCGGATTCTCGTCGCGGAACTTGGTGGTGGCGGCGATGACGTTGAACGTCGCAGGGCCGCCGAGCACGTCGTACGAGCTGAACACGCGGTGGACGTTCTTGTCCTTGAGCTCCTGGTACTGGAAAGGCGGCGACGTCAGGTGCGCGGAAACCTCGCCCTTGCCGGAGAGCATCGCGATCATGCCCTGCGGGTGCGACATCGACACCGTCAGCGAGTCGAGCTTGTTCGCGTTCTCCTGGCCGAACGCCTGCGCGGCCGCCATCTGCAGCGTGACCGCCTGGATCGACACCTTGACCGCCGGCAGCGCGATCTTGTCCTTGTCGGTGAAGTCCTTGATCGTCTTGACGTTGGGATCGCGGGTGTTGAGGTAGAGCGGCATCGAGTTCATCGCGCTGACGCCCTTGACGCCGATGTTGCCGTGCGTCTTCGCCCACAGCGTGACGAACGGGCCGACACCTTCGGCGGCGAACTGCAGGTTGCCGGAGAGGAGCGCGTCGTTCATCACGCTGCCGCTCGAGAACGTGCTCCAGACGATCTTGGAGTCGTTGAGGCCCGCCGCCTTCGCGTGCTTCTCGAAGAGGTTGTGGTTTTCCATCACCATCAGCCCGAGATAGCTGATGCCGTACTGCTTGGCCGCGTGGATCTCCTGCATTTCCGCGGTGGCGGGCATCGCGACGGCCGCGATGAGCCCCGCGGAAAGCGTCGCTGCGATGAGAGTTCGGTAGCGCATGATGGACTCCTCCGGTGATGACATCCGTTTGCGGCCGGCTGTGCCGCCGGCCTCGCGAAACCCCTGCAGCGCGGACCTGTTACGCGCTTTCGTACAACCGCGTCAGCACGAACTCGCGGTGGCCGAGCACCTCGGCCGACGTGTGGCGGCCGTTGGCGGTGGCGAACATGCACTCGAGGAGCTTGTCGCCGGCCTCGTCGGGCGACATCTCGCGGCGCAAGAGCGCCGAGACGTCGACGTCGATGTGCTCGCCCATCGTGCGCACCGTGCGCGGGTTCGCGCACAGCTTGATCACCGGCAGGATCGGGTTGCCGATGACGTTGCCCTGCCCGGTGGGGAAGAAGTG
This sequence comes from Burkholderiales bacterium, assembly GCA_025935675.1. Lineage (GTDB taxonomy): Bacteria > Pseudomonadota > Gammaproteobacteria > Burkholderiales > Casimicrobiaceae > VBCG01. The sequence goes on from JAICUU010000139.1 coordinate 2,308, forward strand.
CACGACATAGCCCGACGCCGCGCACAGCGTGACCATCTCGGCGGCGGCGGACGACGAGTCCATGAACCAGAGGCCGGGATGCGTCGGCATCTCGGCCTTGTCGAGGACGCCGTCGACCATGCATTTGCGGCCGATCTTCTGGATGTTGCCGAGCGCCTTCTCCTCGATCGTCGTGAGGCCGCCCTCGATGTTGCCCTTGGTGGGCTGCGAGTCTGACAGGTCGCTGGTCTTCCAGCGGTTGATGACGTCCTGGTAGCGGTTGAACATCGCCATGAACTCGTCGCGTACCTTCGGCGTCGCGCAACGCGCGGCGACGATCTGCTCGCCGCCGGTCAGCTCGGTGGTCTCGCCGAAGCACAGCGTCGTCTTGAACGGGTAGAGCTTGTCGAAGGCGTTGCCGACGGTCGGATTGGAGCCGCAGCCCGACGTGGTGTCCGACTCGCCGCACTTGGTCGACACCCAGAGGTCGCCGAGCGGCCGCTCGACGCGCTCGAGCGCCGTCGCGTAGTGGACGAACTCCTTGGCCTTGCGCGACGCCGCGGCGATGGTGGCGGTGTCGCCGTTCTGCTCGATCGAGAACCCGGCAACCGGCTTGCCGGTCGCGGCGATGCCGTCGACGACGCGCTTGGTCCAGCCGGGCTCGATGCCGACGACGATCACCGCCGCGACGTTGGGGTTGCAGCCGGTGCCGATCAGGGTGCGGAAGTGCAGCTCGAGATCGGGTCCGAATTGCAGGCGGCCGTAGGGATGCGGGATCGCCAGCGTGCCCTTGATGTTGTTGCCCACCGCCTCGGCGGCGGCGTTGGAGATGTCGTCGACCGGCAGCACGATGACGTGATTGCGCACGCCGACTCGGCCGTTGTCGCGGAGATAGCCACGGAAGGTGGCGTTGTCGAGTTTCATGTGTGGTTCCTGTCGCCTTCTACCAGCGCTTGGTCTTGACGTTGTGCACGTGCATGTGCTCGCCGACCTTGATCGGCGCGATCGTGCGGCCGATGTCGACGCCGTACTTGATCACCGTGTCGCCCGACTTGAGCTCGCGGATCGCGAGCTTGTGGCCGATCGGAATGTCGGACAGCGCGGTGACCGCGAGGTCCTTGTCCTGGTCCATCACCCAGCCGGCGAGCTTGCGGCCGGCCTTGACACCTTCGACGACGACGACGCCAGCGGAGTCACCCTCGTCATGCACCACGAAATCGATCATGCGTTGGTCCTTCGGGAATGGGCGCCGGGGCGCCCGCGTGGGGGCGCCCGCGCCGCGGGGGGCGGGGCGCGCGGGCCACCGGCGCGCGGGCCACCGGATCCGCGCAAGTTTGCGGGCATCTTGCGGCGCTGTCAACCAAGTGATATAGATGATCTGGATAAGCATAGCCGGACAGGCGATCGATGACACCGGGTCGGGCGCAGGGCGGGCGGTCGCTCGCCGACATCGGCGGGGGAGGCAGCGGCCTCGCCACGCCGCGCTGGCGCGCCGTCAAGGCGGCGATCACTGCCGCGCTGGCGGCGGGCGAATGGAAGCCGGGCGAGGCGATCCCCGCCGAGGCGCGCCTCGCCGATCACTACGCGGTCAGCATCGGCACGCTGCGCAAGGCGATCGACGACCTCGTCGACGAGCAGATCCTGCTGCGCCGCCAGGGGATCGGCACGTTCGTCGCCGTGCACGGGCCGGCGCGCAACCGCTTCCACTTCTTCCACATCGTCGACGCCGAGGGTCGCCGCGAGCTGCCGCAGCCGCAGTTCGCCGGCTTCGCGCGTGGACGCGCCGACGCCGACGAGGCGGCGCGGCTCGGCATCGACGTCGGCGCGCGCACGATCCGCATCCACAACCTGCTGCGATTGAGCGGCGAGCCCACCGTGTTCGACACCATCGTCATCGGCGCGGCGATGTTCCCCGACCTGACCGAGGCGCGCTTCCGCGCGCGCGACAGCACGATCTACCACTTCTACCAGTCGCACTACGGGATCAACGTCGTGCGCACGCACGAGCGGCTGCGCGCCGGCGTCGCCGGGCGGCGCGCGGCGAAGGCGCTCGGGCTCGAGCCGGGCGCGGCGGTGCTGGAGGTCTTCCGCACGGCGTACACCTACCACGACGTGCCGGTGGAGCTGCGGCACAGCGTCGTCGATACGCGCGAGCGGTTCTACGAGGCCGATCGCGGCAGGGAGGGGCGCGCGGCGCCCTCGGCCTGACCCTCCCGCCAAGCGGGAGGGGGATCTGAGCGCACGCCCTCTCCCGCTTGCGGGAGAGGGCCGGGGCGAGCCTCCCGCTTGGCGGGAGAGGGCCCGGGTGAGCGTCCCGCGTGCGCGAGAGGTCTGGGGCGAAGGCTAGAGCGGCACGCGCAAGCCGAGCGTCACCGCGTAGTAGTTGCCGTCGCTCTTGCCGGCAGTGGCGGCGCCCGAGATGTAGCCGGTGACCTTGCCGAAGTCGCTGGACAGGCCGACGTTGAAGAGCGCGTAGTCGTTGTCGGGCTTGTAGGTGCCGACGGTGTACGTGCCGCCGAGGCCGACCGGCGACGCGCTCACCGAGCGCGCCTCGTCCTTCGACTCGTACTCCCAGGTGGCGCGCGCGAACGGCCGCACCGCGCCCCATTGCCCGCCCACCTGCCAGCCGAGGCTCGACACCAGCGACTCGCGCTTCTGCTGGCCGAACGTGAGCGCCGTGCTGTCGTCGCCGTTCTCGGAGAACTGCTTCACCGTCGCGCGCTCGTAGGCGATGCTCGCGTACGGGCCGTGTACGAGATCGGCGTAGCGGAACCAGTAGCCGCCGAGGATGCGGCCGCCGAAATGGTCGCCGGTGGTGTTTCCGGTCTCGACGCGGTTCTGCGCGAGGATGTCGATGTTGCGGCGGATGTCCTTGAAGTCCAAGTTGCCCGCGAACGCGCTGGCGCCCACCCACCAGGGCCCGCGTCCCCAGCCCGCGTACAAGGTCATCATCGGCTCGTCGAGCTTGTAGCCGCCGCCGTTGTCGGCGAAATCGCCCCGCTGCTCGGTGTAGCCGAACGCGAGCCCGGCGAGGAGTTCGTCGGAGAGCTTCATGTCGCCGCCGACGTTGACGGTGTTCTGCTTCGAGCTCGCGTCGCTCCAGCCGCCGTTGAAGTCGGGATTCGCATAGTCGTAGCTCGCCCACGCCTGCAGCTTGTTGCCGCGCATCGGCGAGTCGAGTCCCGATTGCATGCGCGTGTCGATGGCGCGGAAGTTCGCCGCCTCGACGGCGAGCGGCGCTTCGGCGAGCACCGCCATCTTGAGGGGTCCTTCGAGGAACGACTCCGCGTACTGCGCGAGCGCCTGGTGGCCGGCAGTCGTCGGATGCACGCCATCGGCGAAGAGGAACGTCGTCGCCGCGTTGGGCGTCACGAGATTCGCCGCCGTGCACAGGAGCGAGCCCGTGGCGCCGCATGCGGGCGTCGTGACGTTGACGATGCCGAACGCCGCGGGATTGGCGATCACTTCGGAAAGGAGCTTCGCGACGTCGAGGCGGATCACGTTCCCGCCGAGCTGGTCGAGGCCCGCGAGCAGCGTCGAGTTGTAGAGGCTCGAGATCGCCGAGATGCCGGCGGGATTGCCCGACGCGACGCCCGCCGGCGTCTGGCCGATGTCCGGCAACACCCACACCATGACGTTGCGCGCACCCGCCGCCTGCAGGATGCCGACCTGCTGGACGAGCTGCGTCGCGGCGATCCCGATGTTGGCTTGCAGCTCGGCTTGCGTGATCTGGCCCGCCTGCAGGAGGCCGAGCTGGTAGAACACGTCGTTGGCGCCGCCCCATATCGAATAGAGCGCGTTCGAATCGACCGCGCCGTGCGCGACGAATTGCGCGACCTGCGTCGCGATCGGCGTTGCCGTGCCGGTCGGCGGCTGGTCGGGCACGCCCGGCAACTGCGTGACGCGCGCGCCGCCTTGTGCGTAATCGGTCCCCCCCTGGTTCGCCGGCACCGCCGACGTGCCGTAGCGCTCGGCCAGCAGCTCGGCCCAAATCGGGCCGGGGTTCGTGGTGAAGAGGCCCGTCCCGGGCGGCAGCACGGGCTTGAACGAGCCGTTGTCGGTGAGGCTGTCACCGAAGAAGAAAGTGTTGCTGAATTGTGCAAAGGCGGTGCCCGCGCAAAGCGACAATGCCAATGCGCTCGCGAGGCGTGTGAGGCGGAAGCGGGGCATGGACTCTCCTCGATGTGCGTGTAGGCGGATCGCGGTCGGCGCTATCGGTGTGCAACGTCTTGTTACGCTTCGCCGGCCCGGTCACATTCTAGATCAAGTCGCGGGGTCAACCCGCGCTTGCAGGGGGACGTTCTAGGGAGCGGACAAGGAGAAAAATCATGATCGCAAACACGACTTTGCAGCAGTCCGGCCGTGCAATGCGGCGCGGCTTCGCGCGCGCGCTCACGCTCGGCGCGGCCGCGCTCGCGCTGTCGACGCTGGCGCCGGCGTTCGCGCAGGATGCCGGCGACCTGCCGACACGCGTCGGCCGCCTGTCGAGCTTCGCCGGCGAGGTGTTCATCGCGCCGCCCGACGAGACGCAGGACTGGTCGCCGATCGACCTCAACTACCCCGTCACCGGCGGCGACAACCTCTGGACCGGCGATGGCGCGCGCGCGGAAATCGAGCTCGGCGGCAGCCAGCTCAGGATGTCGGCATCGACCAACGTCAATATCGCGTCGCTCGACGACCGCAACCTCGATCTTTTCGTCGCGCAAGGCGACATCATCCTGCGCGTCGCGGTGCTCGAGCCCGGCGACAGCGCGGTGATCGACACGCCGACGACGCAAGTGGTATTGCGCCGGCCCGGCCTCTATCGCGTGTTCGTGTCGCCCGACCAGCAGCAGACGTCGGTGACGGTGCGCGAAGGCGAATTGACGGCGCAGGTCAGCGCCGGCCTGCAGCAGGTGCTGCCCGGGCAGACGGCGACGATCGACAACGCGCCGACGACGGCCGCGCAGTTCAGCGCAGCGGCGCCGATCGACGCGTTCGATGCATGGAGCGCCGATCGCGAGCGCACGTTCCGCCAGGCGGCGCCGCGCTATGTGTCGCAGCAGATGGTCGGCTACGCCGATCTCGCGACTTACGGCACGTGGCAGTCGTACCCGGACTACGGCAACGTGTGGTTCCCGACCTCGGTCGCGGCCGGATGGGCGCCGTACAGCGACGGCTACTGGACGACGATACCCGGCTTCGGCCTCACGTGGGTCGATCGCGCGCCCTGGGGCTATGCGCCCTTCCACTACGGCCGCTGGGTGCGCGTCGGTCCGCGCTGGGGGTGGGTCCCGGGCGTCTACAGCGCGCGGCCGGTGTGGGCGCCGGCGCTCGTCGCGTGGACAGGCGGCGGCATCACGGTCGCGGTCGGCGGCGGCGGTCCCGTCTACGGCTGGGTGCCGCTCGGCTGGCGCGAGCCGTACCAGCCGTGGTGGGGCGGCTGCCGAGGTGCGTGCTGGGACCGCTACAACCGGCCGTATCGCGTCGACGAGCGTTATCGCGACCACACGCCGCCGCCCGATCGCTACGCCAACTGGCACGTGCCTGGCGCGGTCACGGCGGTGGCGGGCGTGAACCTCATCGCGCGGAAGCCGTACGCGGCACGCGAGCGCGTTTCGCTGACGGGCACGCAGCTCAACGCCGTGAAGCCGGGCACGTCGGTGCCGCCGCTCACGCATGCGCGGCCCCAGGACGTTCGCCAGGTTCGCGCCGGCGCGCAAGGCACGCCAAAGCCGGCCGTGGATTACTACGCCAACTCGAAGCCTGCGCGCCTCGGCATCGCGCATCCGAACGGCGGACGCGGCAACAAGGGCGAGCGCCCGGCGACGCTGTCCCGCGATCGCTCGACGACTTCAACGCAGCAGAATGACAAGGCCGATGAGGGGCGCGGGCGCAAGGCGCCGACGGCCGCCGAAGTCGTCCCGGCGCCGAAGGGCAACGGACCGGCGGCCGGCAATCGCGGTACTTCGCGCAATGCCGATGCGCAGCGCGAGCGCGCGTCGAGGCAAGGCACGGTGGGTGCCGGTGGTGCCGGTCCGTCGGGCAACGCGCAATCGGGCAACGCGCAATCGGGCAACGCGCAATCGGGCAACGCGCAATCGGGCAATCGCGACAACCGCAATCGCCATGTGGAGCGCACGCCGCCCGCAGCGGCCACGACGGGCGGCGGCAATTCGTCGCGCAACACGACGGTCCAGGGAAGCGCGCCGCCGAGCGCGGCCCCGGCGCAGCCCGTCAACCCGAACGCCGGCAATCAGCGGCGTGGCGAGCCCACCGGCAACAGCGAGCGCTCGCGCGGCAATTCGCAAGGCGCGGGCGCGCAAGCCGACGGCAATCCGCAGCGCGGCGGCAACGGCGCGCATGCCGGCGGCGGCCAGCGCGGCGGCAATCCGCAAGGCGGCGGCAATCCGCAGGGCAACGACAACGCGCAGCGCGGCGGCAACCCGCAGCAGGGCGCCGGCGATGCTCAGCGCAGCGGCGGCAACCCGCAGCATCAGGGCGGCGGCAACGCGCAGCGCAGCGGCGGCAACCCCCAACAGGGCGCCGGGAACGCGCAGCGCCGTGGCGGCAATCCGCAAGGCGGCAACGCGCAGCAAGGCGGCAACGCGCAGCAAGGCGGCAACGCGCAGCAAGGCGGCAACGCGCAGCA
>JAICUU010000176.1 GCA_025935675.1 Burkholderiales bacterium
CCGGTGTCGCCGGTGATCCGGTTCCGCGACATCGACGACGCGATCCGCATTTCCAACGGTACCGCGTACGGGCTGTCGTCGTCGGTGTGCACCAACCGGCTCGACTACATCACGCGCTTCGTCGCCGAGCTCGAGGTCGGCACCGTCAACATCCGCGAAGTGCCGGGCTACCGGCTCGAGCTGACGCCATTCGGCGGCATCAAGGACTCGGGACTCGGCTACAAGGAAGGCGTGCAGGAGGCGATGAAGAGCTTCACCACCATCAAGACGTATTCGCTGCCGTGGTAGGACGCGCGGCGTAAGACCGACGTGCAAGTCCTGCTGAACCTGCTCGCCGGTGTCGCGCTCCTCGTATGGGGCACGCACCTCGTGCGCGTGGCGATCCTGTCGCTGTACGGCGGCGACCTGCGTCGCCTGCTGCGCCACGCGGTGTCGCGGCGCTTCAGCGCGTTTTTCGCGGGCCTCATGGTCACCGCGCTCCTGCAGAGCAGCACGGCGACCGCGCTGATCGTCGCGGCATTCGCGGGCCAAGGCCTCATCTCGACGGCGCCGGCGCTGGCGGTGATGCTGGGCGCCGATGTCGGCACGTCGATCGTCACGCTGGTGCTGTCGTTCGACCTGTCGTGGCTGTCGCCGCTTTTGATCTTCGTCGGCGTCGTGCTGTTCCTCGCGCGCCAGGAGGCGAACCTCGGGCGCTTCGGCCGCATCCTGATCGGCCTCGGGCTCATCCTGTTCGCGCTGCAGTGGATCGGCGTATCGGCGAAGCCGCTCACCCAGGCCGCCGGCATGCGCGTGATCTTCGCCTCGCTGACCGGCGACGTGATGCTCGACATGCTGGTGGCGGCGTTCGTGACGATCCTCTGCTACTCGAGCCTCGCGGTGGTGCTGCTGGTGGCGACGCTGGCAGGCCTCCACGTGATCGGGCTCGCCGTGGCGATGCCGCTGGTGCTGGGCGCCAACCTCGGCAGCGGCCTCCTCGGCATGCTGTCGACGCTGCGCTCGCCGCCCGAGGCGCGCCGCGTCACCCTCGGCAACTTCCTGTTCAAGCTGATCGGCTGCGTGCTGGCGGTGCCGCTGCTGCGCTTCGCAGAGCCGGCGATCGCGCAGTTCGCCTTGAGCGAGAACACCGAGGTCGTCGCGTTCCACCTCATCTTCAACATCGCGCTCGCGGTCATCTTCCTGTTCGCGACGCAGTCGGTGGCGCGCATCGCCGAGCGCCTGCTGCCGATGCGACCCGCCGGCGAGGACCCGGCGAAGCCGCGCTTCCTCGACCCGTCTGCGCTCGCGACGCCGGCGCTCGCGATCGGCAACGCTGCGCGCGAGGCCCTGCGGATCAGCGACGTCGTCGACGAGATGCTGCAGGGGCTGCTGACCGTGCTGAAAACCAACGACCGCACGCTCGCGCAGCGCGTGCGCAAGCTCGACGACGTCGTCGACGAGCTCTACACGGCGGTCAAGCTCTACCTGACGCAGATCTCGCGCGCCGCGCTCGACCCCAACGAGGGGCGGCGCTGGACCGACATCGTGTCGTTCACGATCAACATGGAGCAGGTCGGCGACATCATCGACCGCGTCACCGCCGAGATCGAGGAAAAGAAGATCGACAAGGGCCGCAACTTCTCCGAGGCCGGCATGACCGAGATCTGCGACCTGCATGCGCGGCTCACGGCCAACCTGCGGCTCGCGATGAGCGTGTTCCTCAACGGCGACCTGAAGAGCGCGCAGGAGCTCATCGCGCAAAAGGTGATCTTCCGCGACCTCGAGCGCGCGTACGCCGACTCTCACCTGTCGCGCCTCGCCGCCAGCACGCTGCCGTCGATCGAGACCTCGTCGCTGCACCTCGACCTCATCTCGGAGCTGAAGCGCATCAACTCGCTGATTTGCTCGATCGCCTACCCCATCCTCGAGGATGCCGGCGTGCTGGCGCGCACGCGCCTCAAGACCGACGAGGCGGTGGCCGCCAGCAGCGTCCAGTGAGCGCGCAGGGTCGCCGCAAGCGCGAACAAGCCCCGGACCGCGCAGCGCGCAGGCAGCGTGCATCGCCGGGGATCGCCCGTTGAGCGTGCCGGCGTCGGAGATCTCGCTCGGCGTCACGCTGGTCGTTCTCGGCGCGGCATTCCTGCATGCCGCATGGAACGCGCTCCTCAAGTCGACCGGTGGCGAGCCGCTGCTCGGTACCGCGCTGATCGTCGCCGGCTCGTCGATCGTCGGCCTCTTCCTGCTGCCGTTCGTCGCCGTGCCGGCGCGGCCGTCGTGGCCGTTCATCGCGGTCTCGTCGGTAATCCACTTCGGCTATTACCTGACGCTGTCGGCCGCCTATCGCCGCGGCGACCTGTCGTTCGCGTATCCGCTGATGCGCGGTGTCGCGCCGCTTTTCGTCGCGCTGCTCGGAATCGCGTTCCTCGGCGAGCATCCGTCGTTGCCGGCGATCGCCGGCATCGCGCTCATCTCCATCGGCATCCTCGTCATCGCGTGGTACGCGGGTGGGCGCCACACGCCCGCCGCCGCCGGCTACGCGATCCTCAACGCCGCGATCATCGCGCTCTACACGTTCACCGACGGCACCGGCGCGCGCCGCTCGGGCAACGCCGTCGGCTACGCGACGTGGCTGATCTTCCTCGAGGGGCTGCCGTTCATCGCCTGGATCCTCGCCACGCGCAAGCGCGCGGCGCTCGCCTACTGGAACACGCACTGGCAGCGCGGGTTGGCCGGGGGCGCCGCAAGCCTCGGTGCCTACGCGATCGTGCTGTGGGCGATGACGCGCGCGCCAGTCGCGCTCGTCGCGTCGCTGCGCGAGGTGTCGGTGGTGTTCGCGTCGCTGATCGGCACGTTCGCGCTCAAGGAAGGCTTCGGCTGGAAGCGCGCGCTGGGTGCCGTCGCCGTGGCGGCCGGCGTCGCTGCCCTCAAGTTCTAGGAGCCGTTCATGAGCGTGCAGGGCCGCCCCCACCGCGAATCAGCCCCGAAGCGCGCGGCGCGCAGGGCCGTTCCATGAGCGAGCTGCCGGACAAGGCACGGGTCGTCATCGTCGGCGGCGGCGTTGCCGGCGTGTCGGTCGCCTACCACCTCGCCAGGCGCGGCGTCGAGCGCGTCGTGCTGCTCGAGCAGGGCAAGCTCACGTGCGGCACGACGTGGCACGCGGCGGGGCTCGTCGGCCAGACACGGGCGACGCGCAACGCCACGCGCATGAGCCGTTACGGCATCGAGCTCTACGCGGGCCTCGAGGCGGAGACCGGACTCGCCACCGGCTGGAAGCGCTGCGGCTCGCTCAACGTCGCGCGCACGCCACAGCGCCTGACGCTGATGCGCCGGCAGATGGCACGCGCCGGCAGCTTCGGCGTCGAGTTCGAATTCATCGACCCCGACGAGGCGCTGTCGCGCGCGCCCATCCTGCGCACCGACGATCTCGCCGGCGCCGTGTGGATTCCCGGCGACGGCAAGGTCAATCCCACCGACCTCACGCAATCGCTCGCGAGAGGCGCGCGGATGCGCGGCGCGACGCTGGTGGAAGGCGCGCAAGTCACCGCGGTCGACGTCGACGACGGCCGCGCCACCGGCGTGCAGTGGCGGCGCGACGGCCGCGACGGCCGCATCGCCTGCGACGTCGTCGTCAACTGCGGCGGCCAATGGGCGCGCGCCTTCGGCGCGGCCAGCGGCGTCAACGTGCCGCTCTACGCCGCCGAGCATTTCTACATCGTCACCACGCCGATCGCCGGCGTGACGGCCGACTTGCCGGTGATCCGCGATCCCGACGGCTACATCTACTACAAGGAGGAGGTCGGCGGCCTGGTGATGGGCGGCTTCGAGCCCGAGGCCAAGCCATGGAACGTCTCGCCGATCCCGCCGGGCTTCGAGTTCCAGCTGCTGCCCGAAGACTGGGACCAGTTCGAGATCCTGATGGAGAACGCGCTGCATCGCACGCCGTGCCTCGCCACCGCGGAAGTGAAGATGCTGCTGAACGGGCCGGAGAGCTTCACGCCCGACGGCAACTTCATCCTCGGCGAGGCGCCCGAGGTGCGCGGCTATTTCGTCTGCGCCGGCTTCAACTCCGCCGGCATCGCCAACGCCGGCGGCGCCGGCCGGCTCGTCGCCGACTGGATCGTCGACGGCGAGCCGTCTCACGATGTCTGGGACGTCGACATCCGCCGCTTCGCGCCGTTCCACGGCAATCGGCGGCTGCTCGCCGATCGCACCGTCGAATCGCTCGGCCTCCACTACGCGATGCGCTGGCCGCGCGAGGAGCTCGTCACCGCCCGGCCGCTGCGCCGCTCGCCGCTGTACGACCGCCTCGCCGCCAAGCACGCGTCGTTCGGCAGCAAGCTCGGCTTCGAGCGCGCGAACTACTTTCGTCCCGACGGCGCCGGCGAGCCGCCCCCGACGCTCGGCACGCCGGGCTGGCTGCCGTGGGTCATCGCCGAGCAGGCAGCCTGCCGCGAGCGGGCCGTGCTATTCGACCAGACGTCGTTCGCCAAATTCGTGCTGAAGGGCCGCGACGCGCTCGCCGTACTCGAGCGGGTGTGCGCGAACGTCATCGACGTCGCCGTCGGTCGCATCGTCTACACGCCGATGCTCAACGCGCGCGGTGGCTATGAGAGCGACCTCACGGTGGTGCGCATCGCCGCGCACGAGTTCCTGGTGCTGACGGGCTCGGCGCAAGCGACGCGTGATTTCGCATGGATCGAGCGGCACATCGAGGCGCACGAGCGTGCCGCGCTCGTCGACGTGACGAGCGCGTACTCGGTGCTGTCGCTGATGGGCCCGCGTGCCGAGGCGATCGTCGCCGCGCTGTCGCCCGACGACGTGTCGAAGGCGGCGCTGCCGTTCGGCATGACGCGCACGATCGACGTCGGCCACGCGCGCGTGCGGGCAGCGCGGATGAGCTACGTCGGCGGTCCCGGCTACGAGCTCACCGTACCGACGGAGCAGTGCGCGACACTGTACGACGCGCTGATGGGCGCCGGCGAAGCGTTCGGCCTTGCCGACGCCGGCTACTACACGATCGACGCGCTGCGCATCGAGGCCGGCCGCCGCGCATGGGGCGCCGAGCTCTCGCCCGACGAGACGCCGCTCGAGGCGGGCCTCGCCGCGATGGTCGCGCTCGCCAGGCCCGGCTTCATCGGCCGCGATGCCCTCGTCGCCCAGCGCGAGCGCGGCGTCGGCAAGCGCCTGATGCAATTCACGCTCGACGATCCCGAGGCATGGGCGTGGGGTGGCGAGCCGATCCTGTTGGACGGCGCGCCGGTCGGCGAGGTCACCTCGGCCGGGTACAGCCGAAAGCTCGCCCGCATCGTCGCGCTCGGCTATGCGCGCGGCGCCGCACCGCTCGACGCGGCCGCGCTTGCGTCGGCGCGCTTTGCCGTCGACGTTGCGGGAACGCACGTCGCCGCGACCGCGCGCGTGCTGTAGCGGCGTACTGGACAGCGGACGCAAGCGCGGTCGCGCGGCGGCGCTGCCCGGTATGATGGGCGCTCACGCAAAGCCCGCCCACGCGCGAACGTGTCCGCCTCGCACCCCCTTCCGCCGCGCCCGCCCGGCGCCCGGCGCGGGCGCACGCCCGCGAATCCCGGCAGCGCCACCGTGCAGGTGCAAAGCCTCACGCGCGGCCTCGCGATCCTCGACTGCCTCGCGCGCGGCGAGCACGGCCTCACGCTCACCGACATCGCCCACCGGCTGTCGCTGCCGCCGTCGACCGTGCATCGCCTGCTCGCCACGCTCGAGCGCGGCGGCCACGTCTACCAGTCGGAGCCGCAGGGCTTGTGGTACGTCGGCCTCGCCGCGTTCACGATCGGCTCGAGCTTCCTCGCGAGCCGCGAATGGGTCGCGCAAAGCCACCGCTACATGCGCCACCTGATGGAGCGCTCCGGCGAGACCGCGAACCTCGCGATCCTCGACGGCACCGACGCGGTGTTCATCGACCAGGTGCAGTGCCACGAGATGATGCGCACGATCGTCAAGGTCGGCGGTCGCGCGCCGCTGCACGCCTCGGGCGTTGGCAAGGCGATGTTCGCGGCGCTGGCCGACGACCAGATCCAGGCGATCCTCAAGGTGCGCGGCTTGCCGCGCATCACCGAGAACACGATCACGTCGCCCGAGACGATGTGGGCGAGCGTGCGCGTCATCCGCCAGCGCGGATGGTCGTTCGACGACGAGGAGCACGCCTTCGGCACGCGCTGCGTCGCCTCGCCGATCTATGACGAGCACGCCGAGATGATCGGCGCGATCTCGGTCGCGGGCCCGTCGTCGCGGTTGCCGGATGCGCGGATCCGCGAGCTCGGCCCCCTCGTCGCCTCGACGGCGGAAACGATCACGCGCCAGATCGGCGGCCGCTGGCCGCATCCGTATTGACGGCCGCCGTCATCCCGGCGAAAGCGGGGATCCAGTCGTGACGTGACACCCGTGGCGCTTCGCGGATGCCGCCAAAGCTGGATTCCGGCATTCGCGGGAATGACGGCAAGCGGGTCAGACGGGACAGCGCCCCACCGCCCGCCCCTGCATCGGTTGCCAGCGCGCCGCCAGCGCATCGTTGACCGGCGGCCGCCAGCGATCGAGCAGCAGGTCGACGCTGGCGGGATCGTTGCAGACCAGCACGACGTCGCAGCCAGCGTGCGTCGCCGCATCGGCGCGCGCGACGACGTCGCCGGCCGCATGCGCGCCGGCCATCGACAGGTCGTCGCTGAAGACGAGGCCGCGAAAGCCCAGGCGCTTGCGCAGCACCTCCTGCAGCCAGTACCGCGAGAAGCCCGCGACGCCCTCGTCGATCGCCGCGTAGACGATGTGTGCGGGCATCACCGCGTCGAGCCCATGCGCCGCCAATGCGGCGAACGGAATGAGGTCCGCGGCGACGAGCGCGTCCAGCGGCCGCGGGTCCCGCGGCAGCTCGTGATGCGAGTCGGCGCCCGCGAATCCGTGACCCGGAAAGTGCTTGCCGACGCTCGCCGTGCCGCCGGCATGCAGGCCGTCGATCAGCGCGCGCGCAAGCGACGCCACCGC
>JAICUU010000123.1 GCA_025935675.1 Burkholderiales bacterium
CAGTGGTGACGCACCGATGGTCCCGCGCCTCCTCGCCTGCGATGCGGCGTTACCGCTGGATTCCCGCTTGCGCGGGAATGACGGCAGTGGTGACGCACCGATGGTCGCGCGCCTCCTCGCCTGCGATGCGGCGTTACCGCTGGATTCCCGCTTGCGCGGGAATGACGGAGATGTGGCAGGACCTCGACGCACGGCAGCCGATCCTGCACGTCTCGCCACGCGGCAACGCGCGCCGGGCTGCAGCGCGCTAGACTTGGCGCCCATGTCGATTCGACCGATCGTGATGGCGGCGCTTCTCCTCGGCGGTTGCGCGTGCCTCGCGCCCGGCTATTCCGACGTCGCGCTCGAGGGACTCTTCAACGCCGAGCGCGACTTCGCGCGCGACGCGTCGCAGATCGGCATGCGACCGGCGTTTCTCAAGCATTTCGATGACGACGCGGTCGCGTTCCTGCCCGGGCCCGTGCGCTTCGTCGACTACGCCCGCGCCCATCCCGTCGCCGACCCGATGGCGACGCTGCTCGAGTGGGGCCCGCAGGCGGGCGCGATCTCGCGCGCCGGTGACTTGGGCTTCACGACCGGGCCGTCGCGCTGGTCGACGCGCGGCCATCCGCGCGGCGAGGTGGGCCACGGCTATTACTTCTCGGTGTGGTCGCACGAAAGCGGCACGTGGAAGGTGGTGCTCGATGCCGGCGTTCCGCAACCGCCGCCTGCCGGCGCCGACGATCTTCCCAACATGCGCACGCCAATCGACTTCTCGCGCACGACGGTCACGCTCGACCCGACGGCGCGCGCCGCCGCGCGCGATGCGCTGTTCGCGATGGAGAGGATGCCGCGAGCGCTCGGCGTGACCCTGCCGGCCGGCGCGCCGCCGTGGCGCGACCTTCTCGGGCATTCGCCGATTCTCGTGCAGGATGGAACGCCGCCACTGCGCGCTCGCGACGTCGCACGCTGGGCGGATGCCGCGGCGCCGACGCGCATCGAATGGACGCCGGCGGGCGGCGGCGTCGCGGTGAGCGGCGATCTCGCCTACACGTACGGTGCATCGCGCACGATCGCCGGCAGTGCGGCACCAGTCGATGGCCACTACGTACACGTCTGGCAGCGCGATGCCGCTGGCGACTGGAAGCTCAAGGCCGAGGTCGACCTCCCCGGTTAGACCGCGGCATAGCGCCCATCGCGCCCGTCATTCCCGCGCATGCGGGAATCCAGCCGTGACAGGTCGACGAAGGCACTGGCGCTTCCACCGCTGCGTCAAGGCTGGATCCCCGCATGCGCGGGAATGACGGATCAGGGACCCTCGCGCGGCTCGTCGATGCGTGAATCGAGCGCGTCGAGCTTCTCCTGCAGTTCGAGCCACGCGCTTTCGGCGCGCGCGAGCTGCCATGTGAGCTCGCCTTGCCGCGCGATCGACTCGACGAGTCGCTCGCGCGCGGCGCTTTCGTACGCCTCGGCGCTCGCGAGCCACGTGTCGAGCTCGCGCTTTTCCGCGGTCAGCGCATCGATCTCGCCTTCGATCGTCGACTGCTCGGCGACCAGCGGCTTGCGCGCGTCGTGGCGGCGCTGCCGCGCCTCGGCCTCCTCGCGCTTCTGCTGGCGGCGGTCGCCGCCCGCATCGCGCCCGCGGCTTTCGGTCGCTGAACGGCTGCGCGCGGACAGCACGTAGTCGCGGTAGTCGTCGAGGTCGCCGTCGAACGGCGCGACGCGGCCGTCGTCGACGAGCCACAGCTCGTCGGCCGTCGCGGCCAGCAGGTGCCGGTCGTGCGCGACGACCACCAGCGCGCCGTCGTAGTCCTGCAGCGCCTCGGTTAAGGCCTCGCGCATCTCGATGTCGAGGTGGTTGGTCGGCTCGTCGAGGATCAGGAGGTCGGGCCGCGAACGCACGATCGTCGCGAGCACGAGGCGCGCCTTCTCGCCGCCCGAGAACCGCGCGATCGGCGCGTTGACGTCATCGCCACGGAAGTCGAAGCCGCCGAGAAAGTCGCGCAGCTCCTGCTCGCGCGCGGCGGGGTCCAGCCGGGTGAGCGTGGCGAGCGGCGTCGCGCTCCCTTCGAGCTGCTCGAGCTGGTGCTGCGCGAAATAGCCGATGACGAGGTTCTGCGCGGTCGAGCGTCGCCCGCTCGCGAGCGGCAGCTCGCCGGCGAGCGCCTTGACGAGCGTCGACTTGCCGGCGCCGTTGGGGCCGAGGAGGCCGATGCGCTCGCCGTTGGCGATCGCGACGTCGAGGCCTTTGAACACCGGCGCCGCGTCGCCGTAGCGCAGCGTCGCGTCCTCGAGCCGCACCAGCTCGCGCGCGACCGCGCGCGACGGCGCGAACGCGAACTCGAACGGGCTGTCGGCGTGTGCCGCGGCGATGATTTCCATCCGCTCGAGCGTGCGCAGCCGGCTCTGCGCCTGCCGCGCCTTCGTTGCCTTGGCGCGGAAGCGGTCGACGAAAGACTTGAGATGCGCGATCTGGCGCTGCTGGCGGGCGTACGCGGCGCGCTGTACGGCGAGCGCCGCCGCGCGCTCGCGCTCGAATTGCGAATAGTTGCCGCCGTAGGTCTTCAGCGTGCGCGCGTCGAAATGCACGATCACGCGCGCGACCCCATCGAGGAAATCGCGGTCGTGCGTGATGAGGAGGAGCGTACCTGGAAAGCGCGCGAGCCATTGCTCGAGCCATAGCACGGCGTCGAGGTCGAGGTGGTTGGTCGGCTCGTCGAGCAGCAGCAGATCGGCGCGCGCGTTGAGCGCCTGGGCGAGGTTGAGCCGCATCCGCCAGCCGCCCGAGAAGCTCGCCACCGGGTCGGCGTGACGCGCCGACGCGACGCCGAGCCCGGCGAGGAGCTCGGCGGCGCGTGCGCGCGCCGCATAGCCGCCGATCGCCTCGTAGCGGTGGTGGAGCTCGGCGAGCGCATGGCCGTCGTGCGCGGCGTCGGCTGCGGCGAGCGCCGCCTCGACGGCGCGCAGCTCGATGTCGCCGTTCTGCACGTAGTCGATCGCCGGCGTCGCCACGGCCGGTGTTTCCTGCGCGACGTGCGCGATCCGCCACGATGCCGGCAGCTCGACGTCCCCCGCATCGGCGGCGATCTCCCCGCGCAACAGCGCGAACAGCGTCGACTTGCCGCAGCCGTTCGCGCCGACGACGCCGACCTTCTGCCCGGCGTGCACGGTCAGCGACGCGTGCTCGAGGAGCCGCGTCGCGCCGCGCGCGAGCGTGACGTCGCGAAGCCGGATCATCGCGCGCGGTCGGCGCGGCGCCGCGCCGGCGCGATCACCACGCGATCTCCGCGGCGCGCGCGGCGGCGGCGCTCATGCGTCCAGCGCGTAGTCGTAGTCGACGATCAGCGGCGCGTGGTCGGAAAAGCGGCGGTTCCGGTAGATCGACACCGCGTGTGCGCGCGCGGCGATGCCGGGCGTGGCGATCTGGTAGTCGATCCGCCAGCCGACGTTGTTCGCCCATGACGCGCCGCGGTTCGACCACCACGTGTACTGGTCGGGGCGCGGGTCGATCTTGCGGAACACGTCGACGAAGCCGAGCTCGTCGAACACCCGCGTGAGCCACGCGCGCTCCTCGGGGAGGAAGCCGGAGTTCTTCTGGTTGCTCTTCCAGTTGCGCAGGTCGATCGGCTGGTGCGCGATGTTCCAGTCGCCGCACAGCACGATCTCGCGGCCGCGCTTGCGCAGCGCCGCGAGGTGCGGCAGGAACGCCTCGAGGAAGCGGAACTTCGACGCTTGGCGGTGCGGGCCGGCGGAACCGGACGGCAGGTACAGCGACACGACCGACACGTCGCGGAAATGCGCCTCGACGTAGCGGCCCTCGGCGTCGAACTCGGCGTGGCCGAAACCGGTGGCGGGAACGTGCGGGACTTTCGAATAGACGGCGACGCCGCTGTAGCCCTTGCGCACGGCCGGATGAAAGGTCGCCGCGCTCTTGCGCGGTGCGCGCAACGGCCGCGGCACGTCGTCGACCTCGCACTTGATCTCCTGCAGGCAGACGACGTCCCAGGGCTCGGCGCGTGCGAGCCAGCGCGCGAGCCCCTTGCGCTCGGCGCTGCGCAGGCCGTTGACGTTGAGCGAGATGATGCGCATGCGATCCGCCGCGAAAACCGCTCATTCTAGCGGCGGTGCCAGCGGCCGGCCCGGCGCGACACGCTGCGGCGCTATAATCCGCGGCGCTTTATGCCTGCTGCCGCCCCCGATTTCCGCCAGCGATTCCTCGCCTTCGCGTTGGCACGCGACGTGCTGCGATTTGGCGACTTCGTGACCAAGGCCGGCCGTCGCACGCCGTACTTTTTCAACGCGGGACTGTTCAACGACGGCGCGAGCCTGGCCACGCTCGGGCGCTTCTATGCGGAGGCCCTGATGGCGGCGGGCGTGCCTTTCGACATGCTCTTCGGACCGGCGTACAAGGGGATCACCCTGGCGGCGTCGACCGCGATCGCGCTTGCCCAAAATGGGCACAATGTGCCATTCAGCTTCAATCGCAAGGAAGCCAAGGACCACGGCGAGGGCGGCGACATCGTCGGCGCGCCGCTGGCCGGGCGGGTCGTGATCGTGGACGACGTCATCACCGACGGCGGTGCCAAGCGCGAGGCGATCGAGCGCGTGCGCGCCGCGGGCGCCACGCCGGTGGCGATCATGATCGCCTTCGATCGCAAGGAGCGCGGCCGCGGAGCGCTGTCCGCGGTGCAGGAGATCACCCGCGATTTCGGCGTGCCGGTCGTGGCGATCGCCACGCTCGACGACCTGCGCCGCTTCATCGATACCGACGCCGCGCTCGCCGCGCACGCGCCGGCGATCGACGGCTATCGCGCGCAATACGGCGTGCAATGAGCAGCGCTCTTCCAGCCTCGCTCGTCGTGCACGGCCTCGTCGCCGCGGCGCTCGCGCTCGCTGCGCCACTCGCTGCCGCCGAGACTTACAAGTGGACCGACGACAAGGGCGTCGTCCACTACACCGACAAGATGCCCGCCGAGGACATCAACAAGGCGGCGACGGTGCTCGACAAGCAGGCACGGCCGGTCAAGCACATCGATCCGCCGCTCACGCCCGAGCAGCGCGCCGCGCGCGACGCCGAGGAGAAGAAGAAGCAGGCGCTCCAGAAAAGCCAGGAGGAAGCCGATCGCCAGGACCGCGCGCTGATGCAGTCGTTCACGAGCGTCGACGAGATCGAGCTTTCGAAGAAGCGCGCGCTCGCGACGATCGACGGCCAGGTGCAGTCGTCGCACGCCTATGTCGAGCAGCTCGGCAAGCGCAAGGACGAGATCGAGGCGCGCAAGGCGGCGCTCGGCAAGAAGCCGGTGCCCGATGCGATGGAGCGCGAGATCGCGTCGATCGAGGCGGAGATCGCGCGGCAGGGTGATCTCCTGCACCAGCGCGAGCAGGAGCGCGCGGCCACCGCATCGCGCTACGACGGGCTCATCGTGCGCTGGAATACGCTCAAGGCGCAGGCCGATGCCAAGGCCGCTGCCGCTGGGGCGACGCCTGCCCCTGCGAAGCCGCCTGCCTCGCCGGCGACGGGCATCAAGGGCGCATCCGCGCATTAGGTTCCCCGTCATTCCCGCGAAAGCGGGAATCCGGGTCTGACGCACGACGTGGGTACGCGGGTCGACCAAGCGCCGCGTCACGGCTGGATCCCCGCTTTCGCGGGGATGACGTCCCTCCGCGTTCGCGGGGGGTGACGACACCTCGCGGTAACCGCATCGCATCGGCGTCTGCACGCCCCTGCGATAATCGCCGATTCACCGATCGGCGCATCGTCATGGCTCAATACGTTTACACGATGAATCGCGTGGGCAAGATGGTGCCGCCCAAGCGGGTCATCCTCAAGGACATCTCGCTGTCGTTCTTCCCCGGCGCGAAGATCGGCGTGCTCGGCCTCAACGGCGCGGGCAAGTCGAGCCTCTTGCGCATCATGGCGGGCGAGGACAAGGAATACGAGGGCGAGGCGACGCCGATGCCCGGCCTGAAGGTGGGCTTCCTGCCGCAGGAGCCGAAGCTCGACCCCGACAAGACGGTGCGCGAGGTCGTCGAGGAAGGCATGGGCGAGGTGCTCGCCGCGAAGACGCGGCTCGACGAGGTGTACGCCGCCTACGCCGAGCCCGACGCCGATTTCGACGCGCTCGCCGCCGAGCAGGCGCAGCTCGAGGCGGTGATCGCCGCGGCAGGCGCCGACTCCACCGTGCAGATCGAAGTGGCGGCCGACGCGCTGCGACTGCCCGCGTGGGACGCTAAGATCGGCACGCTGTCGGGTGGCGAGAAGCGCCGCGTCGCGCTATGCCGCCTCCTGCTGTCGAAGCCCGACATGCTGCTGCTCGACGAGCCCACCAACCACCTCGACGCCGAGAGCGTCGAATGGCTCGAGCTGTTCCTGCAGAACTTTCCGGGCACGGTGATCGCGGTCACGCACGACCGCTTCTTCCTCGACAATGTCGCCGAGTGGATCCTCGAGCTCGACCGCGGCTCGGGCATTCCGTGGAAGGGCAACTACAGCTCCTGGCTCGAGCAGAAGGGCGAGCGGTTGCGCACCGAGGCCAAGCAGGAGGCCGCGCGCATCAAGGCGATGAAGACCGAGCTCGAATGGGTGCGCGCCAACGCCAAGGGCCGGCAGGCCAAGAGCAAGGCGCGCATCGCGCGCTTCGACGAGCTCGCGTCGTACGAGCACCAGCAGCGCAACGAGACGTCGGAAATCTTCATCCCGGTCGCCGAGCGCCTCGGCAATGACGTCATCGAGTTCGATCGCGTCAGCAAGGGCTACGGCGGGCGACTCCTGATCGACGACCTGTCGTTCCGCGTGCCGCCGGGCGCGATCGTCGGCATCATCGGGCCGAACGGCGCCGGCAAGACGACGCTGGTGCGGATGATCACCGGCAAGGAGAAGCCCGACAGCGGGACGATCAAGATCGGCCACACCGCGCAGCTCGCGGTCGTCGACCAGTCGCGCGACGCGCTGCCGAACGACAAGACCGCGTGGGACGCGATCTCGGGCGGCCAGGATATCCTGACGATCGGCCGCTTCGAGATGCCGTCGCGCGCGTATCTCGGCCGCTTCAACTTCAAGGGCCCCGACCAGCAGAAGATGGTCGGCACGCTCTCGGGCGGCGAGCGCGGCCGGCTGCATCTCGCGGCGACGCTTCTGAAGGGGGGCAACGTGCTGCTGCTCGACGAGCCGTCGAACGACCTCGACGTCGAGACGCTGCGCGCGCTCGAGGAGGCGCTACTGGAGTTCCCGGGCTCGGCGCTCGTGATCTCGCACGACCGCTGGTTCCTCGATCGCATCGCCACGCACATCCTCGCCGCCGAGGACGACTCGAAGTGGGTGTTCTACGAAGGCAACTTCCACGAGTACGAGAACGACAAGAAGCGCCGCCTCGGCGAGGAAGGCGCACGGCCGCACCGGCCGCGCTACAAGGCGCTGATGTAGCGGTGCCTCTAGCCGGCGCGCCCGCCGGCGTGCAGCACCAGCACGTCATTGAGCGCGCGGTGCACCGGAGTCGGCACGCGAAGCCGCGTGCCGCGCGCGACGACGTCGCCCGACAGCCACTCGAGCTCGAGGCGGCGACCGTGCTCGAGGTCGCCGGCCATCGACGCGGTCATCGACGCCGGCAGGCCGTCGGCGAACGCCATCCGCCCGTCGACGAAGTCGTCCGCAATCGCGACGCCTTCGGCGCGCGCCACTGCGACCACCTCGGCGAGCGCATCACGGAACAGCGCGCGTGTCGAAGGATTCGCGCGGATCGCGCCGATCGGCATCCGCGTCGCCGCTGTGACGCCGGCGAGCGTCGCGAGGAACACGAACTTCTCCCAGATCGCGCGCGCGATCGAGTCCGACAGCACCGCATCGATGCCCGCTTTCTCCAGCGCGGTGTGAAGCGCGAGCGCGCGCGGCGAGCGGGCGCCGCCGTACTCGCCGAACACGATCTTCTGCATCGCGCCGACCTGGCGGATGACGCCGGGCGACTCGATGAATGCCGAGATGTACGAGACGCCGCCCATCACGTGCTGCGCGCCGATCGCCTCGCGCAGCGTCTCGTCGCGGCGCACGCCGTTCTGCAGCGACACGACCGCGGTGTCGGCGCCGACGAGCGGCCGCGCCGCGCGTGCCGCGGCCTCGGTGTCCCACAGCTTGACCGCGACGAGCACGACGTCGACGGCGCCGATCGACGCGGGATCGTCGGTCGCGGCAACCGGGCGCGCGACGAGGTCGCCCGCATCGCGCCGCACGGTGAGGCCGCGCTCGCGAAGGGCCGCGAGATGCGCGCCGCGCGCGACGAAATGCACGTCCTCGCCGGCGAGTGCCAGGCGTGCGCCGAAATAGCCGCCGACGCCGCCGGCGCCGATGATGGCGATGCGCATTGCGTGCCCCCTCAGAGCTCGACCGGCTTGCCGCTTTTCATCGCGTCGGTGAGCGCGCGCGTGATGCGCGTGTTCTCGGTCGCGTCGGCGAGCGTGAGCGGCAATGGCGCGTCGTCGCGCACCGCGTCGACGAACGCCTGCGCCTCGACGGCGAACGCGTCGGCGAAGCGCTCCCAGAACGTCGGCAGCCCCTCGCTGCGCGCGCCGTGCGCATCGGCGAGATCGAGGCCGCCGAGCTTCGCTCCGTAGCCGATCGCGATGCGGCCCTGCGAGCCGTACACCTCGGTCGACGCCTCCATGCCGTGCGCGAGCGTGCGCGACACGTAGATCACCGCGAGCTTGCCGCCGTCGAACTCGACGGTGGCGACGCCGTTGTCGACGTCGCCGCAGGCGGCGAGCCCTTCGTGCACGGCGATGATGCCGGACGCGTAGACGCGCTTCGCCTTGGGACCGCCGAGCAGGAAACGCGCGCAGTCGATGTCGTGGATCGCCATGTCGAGGAAGATGCCGCCCGACGTCGGCGCGAAGCGCACGAAGAATCCCGACGGGTCGTTCTTGTCGAGCGTCTGCGAGCGCACCATGAACGGCGTGCCGATCGCGCCGTCGCGGATCTTCGCCATCGCCGCGCTGTACGACGGGTCGAAGCGGCGCACGAAACCGACCAGCACCTTCTGCCGCGGATGCTTCGCGGCGGCGGCCTCGACTCGCCGGCAATCGGCGACCTCGAGCGCGAGCGGCTTCTCGCAGAACACGTGCTTGCCTGCCTCGAGCGCCGCGATCACCTGGTCGGCATGCAGCGACGTCGGCGTCACGATGACCACCGCGTCGACGTCCGGCCGCGCGATGAGCTTGGCGAAATCGTCGTCGACGCCCGCAAGGCCGAGCGCCGACGTCGCCCAGTCGCGCTCCTCCGCGACGGGTGACGCGGCGGCGACGACTTCGGCACCGCGCACGCGGTAGCGGAAGATCTCCGCGTGCCGCCGTCCGAGCCGTCCCAGTCCCGCCATGCCGATGCGCAGCGCGCGTTCCATTCGTCCAATCTCCCTCGGTTTTGACGCCGCCTCGCGGGCGGAGCCGTGTCGTTCCGGCGCCGCCGTCGGCATGGTCGGTGGTATCGGCGCCGCGTTCGGCGGCGCGCGCAATCTGCTATTGTCACATTCCCGGAGCGCCCGGTCCCGCGCCGCGCATGGCGCGCCACAAGAGCCGGTCGCGAGCCCCATCCCGATGCGCAACGCCACGACCTTCGCCGCCGGCCGCCGGTTCGACATCATCTGCCTCGGCCGCCTCGCGGTGGACTTCTACGCCGAGCAGATCGGCGCGCGCCTCGCCGACGTCACGTCGTTCGCCAAGTATTTGGGCGGCTCGTCGGCCAACACGGCATTCGGCTGCGCGCGGCTCGGCCTCAAGGCGGCGATGGCCTCGCGGATCGGCGACGACGCGATGGGCGAGTTCCTGGTGGAGACGCTCGCGCGCGAGGGCTGCGACGTGTCGCACGTGAGCCGCGACCCGTCGCGTCTCACCGCCGCCGTCGTGCTCGGCATCAAGGACAAGGACACGTTCCCGCTGATGTTCTACCGCGAGAACTGCGCCGACATGGCGGTGACCGACGACGACGTCGCGGAGGATTTCATCGCGCAGTCGAAGGCGCTGCTGGTCACCGGCACGCACTTCTCGACGCCGCACGTGCATCGCGTCAGCACCGCCGCCTGCGAGCGCGCGCGCCGTCGCGACGTGCGCACCGTGCTCGACATCGATTACCGGCCGGTGCTGTGGGGCTTGACTGCGCGCGGCGACGGCGAGACGCGCTTCGTCGCCGACGCCGGCGTCACCGCGCACATGGCGAAGATCCTGCCGCTCTTCGACCTCGTGATCGGCACGATCGAGGAATTCAACATTGCCGGCGGCCAACACGACATTATGGCGTCGTTGCAGGCGGTGCGTGCGCTCACGCAGGCGGCGCTCGTCGTCAAGCGCGGCCCGCTCGGCTGCGCGGTCATCGACGCCGCGATTCCGGCGTCGCTGGACGCGGCGTTCAACGGCAAGGGCGTCGAGGTCGACGTGCTCAACGTGTTGGGCGCGGGTGACGCCTTCTCGGCCGGCTTCCTGTCCGGGTGGCTCGAGGGCGAGGACTATGACGCCTGCGCGCGGTATGCCAACGCCTGCGGCGCGCTCGTCGTGTCGCGCCATGGCTGCGCGCCGGCGATGCC
>JAICUU010000334.1 GCA_025935675.1 Burkholderiales bacterium
GCACCTCGCGTTCCAGCCCGACCAGCTCTCCGACCTCGCCGTGCTGCCGATGGGCGAGGTGCGCACGAGCTACTACCTGCGCCTCACCGTCGACGACCGGCCCGGCGTGCTCGCCGACATCACGCGCATCCTCGCCGACCGCGACATCTCGATCGACGCGATGATCCAGAAGGAGCCGTCGGAAGGCGAGGACCAGACCGACATCATCCTGCTCACCCACGAGACATTGGAAAAGCGCGTCGTCGACGCGATCGCGCGGATCGAGTCGCTGGCGACGGTGCGCGGCCCGATCGTGCGCCTGCGGCTCGAATCGCTCGCCTGACATGGATTACGTCTCCACCCGCGGTGCCTGGCGCGACGCGCCGCAGCCCTTCTCGGCGATCCTGCTCGAGGGCCTCGCGCCCGACGGCGGCCTCGCGCTGCCGCGCGCGTACCCGCGCATCGGCGCCGGCGAGCTCGCCGAGATGCGCGGCCTCGCGTATCCCGACCTCGCCTGCGCGATCCTCGCGCGCTACGCCGACGACATCGAGCCCTCGGACCTGCGCACGCTCGTCGCGGGCACATACACGGCGAAGCGCTTCGGCAGCGACGCGATCACGCCGCTCACGACGCTCGAGCCGGGGCTGCACCTGCTGCACGTGTCGAACGGGCCGACGCTGTCGTTCAAGGACATCGCGCTGCAGCTCCTCGGTGCGCTGTTCGAATACACGCTGGGGCGCGAGTTCCGCGCGCTCAACATCGTTGGCGCGACGTCGGGCGACACCGGGTCGTCGGCGGAGGTGGCGATGCTCGGCAAGGCGCGCGCGGCCGTGTTCATGCTGTCGCCGTGGGGGCGGATGAGCGCGTTCCAGCAGGCGCAGATGTACTCGATCCACGCGCCCAACATCCACAACCTCGCGATCGACGGCACGTTCGACGACTGCCAGGACATCGTCAAGGCGATCAACGCCGACGCCGACTTCAAGTCGCTGTACGCGATCGGCGCCGTCAACTCGATCAACTGGGCGCGCATCGCCGCGCAGGCGGTCTACTACTTCAAGGGCTACTTCGCCGCGACGCGCAGCAACGCCGAGGTCGTCGACTTCGTCGTGCCGTCGGGCAACTTCGGCAACGTGTTCGCCGGCCACGTGGCGCGCGCGATGGGCCTGCCGATCCGGCGTCTGATCGTCGCCACCAACGAGAACGACGTGCTCGACGAGTTCTTCCGCACCGGCGTCTACCGGCCGCGCGGCGCCGCCGAGACGCACGCGACGTCGAGCCCGTCGATGGACATCGCCAAGGCGTCCAATTTCGAGCGCTTCATCGCCGACGTCTGCGGGCGCGACGACGGCGCCGTGCGCGCGTTGTGGCAGTCGCTGGCGAGCGAGGGCCGCTTCGACCTCGCGGCGACGCCGTACTGGGCGAACGTCCGCGAGGCGGCGATGGTATCGGGCAGCAGCACGCACGCCGACCGCATCGCGACGATCCGCGACGTGCACGCGCGCTACGGCGTGACGGTCGACCCGCACACCGCCGACGGCCTCGCAGTCGGCCTGCGCCATTGCGAGGCCGGTGTGCCGCTCGTCGCCATCGAGACGGCGCTGCCGGCCAAGTTCGCGGCGACGATTCGTGAAGCGCTCGGGCAGACGCCGGCGCGTCCCGCCGCGTACGATGGCCTCGAGGCACGCCCGCAGAAGGTCACGCGCCTGCCGCCCGACGCGGGCAAGGTGCGCGACTACATCGCGCGCCACGCGATCGCGTCGTGAGCGCGCGGTTGGGCTACACGCTTCGCGCGCTGGCGCGCAACCTCGGCGCCGGGCTGCGGCTCGCGCTGTTCCTGCCGGTCGGGCGGCTCGCGTTCCGCATCGATGCCGCTCAGCTCGTGCTGCTGTTCGCGCTCACCTGCGCGATCGACGTCGCCGGCGACCGCCTGCAGGCCGGCCCGCTCGCGTCGTTGCAGTGGCTCGCCGCGGGCAAGGAGCTCGCCGGCATCGCGCTGCTCGGCGCGTGCGCGCTTCTCGTGCAGGCGATGCTGCGCCGCGCCGGTGCGGGGCTGGCGATCGTCGTCGTCGTGCTCGCGGCGTGGCCCTGGGTCGAGATCGTGCAATACGCGGCGAACGCCGGCGCCGCGTACTGGACCGATGCCGCCAACATGGTGGGCTACGCGATCCTCGCGTGGATCGTCGCGATCCTGGTGCGCACGGTGGCGCTCGTCGCCGACGCGCCGCCACGGCGGCGCTGGATGCTGGCCGGCGCCGGCGGCTTCGCGCTCGCGCTGCCGCTCGTGCTGTCGCCGCTCTTCGTCGACGACATGCCGTGGTTCCGCGGCGTGGCGACCGGTGCCGCCGGCACGATCAACGCTGCATCCGAGCCCGTGCTCGCAGCACAAGCGCAGCTGCTCGACGATGCGCTCGCCGACCTCGACGACCGCGACCCGGGCGCGCCCAACCTCTATTTCGTCGCGTATGCGCCGGATGGCGCCGACAGCGCCTGGACGGCGCACATGGCGCGCGTGCAGGAGATCGTCGACGAGCGCCTCGATACGAAGGGCCGCTCGATCGTGCTGCGCAACGATCCCGGCACGCTGCTGACGTTGCCGTTCGCGACGGTCAGCAACCTGCGCGAGACGCTCGCCGAGATCGCAGCCGCCGCCGATCCTGACGACGACATCCTGATGCTCTACATCGGCGCGACGGGTGGCCGGCGCGGCCGCATCGACGGCACGCTGCC
>JAICUU010000409.1 GCA_025935675.1 Burkholderiales bacterium
GCCGTCGAGCTGCGATTCGTTGGCGCGGCCCGGCGGCAGGTAGTTGTAGCCCGGCAGCGCCTCGACGCCGCGCGCGCGGAGCTTCGCGACCATGATGTCCTCGAACGTGCGCTTGGCGGTGGAGTCGGTGCCGACGCCGACCACCAGCCACTTCTTGAACGGGCCGCGCGTGTACGCCGCGTCGGCCCACGAGTCGCGCAGCGTCGTCGACGCGCAGCCGGCGACGAGCGTCAGCGCCGCGGCGATCGCGAGCGCGCGGATGGCGGCTATGGGAATGGCAGGCGTGCGGATGGCCATGGTGCCTCCTCGGCTAGCGATTGCGGAATGCCGGCTTGCGCTTCTCGACGAACGCGCGCATGCCTTCCTTCTGGTCGTCGAGCGCGAACGTCGAGTGGAACTCGCGGCGCTCGAACAAAAGGCCTTCGGCAAGCGAGCTCTCGTACGCGCGGTTGACCGACTCCTTGATCTTCATCACCACCGGCAGCGAGTGCGATGCGATCTTGTCCGCGACGGCGAGCGCCTCGGCGGCGAGCGAGGCCGCCGGCACGACGCGCGCGACGAGCCCGGAACGCTCGGCCTCGGCGGCGTCGATCATCCGCCCGGTCAGGCACCAGTCCATCGCCTTCGACTTGCCGACCGCGCGCGGCAGGCGCTGCGTGCCGCCGAAGCCGGGCATCGTGCCGATCGTCACCTCGGGCTGCCCGAATTTCGCCGTGTCGGCGGCGATGACGAGGTCGCAGGCCATCGCCAGCTCGCAGCCGCCGCCGAGCGCGTAGCCGGCGACCGCGGCGATCACGGGCTTGCGGATCGCGCGGATCGCCTCCCAGTTGCGCGTGATGTAGTTGTCGTTGTAGACCCGCGCGTAGTCCCATTCCGCCATCGCGCCGATGTCGGCGCCGGCGGCGAACGCCTTGTCGCTGCCGGTGATGACGACGACCGAGATCGCCGGATCGGCGTCGAAGCCGCGCAACGCGTCACCGAGCTCGTCGGCGAGTGCGTCGTTGAGCGCGTTGAGGCGCGCCGGCCGGTTGAGCGTGACGAGCGCGACACGCCCCTTCGTCTCGGTGAGGATGGTCTCGTAGGTCATGGCGAAGGTCGCTGTGGATCGAAGCGCTTCGGCAGGTCCTGCCAGCAGCGCCAGTAGTCGGCCTGCAGCGTCGGCATCGCCAGCGCCGCGGGCGTGGGGTGGAAGACGAAACGCGACTCGAACATGAACGCCATCGTGTCGCGCAGGTAGTCGGGCTTCGACGTGTCGGCCGCGATCGCGCGCGCGTGGCTCGCGGCGTCGGGACCGTGCCCGCTCATGCAGTTGTGGAGGCTCGCGCCGCCGGGCGCGAAGCCCTCGGCCTTGGCGTCGTAGGCGCCGTGCACGAGGCCCATGAACTCGGAAGCGACGTTGCGATGGAACCACGGCGGGCGGAACGTGTGCTCCATCGCGAGGATGCGCGGCGGGAACACCGCGAAATCGAGCATGCCGACGCCGGGCGTGTCGCTCGGCGACTGCAGCACGACGAAGATCGAC
>JAICUU010000282.1 GCA_025935675.1 Burkholderiales bacterium
GCGGCAACCCCCAACAGGGCGCCGGGAACGCGCAGCGCCGTGGCGGCAATCCGCAAGGCGGCAACGCGCAGCAAGGCGGCAACGCGCAGCAAGGCGGCAACGCGCAGCAAGGCGGCAACGCGCAGCAAGGCGGCAACGCGCAGCACGAGTCGAAGGGCGGCGACAACCGCGGCCGCAACGAGCGCGACAACCGCAATGACAAGAACGAAAAGAACGACAAGAACGACAAGAACGACAAGAACGACAAGAACGACAAGCATTGAGCGATGGCCGCGCGCGGCCGCGGCCATCGACGCAGCGCGCGTCCGGGCTTCGTGACCGGGAGCGCGCCGCTGGCAGAAGCAACGACTAGCGCTTCAGCACTTCCAGGCTTCGCCCGCCGTTGACGAGACGCACACGGTCGCCTTCACGCGCGTACGGTTGCGACGAATACTGGAACGTGCGCATGTTGCCGCCGTCCATCGCGACGCGCACTTCCCAGTACGACTTCGAATTGCGGTTCTTCTCGACCTCGTTGCCGACGAGCGCACCGCCCGCGGCGCCGGCGATCGTCGCCACCGTGTTGCCGCGGCCGCTGCCGATCTGGTGGCCGAGCACGCCGCCCAGCACGCCGCCGACTACCGCACCGCCGCCGCTCGAGCCGCCCTTCTCCTCGACGAGGCGTACGCCGCGCACGACGCCGCACTCGCTGCAGGCGGGGCGGGGCGGCGGTGGCGGCGCCGCGACCTGAGGCGCCGGGATCACGTTCTGCGGCTGCTGCGCCACCGCGGTGAACGCCATCGCCGCAAGGCCGATCGCGGCCGCCGATACGAAGGTCTTGACACGCGTCTTCATCGATACCTCCCAGGGTCGCCGAGCGCCGGCGCGCGTTTGACGATCGATCTCGTCAGGATTCGGCGCGGATCCGCGCATACGTGCCCGGCGCATCGCCGAGCGCCTTGAGTCCGCCGCGTCCGGGCACTCGCGGCGGGACTTCCTTGCCCAGATGCGATGACACCCATTGCCGCCAGTCGTTCCACCACGAGCCGTCGTGCTGGGTGGCGCCGGCGAGCCATGCGTCGGCATCCGCGCCGACGGCCGGATTGGTCCAGTAGCCGTACTTGCCGGCCGACGGCGGATTGATCATGCCCGCAATGTGGCCCGATCCCGACAGCACGAAGCGCGACTTGCCCGACACGAGCTTCGGCCCCTCGTACGTCGTCTTCCACGGCGCGATGTGGTCCTCGATCGCCGACACGAAGTAGGTCGGCACCGAGATCCTGGCGAGGTCGATCGGCGTGTCGCCGAGCGTGATGCCGCCCTTCTCGCGCAGCGCGTTCTTCATGTACATGTTGCGCAGGTAGAAGCTGTGCATCGCCGCGGGCATTCGCGTCGAGTCGCAGTTCCAGTGCAGGAGGTCGAACGGGAACGGATCGCGGCCGAGCAGGTAGTTGTTGATGACGAACGACCAGATGAGGTCGTTGGCGCGCAGGAGGTTGAAGGTGTTCGCCATCTCGCTGCCCTCGAGATAGCCGCGCTCGCTCATCTTCGCCTCGAGCGAGCGCACCTGCTCCTCGTCGATGAACACGTCGAGCTCGCCGGCGTGCGAGAAGTCGAGCAGCGACGTCATGAACGTCGCGCTGGCGATGCGCCGGTCGTCGCGCGCCGCCATATACGCGAGCGTGGCGCCGAGCAGCGTGCCGCCGAGGCAGTAGCCGACGGCGTTGACGTCCTTCTCCCCGGTGGCACGCGCGATCGCGTCGAGCGCCGCGAGCGGCCCCTCGCGCATGTAGTCCTCGAAGCTCTTGGCGGCGAGGCGCGCGTCGGGGTTGACCCACGAGATCACGAACACGCTCATGCCCTCGTGCGTCGCCCAGCGCAGGAACGAGTTCTTCTCGCGGAGATCGAGTATGTAGTACTTGTTGATCCAGGGCGGCATCACCAGCAGCGGCCGGCGCCATTGCTTGCGCGTCGCCGGCTCGTACTGGATGAGCTCCATCAGGTCGTTGCGGAACACGACCTTGCCGGGCGTCGTCGCGATGTTGACGCCGAGCTCGAACGCCTTGTCGTCGGTCATCGAGATCTTCACGCGGCCGCGCCCGCGTTCGATGTCCGACAGCAGGTTGTTGAGGCCCTTGACGAGGTTCTGGCCGCCGCTCGCGATCGTCTCGCGGTAAACCTCGGGATTGGTCAGCGCGAAATTCGACGGCGACAGCGCGTCGATGTACTGGCGCGTGAAGAAGTCGACCTTCTTGCGCGTGTTGTCGGACAGGCCCTCGACGCTCGCGACGTTGTGGTGCAGCCAGCGCGCGGTGATGAGGTACGACTGCTTGACGTAGTCGTAGAGGAAATGCTGCTCCCAGTCGGCGTGGCGGAAGCGCTTGTCGCCCGCGGCGGGCGTCGCCACCGGGCCGGCGTCGGCGCCGAGGAGCTTCATCCACGACGAATGCCAGAGCTCGGCGTGCTTGAGCCACAGGTCGGCCTGCGCGCCGGCGATGCGCATCGGGTCGGCGAGCATCTGCGAGGCGAGCTCGAAGAACGCCTTGCCGAGGCCGAGCTCGTCGCTGTACACGGCTGCGCCGGCGTCGGGCTGGCGCGCGGCGAAGTCGCCGATCACCTTGGCCGCCTTTTCCGCGGCGGTGGCGAGCGAGGCGGCGAGGGCCTGAGGGTCGTAAGCCGGCGGCGCGTCGCGTTGCGACGATGCCGCCGAAGCGCGCTCTGCTGTCATGACGGAGCCTCGAAGCGGATGGCGGCGGCATCGACGACCCGCGCGAGCCGGCGGTGGCGCCACAGGTGATTGAGATGGGCGATCGCCTCGCCCATCGCGAAGAAGCGCTGTTGCAGGTCGAGGGCGCGGCGGAACAGCACCGGCAACGCGTCGGCCGCCGACACCGGTCGCGGCGATGCGCGCACGAACGCCTCGAGCTCGGCAAGTCGCGCGGCGTGGTGCGCGCGCAGCGCGGCGACGCGCAGCGCGATGCCGCGAAACGGCAGCCCGTGCGAAGGCAGCACCAGCGTATCGGGCGGCAGGTGCTCGAAGCGCGCGAGCGAGTCGAGGAAGCGCGCGACCGGATCGGCGTCGGGCTCGCCCGGCGTCACGCCGACGTTGGTGCTGATCCTCGGCAGCAGCATGTCGCCGGCGATCAGCACGCCTGGCGTCGCCGCGTAAAGCGCCGCATGCTCGGGGGAGTGGCCGTGGCCGACGATCACCCGGAAGCGCGTGCCGGCGAGGTCGATCTCGTCGCCGTCGACGATGCGCAAAAACGTTGACGGCAGCGCCGGCACGACGCGGCGATAGGCGTTGCCGCGCGCAACCAGCGCGTCGACGTCGGCGGGCGCGAGCCCGTGCGTGGCGAAGAACGCCGCATAGGCCGCGACGCCCATCGGCGCGTCGTCGCGCTGCACGCCGCGCGCATGCAGGAGCTCGGCGTAGGTCATCGTCACCGGCACGCCGAAGTGCTCGGCGAGCCACGCGGCGTTGCCGACGTGGTCCGGGTGGTAGTGCGTGGCGACGATCGCGTCGACACGGCGCTGCGCGATCGCGCGCTCGAAATGCAGGTGCCACTCGCGACGGGTCGCGTCGTCGGCGAGGCCGGTGTCGACGATCGCGACGCGCGCGTCGTCGTCGCACAGCCACAGGTTGACGTGGTCGAGCGCGAACGGCAGCGGCATCCGCAGCCAGCGGATCCCGGGCGCGACGCGAATCGTCTCGCCCGGCGCCGGGGGCGCGGCGAACGGAAGCTCGAGCGACGGGATCGTGGGTGCGTTCATCGATGGGGGCGGTCGCGCGGGCCGGGATTCCGGGCGCTTGTCGCCGATGCATATGGTATCGTGGCCGAAGCACCGGCGCGTCGCGCGGACTTCCC
>JAICUU010000189.1 GCA_025935675.1 Burkholderiales bacterium
AAAGGCAATGCGCGACCTGATGCAGCGCTTCGGGCTCGCGTTCCAGTTGACCGAGATGCCCGACCACGACGAATCGTTCGCGGCGCTTGCGAGCGGCCGTGCCGACGCGTTCGCCACCGACGACGTGCTGCTGTACGGGCTCATCGCCGAGCGCGGGGGCCGTGGCGCGTACGACGTGGTCGGCGACTTCCTGTCGTACGACCCGTACGGCATCATGTTCCGCCGCGACGACCCGGCGCTCGCCCGGGTGGTCAACGACACGCTGCACCGGATGGCGGCCGCGGGCGACATCGAGCGCCTGTACGAGCGCTGGTTCCTGCGCAAGCTGCCGTCGGGCGCGAGCCTCGACCTGCCGATGAGCGCGCAGCTCGCGACGATCCTGGAAACGATGGCCAACACGGCCGAATGAACGGCATCACGGAGGATTCACGATGAAACGTCTTGCGATTCCGCTCCTCGCCGTCGCGCTCGCCTGCGCGGCCGGCGAGCCCGGCGCCGTCACGTTGCGCTGGGCCGGCCGCGGCGACATCAACACCACCGACCCGTACTCGCAGAACGAGAACCTCACCAACAACGTCAACGCGCTCGTGTACGAGTTTTTGGTGACGCGCGATCACAACATGAAGATCGTGCCGGCGCTGGCGACGTCATGGACGCAGGTCGACGCGACGACGTGGCGCTTCAAGCTGCGCCCCGGCGTGCGCTTCCACGACGGCACGCCGTTCACCGCCGACGACGTCGTGTTCAGCTTCGAGCGCGCCAAGGCGCCGTCGTCGCAGCTCCGCGCGTACGCCAACCAGGCGGGCGTCGCGAAGAAGATCGACGACCTGACCGTCGAGTTCACGACGCCGGGCCCGAATCCCGCGATGCTCGAGCATGTCATCACGATCAACATCATGTCGAAGGCCTGGTGCGAGAAGAACCGCGCCGCGGTGCCGCAGAACTTCACGCAGAAGGAGGACATGATCACCGCGCACGAGGCCAACGGCACCGGTCCGTACATGCTGGTGACGCGACAGCCCGACGTGAAGACCGTGCTCAAGAAGAACCCGGACTGGTGGGGCATCAAGGAAGGCCGCTTCGAGGGCAACGTCGACGAGGTCGACTACTTGCCGATCACCTCCGACGCGACGCGCGTCGCGGCGCTCATCTCGGGCGAGGTCGACCTCGTCAACGACCCGCCGCCGCAGGACGTGCCGCGGCTTGGCGAGACCGCCGGCGTCAAGGTGATCGAGGGCGCCGAGAACCGGATCGTGTTCATCGGCATGGACCAGAAGCGCGACGAGCTCCTGTACTCCGGCGTCAAGGGCAAGAACCCGTTCAAGGACCTGCGCGTGCGCAAGGCGCTG
Organism: Burkholderiales bacterium; assembly: GCA_025935675.1. Taxonomy (GTDB): domain Bacteria; phylum Pseudomonadota; class Gammaproteobacteria; order Burkholderiales; family Casimicrobiaceae; genus VBCG01. The sequence goes on from JAICUU010000189.1 coordinate 1,350, forward strand.
TATGAGTCGATCGACATCGAGGCGATCCGCCGCACGACGATGCGCGGCCTGTCGAAGCCGACCGGCGCGCTGGCACCGGGACCCGAGCAGACCACGCCCGAGATCGAGAAGCGCCTGCCGTTCGACCGCGCCGCGGCGAAGAAGCTCCTCGCCGACGCGGGCTACCCGCAGGGCTTCGACGTCACGCTCGACTGCCCGAACAACCGCTACGTCAACGACGAGAAGATCTGCCAGGCGCTCGCCGCGATGTGGGCGCAGATCGGCGTCACCGTGCGCGTCAACGCGATGCCACGCGCCGTCTATTTCCCCAAGCTCGAGAAGCTCGACACGAGCCTGTACATGCTGGGCTGGGGCGGCGCCGCCACCGACGCGATCTTCGTGCTGCAGCCCGTGCTGTCGAGCTACAGCGGCAAGGGCGACGGCGACTTCAACTACGGCCGCTACACTAACGCCAAGCTCGACGCGCTGACGGCGAAGATCAAGGTGGACATGAACCCCGCCGATCGGCTCGAGCTCATCCACCAGGCGTTTCTAGCGCACAACGCCGAGATCAACACGCTGCCGCTGCACCGCCAGGTGATCCCGTGGGCGTCGCGAGCCAACGTCACCGTGCAGCACCGGCCCGACAACTGGGTCATCCCGTACTGGGCGACGGTCAAGTAGCACGACCGGCGCAACCGTCATCCGCACAAAGGATTGCCACACCGCATTTGTCATCCCCGCGAAAGCGGGGATCCAGGTTTGACACCTCGATTGGTCGACCGCGCGCGCTGTTGACGAGCTACGGCTGGATTCCCGCCTGCGCGGGAATGACAGTCGGGGCGAGTGGCCGCACGATCCAGCGCGTGACCGCGATCGCGATCAGCACGGTGACGGCGGTCGACAGCGCGAACCACAGCCACGCGATCGCAAGTCCCGTGCGCGCGGCCGCGGTGGCGGCGCCGATGATCGCCGTCGCCGCGACGTAGGCCGGCAGCACGCGCGCGTCGTAGCGCAGGAGCCACAGCACGAACGCCGTGGCGATCAGCGCCGCGGCAAGCCCCGACGCCAGCGCCGGGCCGATCTCGCGCGCGCCGAGCGCCGGAATGGCGAACAGCACGATCAGGATCAGCACGACGAGCCACACGCGCCGTGTCCATCCGCCGGTGACCCGCTGCAACACGAACAGCGCGAACATCGCCACGACCACCTGGCGCAGGTAGCCCACGCCGTGCAGCAGCGCGCCGATCGCCGGCACCGCGCCGTCCTCGATGCCGAGCGACGGCCAGATCGGCGTCGACTGGGGCGCGGCCGCCGTCAGCAGCGCGTCGAAGCCCGCGATGACGAGCGCGACGGCGACACCGGCCTGCCACGCGGGAAGCCCGTGCGCGATCGGCTGCGGCGCGTGCGCGCGCAGCGCCTGGCTCGCCACCGCGGCGAACATGCCGGTGAATAGCGCGGCGATGATCGCCGCCACCATGACGCCGGCGACGTGCAGCGCCACCTGCGTCAGCACCGGATCGGTGGTGGAAAGGCCGTACGCGAACGACGGCCACGCGTTGGCCGCGCCGACGAGCGTGGCGACGAACGACACGGCGCCGACCACGAGGCCGGCGCGCGTGTCCGTCGCCGCCGCGGTGAAGCTGCGGATGCCGACGAAAAGCGCGCCGATGCCGACGCAGGCGATGAGGATCGCCACCGCGACCTTGGCGGCGGCCCACTGGCTGTCGCGGGCCTGCTCGGCGCGCTGCCACGCCTCGGGAATGAACACCGCGCGGCCCGAGCCGACGACCTCGTCGCCGGCGATCGACACTTGCACGCGCGCCTCGCCCCCCTTGCCGACGTCGATGCCGGGCTCGTTCCAGAGGAACGTCCAGTCGGTGCGCGCCGGTCGCGCGCGATCGGCGGCGCCGACCAGCTTGAGCGTCGCCGGATCGAGCCCGAAGCGCGTGCGCAGCTCCGCATCGGCGAGCCGCGCCGCGTCGTCGCGCGCGAGCCGCGCTCCCGCGCGTGCCTCGGGCAGGTCGTGCACGACCTGGCGCACGCTGCCGTCGGGATTGACCGTCACGCGCCAGCTCTCGGCGCGGTCGGCGACGTCGCCGCCGAAGCGCGCGTAGCGAACGCTCCACAATGGCGGCGGCAGCGTGTGGCCGATCGCCGCGTGATACGCCGCGGCGCTGCCCTCCTGCCAGACGAAGCGATGCGACGTCCATTGCGACCCCTCGTCGGTGGCGAGGCGGATCGTCGACGCGCGCGTCCAGTCGCCCGGCAGCGCGACGCCGCGCGCGGCGAGCGCCGCGTCGGCTGCGGCAACCGCTTGCCCGCGCGTGAGCGCGAGCGCCGGCACGTCGGCGTGGAATGGCTCGAGCGCGAGCCACGCGACGAGCCCCGCGAGGCCGAGCCACGGCAGGACTCGCGCGAAGCGCTCGGCGCGCCGCGTCGGACCCGCGGCAATGGGCGCCTGCGCGACGGGCTCGGGGCGGTCCGCCGCACGCTGCCACGCGAAGTTGCGCAGCGCCGCCGGCAGCTCGCGGAAGGCGCCAGCCTGCACGCGCCGCCACAGCACGACCCCGACCGGCACGAGGCCCGCGATCACGACCAGCGCGCGCTGCAGCCACGCGCCGGGCGCGTCGACCAGGAACACGGGGATCGACATCAGCGCGAGGTCGAAGGTCGCGTGCAGGATGATCGTCGGCAAGAGGCCGAAGCGCAGGAAGATCGCCGCCCAGATCATCGCCGGCACGACGAGCTCGGTGAGGCGCGAGTAGGACGGGAAGCCGGGATAATTGGCGTGCGCGGCGCCGAACACCACCGCCTGCAGCACGAACGCGATGGCGATGCCGGCGTTGCGCGCGCCGAAGCGCGCGCCGATCAGCGCGCCGAGCGACAACGGCACCGCGCGGAACAGGCACTCCTCCATGAATCCCGCCTGCAGCGCCATCGCGATCGGCGCGAGCGCGGGCACCGCGGAGGCGAGCACGTTCGGGTCGGTCATCTCCTCCGACGGCTGCCACCACCCCAGGTAGCGGTTGGTGACGTAGTAGAACAGCGACACGATCGCGAGCTGCAGCGGCACGTACAGGTAGCCGCCGGCGGTGCGTCCCGCCGTCTGCAGCGACGCGCCGCCCTCGCGCGACCACAGCTTCCACAGCTGCGGATGCGTGCCGAACGCGGTGCGCGACAGCCCTTCCGCCGCCATGAACACGATGCCGTAGCCGAGCGCGCCGCCCAGCATCACGGCGATCGCGCCGCCGATCTGCCGCGCCCAGAACGTGCTCTCCTGGTCGGCGGTGTCGAACGTGAACCAGGCGCCGGTCGTCGCCGCGAGGAGCATCAGCCCCATCAACCCGCCGACGATCGCGCCGGCGACGAACGCCGGCTTGGGCGAAAGCAGGCGCCGGCGCGCGAGCCACGCGGTGGCGACGATGCAGCCGCCGATTCCGTAAAGGAGCGCCGCCACCAGCGACGCCGTGTTGGCGATCGTGTTGTTGGCGCTGCGCAGCTCCGCGAAGCGGCGCGAGAACGCGTCGGGAATGAAAACGTAGCGCGTGAGGTCGGTGAGCTCGTCGCCGGCGGTGGCGAGGCGCAGCCGCACGCGCGCCGCGCCGATGGCCTCGTCGCGCTGGTAGACGAACGCATGGTCGACGCGACCCGACGGCTGGCGGATCTCCGAATGCTCGAGGAACTTCCAGGCGCCGAAGTCGACGCCCCAGTCGTCGCGCGCATGCGTTTCGGCGATCCGCCGCGCGACCTCGATGGACGGCGCCTTGGTTGCCGCGTCGCGCACGTACGTCTCGGCGACGCGATGCGAAAAGCCGTACGGCGCGCCGGTCGGCGTGAAGCGGATCGTCGTCTCGCCGATCTCGCCGACCTTGAAGAGCCGCACGTCCCACGCGTACGGCGAGTACAGCGTGCCCTTGACGAGCTCGGCGAAGCGCGCCTTGCCGCCGCCCTCCAGCTCGACGTAGTTCTGCGCGGCGCCGTCGGTGCGAAACTGGACGGCCGCGCGCGCGTCGGGCGGCGCGAGTGCCAGCTTCGCGGCGAGCGCGCGCGCGGCGTCGATCGCGTCGGTGCGCGACATCGCGATGTCGACGTTGACGAACGGCATCGCCGCCGGGAAGAGCTTCAGCGCGAGGACGAGCGACGCGATCGACAGCGCCGCGTACGCGATCCAGAACCACGGGCGGCGCACGAGGCGTCCCGCGGGCAGTGCCTGATCGATCATCGGATGTCCCGGCGCGTGCGACGCATCATCGGCGCACTTGTATCACACCGCGCCGCGCGAGATCGTCGATCGCGGCGGCCGCGAGGCCGAGGCGCTCGCCGAGAACGTCTGCCGTGTCGGCGGCGAGGAGCGGCGGCGCGCGATCGTACGCCGGCGCCGCCGCCGACATCGCGAACGGCAGCCCGACCTGCGGCACATGGCCGGCGAGCGGATGCGGCAGGTCGAGGCGAAGGCCGCGCGCGAGGATCTGCGGGTCGTCGAACACCCGGTCGAGGCGGTTGATCGGCCCGGCCGGCACCTGCGCCGCCTCGAGCGCCGCGAGCCAGTCGGCTTGGCCGCGCTCGCGCACGACCGCCGCGATCAACGGCACCAGCGTGTCGCGATGCCGGACGCGCGCGGCGTTGGTGGCGAAGCGCGGATCGCTCGCCCATTCCGGGTGCGCGGCGATCGCGCAGAGCTTGCCGAACTGCAGGTCGTTGCCGACCGCGATGATCAGGTGACCGTCGGCGCAGGCGAACACCTGGTACGGGACGATGTTGGGATGCGCATTGCCCGCGCGTCCCGGCGCGACGCCGGTCGCGAGGTAGTTCATGGCCATCGACGACATCATCGCCACCGCCGAGTCGAGGAGGCTCGCATCGATCCACTGGCCTTCGCCGGTGCGCTCGCGCTGCGCGAGCGCGGCGAGGATCGCCACCGCGGTGTACATGCCGGTCATGAGGTCGGTGACGGCGACGCCGGCCTTCTGCGGACCGCCGCCGGGCAGGTCGTCACGCTCGCCGGTGACGCTCATGAAGCCGCTCATCCCCTGCACGATGAAGTCGTAGCCGGCGCGCGCGGCGTACGGGCCTTGCTGGCCGAAGCCGGTGATCGACGCATAGACGAGCCGCGGGTTGATGGGACGCACGCTCGCGTAGTCGAGGCCGTAGGCGGCGAGGCCGCCGACCTTGAAGTTCTCGACGAGCACGTCGGCGTCGCGCGCGAGGCCGCGCACGAGATCGCCGCCTTCCGGCGTCGTGAA
>JAICUU010000380.1 GCA_025935675.1 Burkholderiales bacterium
CGCGCTGAAGAAGGTCGGCCAGGTGCCGCGCAAGGACTTCGCGCTCGACGCGCTCGAGACGGTGTTCTCGACCGGCAGCCCGCTCTCGCCGGAGAGCTTCGACTATGTGTACCAGTGCATCAAGGACGACGTGTGCCTGTCTTCGATCTCCGGCGGCACCGATATCGTCGCGTGCTTCGCGCTCGGCAACCCGACGATGCCTGTATGGCGAGGCGAGATCCAGTGCCGCGGACTCGGCATGGCGGTGAACGCGTACGACGACCTCGGCGCACCCGTCCCGCCGGGGATGGGATTGCGCGGCGAGCTCGTCTGCGAGAAGGCCTTTCCATCGATGCCGCTCGGGTTCTTCAACGACGACGACGGCAGCCGCTACCGTGCCGCGTACTACGAGCGCTACCCGGGCGTGTGGTGCCACGGCGATTACGTCGAGGTCACCGCGCACGGCGGCGTGATCATCCACGGGCGCTCCGACGCCACGCTCAACCCGGGCGGCGTGCGCATCGGCACGGCGGAAATCTACCGACAGGTCGAGCAGCTCGACGAGGTCGAGGAGAGCCTCGTGATCGGGCAGGAATGGCCGCCCGGCGAGGTGGGCGACGTGCGCGTCGTGCTGTTCGTCAAACTGCGCGAGGGCAAGACGCTCGACAGCGACCTGACCGAGCGCATCAAGGCGCAGATCCGCGCCAACACGACGCCACGGCACGTGCCCGCCAAGATCGTGCAGGTCACCGACATCCCGCGCACCAAGAGCAACAAGATCGTCGAGCTGGCGGTGCGCGACATCGTGCATGGCCGCGAAGTGCGCAACCGCGAGGCGCTCGCCAATCCCGAGGCACTCGAGCAATATCGCGACCGCGCCGAGCTCAAGACGTGACGCGCGGCGGTTGGCGTCGAACGGCGACTGGCCCCGAATGACGTTCTTCGCGATCGTCTTCGCGCTCGCGCTCGAGCAATGGCGCGCGTTCCAGTGGCGCGCCCGCGCCGAGCGCGCGTTCGTGCATTTCTCGCGCTACCTCGAGCGCCTGCTCAACGGCGGCACGCGCGAGCAGGGCATCATCGCCACGCTCATCGCCGTGCTGCTGCCCGTCGGGATCGCGGCGCTGGTGCACAGCGCGCTCGCAGGCATCCATCCGCTGCTCGGCTTCGTGTGGAGCGTCGCGGTGCTGTACCTGCTGATGGGTTTCCGCCGCTTCAGCCACGCGGTGTCCGCGATCGTCGTCGCATTGCGCGCCGGCGACCTGCCGTCGGCGCGGCGCGCGCTCGCGGCATGGCGCGGCGGCGTGACGGCCGAGCTGTCGTCGGAGGAGATCGCGCGCCTCGCCATCGAGCGCGGGCTCATCGACGCGTATCGCCAGGTGTTCGCCGTCGTGTTCTGGTTCGCCGTGCTGCCGGGACCCGCGGGCGCGGTGCTCTATCGTGCCGCGGTGCTGCTCGCCGACGAGTGGCGAGGCAATGCGCGCGACGACGAGACGACGCCGATCGGCCGGGAGCGCGACCGCTTCGGCTGGCCGGCGCGCGCGCTGCTCGCGGTGCTCGACTGGCTTCCCGCGCGGCTGACCGCGCTGTCGTTCGCCGTGGTCGGCGATTTCGAGGACGCGATCGCGTGCTGGCGCACGCAAGCGCATCGGTGGGCGAACGAGGAGGGCGGCGTGACGATCGGCGTGCTGCTCGCCGCGGGCGGCGGCGCGCTCGGCGTCCGGCTCGGCGGACCGCTCGCGACGATCGGCGGCGACCGCGAATACCGGCCCGAGGTCGGCACCGGCGACACAGTCGAGCCGGACCTGCTGCCCTCCGGCGTCGGCCTCGTCTGGCGCGCGCTCTTGCTCTGGCTGCTGATGATCCTGCTGCTGACCGTCGCGTACGTCGCGCCTTAATTCACGGCGCGCGCGCGCTCCGATTCGTCGAGGAGC
>JAICUU010000231.1 GCA_025935675.1 Burkholderiales bacterium
AGCCCGTACAGCAGCACGTCGTCGGTGGCGAACGCGTCGGCACGGCCGCTCGCAAGCGCCGCGAACGATTCGTCGTGGTCGGGCATCTCGGTCAACTGGAACGCGAGCCCGAAGCGCTGCATCAGGTCGCGCATTGCCTTTTCGTTGGTCGTGCCGCGGGTGACCACGACCGTGCGGCCCGCGAGGTCGCGGAACGAGCGGATCGGCGAGCCCTTCTTCACCATCAGCTTCGTGCCGGCGACGAAGATCGTCGGCGAGAACGCGACGCGCCGGCGGCGCTCCACATTGTTGGTCGTCGAGCCGCATTCGAGGTCGATGCGGCCGTCGACGACCGCGTCGACGCGCGTTTCGGGCGTCACCGGCACCCATTGCAGCGCGAGCGCCCGGTCGACGGCGGTGCCGATCGCGGCAGCCAGCGCGCGGCAGATGTCGATCGAGTAGCCGACGGGCTCCTTGCCCGCCGCGGCATATGAGAACGGCAGCGAGGCCTGGCGGTAGCCGATCGCGATGCCGCCCGAGTTGCGCGCCTTGGCGAGCGTGCCGGCGAGCGCGAGCGGCGCGTCGACGACAGGCGCCGAAGCCGGCAGCGCGTCGGGCGCCTCCGCACGCGCGAGCGCCGCCAGCGCGAGCAGCGCGACGGCGAAAAGCCCGCGGCCGCCGAGCGTGCGCGCCGCTCGCGTCATGCCGCCGCCGGATGGGCGAGCGTCGTCGCGCTTTCGGCGTCGAGCGCGCGCGCGTTGGCCTCGGCCGCCGATTCGGGCAGGAGCTCGCCTTCCCACTTCGCGACGACGGTGGCGGCGAGCGAGTTGCCGATCGCGTTGGTCGCCGAACGGCCCATGTCGAGGAACGTGTCGACGCCGAGGATCAGCAGGAGGCCGGCCTCGGGGATGCCGAACTGGTTGAGCGTGGCCGCGATCACCACCAGCGACGCGCGCGGCACGCCGGCCATGCCCTTGGACGTCAGCATCAGCACGAGCAGCATCGTCACCTGCGTCGCGAACGACAGGTGGATGTTGTAGGCCTGCGCGATGAACAGCGTCGCGAACGTGCAGTACATCATCGAGCCGTCGAGGTTGAACGAGTAGCCCATCGGCAGCACGAAGCTCGAGATCTTGCGCTTGACGCCGAAGCGGTCGAGCGCGTCGAGGATCTTCGGATAGGCGGCCTCCGAGCTGGCCGTCGCGAACGACAGCATGAACGGCTCCTTGATGAGGCCGAGGAGCTTCATCACGCGCGGGCCGAGAATCAAGAAGCCGACCGCGACCAGGATCCCCCAGAGGATGAGGAGGCCGAAGTAGAAGTCCGCCATGAACACGGCGAACCGCAGCAGGATCTCGATGCCGTTGACCGCGACGGTCGCCGCCATCGCCGCCAGCACGGCGAGCGGCGCGAGCTTCATCACGTAGCCGGTGATCTTGAGCATCACGTGCGACACCTCGTCGACGACCGCGACCAGCGTCTTGCCCTTCTCGCCCAGCGCCGCGAGCGCGACGCCGAAGAACATCGAGAACACGACGATCTGCAGGATCTCGTTGTTGGCCATCGCCTCGGCGAACGAGCGCGGCACCATGTGCGCGATGAAGTCCTTGAACGTGAACTTCGACGTGGCGAGGTTCGCCGACGCGCCGATGTCGGGCAGCGGCAGCCCGAGGTTGTGCCCGGGCTGCAGCACGTTGGCGAGCACGAGCCCGAGGATCAGCGAGACGAGCGAGGCGGTGACGAACCAGCCGAGCGACTTGGCGAAGACGCGGCCCACCGCGGACGCGTCGCCCATGTGCGCGATGCCGACGACGAGCGTCGAGAACACCAGCGGGCCGATCAGCATCTTGATCAGCCGCAGGAACACATCCGATATGATCGAGATGTACCCGGCGATCTCGGCAGCGGTCTTCTTGTCGGGAAACTGCACGAACACCATGTAACCGAGGATGACCCCGATCACCATCGCCACCAGGATCCACGCCGCCGGCGGAACGCGCTTCGTCATGTCGGTTTCTCCCGTAACGTCGCCCGCACGTGCCCGCCATCGACCACGCGGCGCGCGGCGAATCGCGCAAGGATGCCGCATTCGGTGACCGCCGTCGACCGGCCGCCGGGCGGCGCGGGGGGACGGCCGTCGGGCGGTGCGGCGGCGCTGCCTGCGGGGCACCGGGCTCGCCCGGGCGACGCGCGGTGACCGTGCACCGCGGGCATGCGCGCAGGACGGGGAGCGACCCGCGCGACGCGGCGCTGCACGAGCTCCTCGGCACGGCGATGACGGCGGACGCGCCGCGTCTCGCGCGGCGCATCGCGCAGCTTGCACGCGACCCCACGGGCGATGCCGCGCGTGCACGGCTTCGCGAGGCGATCGCGGCGTCGGCGGCAAGAGTCGCGGCGCGCCGCGCCGCGATGCCGCGTGTCGACTATCCGCCGGCGCTGCCGGTGTCGCAGCGCGCCGAGGAGATCGCCGCGGCGATCCGCGCGCACGCGGTCGTCATCGTCAGCGGCGAGACGGGGTCCGGCAAGACCACGCAGCTCCCCAAGATCTGCCTCGACGCCGGGCGCGGCATTCGCGGCCTGATCGGCCACACGCAGCCGCGGCGGATCGCGGCGCGCGCGGTCGCCGAGCGCATCGCATCGGAGCTTCACTCCGCGGTCGGCGAGGCGGTCGGCTTCAAGGTGCGCTTCACCGACCACACGCGGCCGGACGCCTACGTCAAGCTGATGACCGACGGCATCCTGCTCGCCGAGACGCAGTCCGACCGCTCGCTCGCGCAGTACGACACGATCATCGTCGACGAGGCGCACGAGCGCAGCCTCAACATCGATTTCCTGCTCGGCTTCCTCAGGGGCCTCGTCGAGCGCCGCGACGACCTGCGCGTCGTCATCACCTCGGCGACCCTCGACGCGACACGCTTCGCCGCGCATTTCGCGCGCAATGGCACGCCGGCACCGGTGATCGAGGTGTCGGGACGCATGTATCCGGTGGAGATCCGCCATCGCGCGACGGCCGGCGCGGGCGACGAGGCCGACGACGAGGCGCCGCTCGAGGAGGCGATCGTCGACGCCGCGGAAGCGCTGTGGCGCGAGGGGCCGGGCGACATCCTCGCGTTCCTGCCCGGCGAGCGCGAGATCCGCGAGACGGCCGACATCGCCCGCCGCGCGCTGGCGCGCAAGCCGTATGCCGCTGCCGTCGAGGTGCTGCCGCTCTACGCGCGCCTGTCGGTCGCCGAGCAGCGCCGCGTGTTCGCCGCGTCGTCGGGCCGCCGCCTCGTGCTCGCCACCAACGTCGCCGAGACGTCGCTGACGGTGCCCGGCGTGCGCTATGTGATCGACACCGGGCTCGCGCGGATCAAGCGCTACTCGCCGCGCAACCGCACGACGCTGCTCGCCATCGAGAAGGTCTCGCGCGCGTCGGCGAACCAGCGCGCGGGGCGCTGCGGGCGCGTGCAGGACGGCATCTGCGTGCGCCTCTACGACGAGGACGATTTCCGCGCGCGACCCGCGTTCACCGATCCCGAGGTCCTGCGGAGCTCGCTCGCGTCGGTCATCCTGCGCGCGGCCGCGCTCGATCTCGGCCCGGTCGAGGCGTTCCCGTTCGTCGACGCGCCGGGCACGCGCGCGATCGCCGACGGCTACGCGTTGTTGCAGGAGCTGGGCGCAATCGACGGCGAGCGCGTGCTGACGCCGCAGGGCCGCGAGCTCGCGCGGCTGCCGCTCGACCCGCGCATCGGCCGCATCCTGTTCGCCGCGCGCGACGCGGGATGTCTCGCCGAGGCGCTGGTCATCGCGAGCGCGCTCGCGGTGCCCGACCCGCTCGAGCGGCCGCACGATCGCCGCGCCGCGGCGGACCAGGCTCACCTGCGCTTTCGTGACGCGCAGAGCGACTTCCTCACGCTCGTCGCGCTGTGGGAGTTCTTTGGCGACCTTATGGGGCAGGGGCATGCGCCGGCGGGCCGCCCCGCCGCGCAACCCTCCGAGGGCGGCGCGCGGGCAACGCGTACCGGTGCGAAATTGACCCATCGTCAACGCGTCGACGCCTGCCGCGCGCAGTTCGTATCCTGGCTGCGGCTCGTCGAATGGCGCGACGTGCACGCGCAGCTCGTCGCGCAATTGCAGGAGGCGGGCTGGGCGTGGCCGGCGTCGCTGCCCGCGAAGATCGACGCGCGCCGCTACGCCGACCTCCACCGCGCGCTGCTGACGGGCCTCCTGTCCAACGTCGGCTTTCGCGGCGAGGACGGCGACGGCTACGCCGGCGCGCGCGGCATTCGCTTCGCGCTGCATCCGTCGTCCACGCTCGCCAAGGCGCGCCCGAAGTGGGTGCTGGCGGCCGAGCTCACCGAGACCACGCGACTTTACGCGCGCTGCGCGGCGAAGATCGAGCCCGAGTGGATCGAGGCGGTGGCCGGCGAGCGCGTCGCGCGCGAGCATTTCGACGCGCATTGGGACGTGCGCCGCGGCGAAGTCGTCGCGTACGAGCGCGTGACGCTCTATGGCCTCACGCTGGTCGCGCGCCGGCCGGTGAGCTTCGGGCCGATCGATCCCGCGGCCGCGCACGCGGTATTCGTCCGCGAGGCGCTGGCCGGCGACGACTTGGGCGCCGACGCGCCGTTCCTCGCGCACAACCGCGCGCTCGTGGCCGACGTGGCGCTCCTGGAGCACAAGACGCGCCGCCAGGACGTGCTGGTCGACGCGGAGGCGCAGGCGGCGTTCTACGCGGCGCGCGTGCCGGCGCACATCCACTCGCGCGTCGCGCTCGAGCGCTGGCGCAAGGAAGCCGAGGCGCGCAACCCGGCGCTCCTGCGGATGACGCGCGAGTCGCTGATGCTGCACGCCGCCGCCGCGGTCACCGAGGAGCAATACCCGTCGTCGCTCGCGGTGGCGGGCACCGCGCTGCCCTTGCGCTATCGCTTCGCGCCGGGACATCCGCTCGACGGCCTGACGCTCGCCGTGCCGCTCGCGCTCCTCAACCAGGTCGACGACGCCGTGCTGTCGTGGCTCGTTCCCGGGATGCTGCGCGAGAAGCTCACGCTCGTGCTGAAGGCGCTGCCGAAGGCGGTGCGCAACCGCCTGATGCCGGTGGCCGAGCACGTGACGGCGTTCCTCGCGAGCGAGCCCCCGCGCGCGCGGCATCTTTACGATGCACTGCGCGACTGGCTGCGGGCGACGCTCGGCGTCACCGTCGAGCGCGCGACGCTCGACGC
>JAICUU010000016.1 GCA_025935675.1 Burkholderiales bacterium
ACGAAGGGAGAACGCCATGTCGCATCTGCTCGACCCGGACCATCTCGCCAACGATGCCGAGTACGCAGCCGCCTTGGGCGAGCTCGAGGACCTGATGCTTGCCGATCCCGACACCCCTGCGGGCCGTCGCTTCGACGAGCTCGTGCGGCTGATCGAGGACTTCGAGGCGCGCCACTGGCCCGCCGAGGTGCCGCGCCTGCACGACGTGCGCGAGCCGCCTGCGCTCTACGGGATGGCCTGAGGTCGCACCGCGCGGGCGCGCGGCGGCGCGTTCGCCAGGAGATCGTGGAGCGCGCAGGCGACCACCTTGGTCGCCTTGCGCAGGTCGTCCAGCACGAGATTCTCGTCGGCGCGCTTGGCGTTCGATTCGAGCAAGCTGCGCGGTCCGGCGCCGTAGAGGACGGTCGGCACGTCGTGCTCGCCGTAGAGGCGCGCGTCGGTATAGAGGGGCGTCCCCGTCGCGGCCACCGGCTCGCCGACGATCGCCGAGGCATGGCGCGACAGCGCGTCGACCATCGCCTCGTGGCCCGGTAACGGCGCGAGCGGCCATGCCCGCAAAAGACGCCGCACCTCGAGCGTGATGCCGGGCAGCGTCGCGGCGACGCGCTCGAGCAGCGCGCGCAACGCATATTCGACGTCGTCGGCGCGCTCCTCGGGAATCACCCGGCGGTCGAGCGCGAGGCGAACGCGATCGGGAACGACATTGGTGTTGATGCCGCCGTCGATCTTGCCGATGACGAGGGTGGGCGAGGCGATGCCGGTCACGCTCGAGCGCACGCTCGCGAGCTCACCGGCGTGCGCGTAGAGCGCATCCATCAGCGCATGCGCGGCGCGCAGCGCATCGACGCCGGTCGCGGGCAGCGCGGCGTGCGCGGCGCGGCCATGCACGATCACCTCGAGCTGCACGGAGCCGTTGTGCGCGACGCCGATCGCGTAGCTGAAGCCGGGGCAGATCGCGTAATCGGGATCGACGATGCCGCGTGCGAGGAGCCATTGCGGCCCGACGCTGCCGCCGAACTCCTCGTCGTAGGTGACGTGAAGCTCGAGCGTGCCGCGTCGCAGCGTGCCGAGTGCCGCCAGCGCGCGCAACGCGTACACGTAGGTCGCGAAATCGGACTTCGACACGGCGACGCCGCGGCCGTACATTCGGCCGTCGGCGATGTCGCCGGCGTAGGGCGGGTGGGTCCAGCCCGCGCCCGGCGGCACCGCGTCGCCATGCACGTTGAGCGCAATCACCGGGCCGTCACCGAAGCGCCGGCGCACGACGAGATTGACGATCGACGCAAGGCCGCTCGCGGCGGCGTCGGCCGCCGGCACCGGATGGCGCTCGACGACGAAGCCCATTCGCGTCAGGAGCTCGGCGGTGCGCGCGGCGTGACGCGCGTTGTCGCCGGGCGGCGTGTCGGTGGGAATGCGCACGAGCTCGCGCAGGAACGCGATCGACTCGTCGAGATGGTTGTCGATCCAGTCGCCGAGGCGCTCGTACGGCGTCAGCGGGCGTGGCTGTGTGCTCATCGGGCGGGCCATCGCGCCTTCACGCCGGCGCATTCATTGCGCGGCGGTCGCCGCCATCGCGGCCGCGTCGAAATGCGCGAGGAAGTGCACGAGTGCGTGCGTGGCGAGGTTCGCGTCCGCGGCGGTCATCGTCTCGTCGGGATGGTGGCTGATGCCGCCGTTGCCGCAACGGACGAACAGCATGCCGATCGGCGCGACGTGCGCCATTTCCATGGCGTCGTGGCCGGCGCCGCTCGGCAGCCGGAACGGCTCGATGCCCTGCGCGGCGACGCTCGCCGCGAGCGCCGCCTGCAGCCGCTCGTCGCACGGCGCCGCCGCGAGCTCGAACAGGTTGGCCCATTCGAGCGCGACGTTGCGGCGGAGCGCGATCGCCCGGCACTCGCGCTCGATCGCCGCAACGGCTGCGAGCCGCTCGGCATCGCGGCCCGCGCGCACGTCGATCGTGAGCGCAACTTCGCCCGGTATCACGTTGATCGCGCCGCCGCCGGCAACCGCGAGCTTGCCGACGGTGCCGACGAGCACGCCTCGCGATGCCGCCGTGTACGACTCGACGAAGAGCGTCATTTCCGCCGCGGCGGTGAGCGCGTCGCGGCGCGCGCCCATCGGCACGGTGCCCGCATGGCCGGCCAAGCCGGTCACGCGGGCGGCGATCCGCGTCGAGCCGGCGATCGACGTGACGACGCCGAGTGCCAGGTTGCGATCGAGCAGTACCGGGCCCTGCTCGATATGGACCTCGACGAATGCCGCGACGTGGTGGTGCGCGCGCGAAAGCGCCGGAATTGCGTGGGCATCGCCGCCGAACGCGACGATCGCGTCGCGCAACGTCGTTCCCTCGGCATCGCGGCGGTCGAGCAGCGCCGGATCGAAGCGACCCGCCAGCGCGCGACTTCCGACCATCGAAAAGCCGAAGCGCACGCCTTCCTCGTCACCGAACGCGACGATCTCGATCGCGTGCGGCAGCTTGACGCCACGCGCGGCGAGGTCGCCGGCGGCGGCGATTGCGCACAGGATGCCGAAGATGCCGTCGTAGCGGCCGGCATTGACGACGCTGTCGAAGTGCGAGCCGGTGACGATCCGCGGCGCATCGGGCCTTGCGCCTGCGCGTCGGCCGACGACGTTGCCGAGCGCGTCGATCTCGACGGCGAGGCCGGCGTCGCGCATCCAGCCGGCGATCAGCGTCGCCGCACGGCGGTGCTCAGCGGTGAGATAACGTCGCGTGAGGATGCTCGCATCCTCGCTGATCGCGGCGAGCGCGTCGCATTGCTCGAGGATGCGGGCGCCGAATGACATGCGCCTCGGGCCGGGCCAGCGCCCGGCTAGTGCAGCCGCTGCCTTGACTTGCGCGACTGCTGGCCGGGCATCACGCGACGGCTCGCGCTGCCGCGCGCCTCGTTGCCGCGGCGCCGCTCCTGCCAGTAGCGGTAGATCAACACGCTCGCCACGGGCAGCTCCTCGACCAGCGACTCGCGGCGCTCCTTGTCGTCGACCCATTCGGCGAACTCGGGATCGTGGTCGCCGTAGGCGAGCGCCTCGACCGGGAACATCCAGTCGCGCGCTTCCTGCGCGTCGTACAGCGGCTGCCACTCGTCCTCGCGCAGCTTCACGCCGGCGACGTAGCCTTCGCACCACGCGGCAGCCTCGGCGGGCGCCTTCTCCTTCTGCGCGTGATCGTCGGCGTAATAGAGCAGCGGCCGGAAGCGTGTCGGAGACTCGGCCAGCGTGCGCTGGATGCCGACCATGTGGCGCAGCATCAGCGCCATGATCCGCTGCGCCTGCTCGTTCGACGTGTACGCGGGCGACGCGCTCTTGCCGCCCTCGCTCCATACACCCGGCAGCCATTCGGACGGCTGGACCTCGTCGGGGCTGCTGACGATCGACGTCAGGTAGCCGTCGAGCATCTCGAGGTCCATGCAATCCTGCGGCACCGAATCGGACGCGAGGAAGGCCTCGAGCTCGTCGAGCTCGAGGTCGGAAAGGGCTTCGTCCAGCGCGCGTGCGTCCGCCATGGGGAGATCCGGCTCGGGTGTTGCGTGAGCTCGAATTATCGCAGAACGCCGGGGGTGCCCCGCGACGCGCTCAACTGGGCGGCGGCGTGCCCCGTTCGAGCGCGCCCGCGGCCACCCGCGCATGCGACACGCCGGCGATCTCGAGCGCGCGAGCGGCGCGGAGCGCGACATCCTCGCGCCACGGCGCTGCGACGAGTTGAACGCCGAGCGGAAGGCCAGGACCATCGATCGGCACCGTCGCCACCGGCAGGCCGGCGAATGCGAACGCATGCGTGAGCAAGCCCAAGTGCGTGCGCGGCGGCATCGCCTTGCCGTGGAGGTCGAACGCCGTCGCGCCGATCGGCGTCGCCGGCACCGGCGTCGCAGCGGCGACGATCACGTCGACGCCGGCGAACACTGCGTGCATGCGAGCGCGGAACCATGCGCGAAAGCGCTGCGCGTCGATGTACCACGACGCCGGGATCATCGCGCCGGCGAGGAAGCGGTCGCGCGTCGCGAAGTCGAATTCGGCGGCGCGCGTGCGCAGGTCGGCGAGGTGCAGCTCGGCGCCTTCGGAAGCGGTGATGATGAAGCCGGCGGCGCGCGCACGCTCGACATCCGGCAGTGTCACGCGGCGCTCGGCGCCGAGGGCCTTCGCGGCGATATCGAGCGCGGCGCGCGATTGGTCGCCTGCGTGATCGTGGAAATAGCCATCGGCGACGCCGATGCGCAGGCCGTCGATGCCGAGGCCGAGCGCCGGCCGCGCCGGCTCGACGTCGCGCTGCGCGCAGGCGATGTCGGCCGCGTCGGCGCCCTGCATCGCGTCGTAGGCGAGTACCAGGTCGGTGACCGAGCGCGTCATCGGCCCAACATGGTCGAGGCTCGACGCGAAGAGCGCGGCGCCCTGGCGCGACAGCCGCCCGTACGTCGGCTTCAGTCCGCAGACACCGCACAGTGCAGCGGGCACGCGGATCGAGCCGTTGGTGTCGGAGCCGAGCGTCAGCGGCACGATGCCGGCGGCGAGCGCGGCGGACGAGCCGCCCGACGAGCCACCCGCCACGCGCGATTCGTCGTGCGGGTTGCGCACCGCGCCGTAGTGCGCGTTCTCGGTGACGAAGCCGTACGCATACTCCTCCATGTTGAGCGCACCGACGAGCACCGCGCCGGCTTTGGCGAGGCGCGCGACGACCGTCGCGTCGGCCGTGGCGGGCGGCCTGTCGCGCTCGATGGCCGCACCCGCGAGCGTGGTGAGGCCGGCGACGTCGAAGAGGTTCTTGACGGCGAACGGCACCCCTGCGAGCGGCGGAAGCGCTTCGCCGCGCGCGCGGGCCGCATCGACGGCCGCCGCGTCGCGCAATGCGCGCTCGCGGGTGACGGCGGTGAAGGCGTTGTAGCGAGGCCCGAGTGTGTCGACGCGCGCGAGTGCGGCTTCGGCGATCTCGCGGGCCGACGCCTGGCCGCTTCGCACGCTCGCCGCGAGATCGGCCGCGCCAAGCGTCGCGTATTCGCGCGGCCTCATGACGTCAAGGCTCGAAGCGCGGCGCCGGGACCGGGCTCGACGCGAAGTCGAAGCCGGCGAGGCGCTCGTGCTGCTCGGCGATGCGCGCGAGGTTGGCGAGGACGCCTTCGCGCCACGCGGGATCGATCGCGAGGCCGTTCGCGGCGGCCATCGCATCGAGCCAGCGCTCGCAGTCCTCGCGCGTCACGGCGTCAGCGCAGCGCGTGCGCGACGTTGAGCGCCAGCGCGAGCGTCAGCACCGCGCCCGCCTGGTGCAACGCCGCCAGCGGCAGCGGCACGACGTAGACCAGCGTCAGCACGCCGAGCGTGATCTGCAGCGCGAGCATCGCCACGAAGACCGCGGTGCCGCCGCGCACGCGCGGCGCGGTAACGCGCGCGCGGTGGACGGCGAACGCGAACAGCGTAACGCCGATCGCCAGCGCATAGGCGACGAGCCGGTGATCGAGCTGCACCGTCGCCATGTTCCAGAAGAAGTTGCGCCACGCGGGCTCGATCATCAGCACCTCGGGCGGGATGAAATGGCCGTTCATCGACGGGAAGGTGTTGTACGCGAAGCCGGCGCGGATGCCGGCGACGAGGCCGCCGAGGAGGATCTGCACGAACACGAGCGCGGCCAGGACATACGCGCCGCGGCGCAGCGACTTGTTTGCAGGCGTCGCGCGCGCTGGCGCAAGCAGCGTCATCGCCGTCCACAGCATCGCGGCGAAGATCAGCACCGCGAGGCCGAGGTGCGCGGTGAGCCGGAATTGCGACACGTGCGGATCCTGCACCAGCCCGCTTTTCACCATGTACCAGCCGAGCGCGCCCTGCAGGCCGCCCAGCACGAAGATCGTCGCGAGCGGCGCGGTATAGCCGCGCGGAATCTGCCGCCGCGCGAGGAACCACAGGAACGGCACGAGGAACACGACGCCGATCGCTCGACCGAGCAAGCGGTGGAAATATTCCCACCAGAAGATGCCCTTGAACTCGTCGAGCGTCATCGCATGGTTCACTTGCTTGAATTCGGGTGTCGCCTGGTATTTGGTGAACGCCTCCTGCCAGTCCGCGGTCGAAAGCGGCGGCACGGTACCGACGATCGGGTCCCATTCGGTGATCGACAGGCCGGAGTGCGTGAGCCGCGTGACGCCGCCGACGATGACCATGAGGAACACCAGCGCGCAGCACACCAGCAGCCACGCGGCGACGGCGCGCGGCCGTGCGCGCGCGGCGTCGGGCGTGCGGGCGGCGATTCGCGAGGAGGCGACCAATTGCATAATCGAGATTTTACCGCCGCGCGTCGCGCGGCCGGTCCGGAGCACATGGAGCCGACGATGCCCGAACGACGCAGCGCCCTGCGCGCGATACTTGCCGGCGGCGCGGCGTTCGCGCTGCGTTCACCGCAGGCGTGGGCGATCGCCGAAGGCAAGCCGGCGCCGCCGCTCAGCGCCACGCTGTTCGACGGCAGCCACTTCGACCTCGCGAGCGCGCGCGGCAAGGTCGTGCTGGTCAACTTCTGGGCGACGTGGTGCGCGCCGTGCCGCGCCGAGATGCCGGCGATCGACACGTTCTATCGCCAGCACCGCGGCGACGGACTCG
The DNA here is from genome assembly GCA_025935675.1 of Burkholderiales bacterium. GTDB lineage: Bacteria > Pseudomonadota > Gammaproteobacteria > Burkholderiales > Casimicrobiaceae > VBCG01. The sequence goes on from JAICUU010000016.1 coordinate 6,595, forward strand.
TCGTGGTGGCGGTCAGCATGGACCGCCCGGGCGACGAGGCCAAGGCGCGCGCGGTGATGAAGGATTACGCGTTCGATGCCGCGTTCGCCAGGGACGCGTCGTTCAAGGACTATGGCCGGATCTGGCGATTGCCGCTGACGTTCGTCGTCGATCGCGCCGGTGTATTGCGTCGAGACGATTGGTACGAGGATCCGGGCATCGACTCGGCGAAGCTCGATGCGGTGGTATTGCCGCTGTTGCGGGCGAAATAGGATTCGTCATTCCCGTGCAAGCGGGAAGCCGGTTCTGACGCAGAATCGAGGCGTGACCTCGACAGCCGCAATGGCACGGCTGGATCCCCGCTTTCGCGGCGACGACGGGTAAGGTTTCGCGGGGATCACGGGTGAGCGTCAACTCACGAAATTCTCCGCCGCGAGCACCGGCTCGCCCTCCCACCGATACGCAACGAGCGGGCCCCCTTGCCCGCGCTGTAATCGACGCATGCGACGTTCGGCGCGAGCGGCGCCGGCGTACCGGCTTGGCCAGTCCGTCGGCGCCGAGCGTCGCGGTCGCGTGCGCGATGTGCTGCGGATGCCAGCACGCATGGATGATGGCGAGTTCGGGCAAGTCGAGCCACAGCGGCAGCGTGTGGAACCACGCGATCCACGCCGCGTGCTCGGCGCGGTCGCGACCCATCTCGGCGAGGAACGCCTGGTGCTGTGCGAGGTTCTTGGCGTTGCGCGGCCGCAAGTGACCGCCGTCGTGCGGGGTATGCCACGCGATCGCATTGAGCTCGTGATTCCCCATCACTGCGCGCGCGGTGCCGGCATCGAGCATGGCGCGAACAAGCTCGAGCGTGCGGCGCTGGCCCGGTCCGCGGTCGATGAAGTCGCCGACGAAGATCGCCGTCGCGTCCGGGTGGCGCCACGCGCCCATTCGCGGGCGGTAGCCGAGGTTCGCGAGGAGCGCCTCGAGCTTGTCCGCGTGGCCGTGGATGTCGCCGACGATGTCGAAGCGTGCCGTGTTCAGCCCCTCGAACGATGGCGCGCGAGCCACGCGTCGAGCGCCGCGGTCGTGGCCGCGTAGATTCCCGGGCGGCCTTGCTCTCGAGGGCCGGCGATGTTGAGCGTCGCGAAGCCGCCGCGCGCCATCCAGTCGTCGATCGCCGATGCGGCGTCCGCAGGCGATGCCGTCGGTCCCGCATCGAGCTGCAGCGTGAGGCACGGCCGGCCGAGCGCATGCGCGTGCTCGGCGGTGAGTGCGGTGCCGCCGTCGAGCGCGCCGAGGTTGAGGATCAGCGTCGCGTCGCTGTCGCGGACGTTGAGGCGTGTGCGCACCGCGTAGTCGTCGGAATCGGTCTCGGTGAGCCGATAGCGCGCGTCGATGACGCCGTCGACGGCCAGGCGGCCCTTCGGGCACCAGCCGCCGTGCGGGATGCCGGCGCGGATCGCCCAGTCGAGCGCCGCGCGATCGGCGCCGGTCTGGCCGCCGGAAACGATTCGGGTGGGGAGCATGGGGTCCTTGGATTCGAGGATGTCACGGCATGGGCTCGCCAAGTGAGCCACCGTGGTCGCATGCGCCGTCCGGGCGGGCGGATCCGATGTCGCCGATACGAGCCCGCAACAGTCGATGCGCTCGGCCGCGCCGCCGTCACAGCAGCTTCCGGCTTTGCAGCCGCACGCCGACGATCGCCCACCAGTCGCCGCGGTTCGCGAAGCGCTCGCCGTAGCTGCCGTACACCTCGAAGCGATCGGGCACGGCGACGTAGCGCACGCCCGCCTGGGCTTTGCCCGTGCCGGGCTCGTCATGGTAGACCTCGCCCAGGAGCTTCATCGCCGGCGTGATCGCGTATTGGACCGCGACACCGGCGAGCGCGTAGCTGCCGCTGCCGCGCGTGCTCGCGGCGCCGGCGTTGAAGTCGAGCTCGAGGCTGTCGCTCGGGTTCCATGTCGCCAGCGCCCGGGCGTAGCCCGTCGCGAACGCCGAGCGACCGGGCGGCGCAGCGGTGTCGCGCTCTGCACCGGCCTCCGCGCCGAGCGCCCATGCGCCGTCGGGGTCCGCGACGAAGACGTGCTTGAGCTGGATCACGAGGCCGCTCGACGTGCCGCTGTCGTCCGCCCACGTGCGCGACGCGCCCACTGCGAGCTCGGTGTCGGCGACGAGATTGCAGGCGGGCTGCGCGGTGAGCGCATGCGCGTCGCGCGCCGCCATGCCCCACACCTCGAGTTGGCAGGTGCCGGGCGTGACGACGCTCGCGTCGTCGGTGACGAGCGGCGCGCCGGCCACGGCGAGGCTCGTGTACGTCGCGAGCACCAGCGCCAGCATGCCGCCCGTTCTGAGGGGATGTCGGAGGAGGGTCGGCATCCCCGAAGTGTATCGGCGCGCGATGCGATGCGTCGATATGCGAACGCCCAGCCGTCGAGCCATCGGCAGCGCGAGGGCGATCCGGCTACAAGCTCATTCCCACCCCCACAGACACCGTATAGCGCGGCTCGAGCTGCAGCCCGTTGACGCGCTGGTACACCGGCACCTGGAAGAACGCGTACGCGTGGAAGTCGTGCGTCACGTGCCAGGTGATGCCAGGCGACAGGTAGACGAGCGTTGCGCCGCTGTTCTCGACGTCCGCTTGCGCGCCCGACTCGCGCTTCTCCGAGCGCACGTTGAGCTGGATCTGCGGGACCACGTTGTCGAGCGACATGTAGCGAAAGCCCGCGTTGACGTTGATGCCCGCGCCGGGCTTGAACTCCTCGCGCGTGTTGAGGGGGATCTGCAGCAGCGCCTCGGCGAAGTAGTCCCAGTCGCGCGACAGCGCGCCGAAGTTGAAGGCGCCGACGAGAAGATCGGTCGTGCCGGTGCCGGGCTGGAGCCCGCGGTCGATCTGCTCGCCTGCCTGAGGTCCCGCCTCAAACGTGTCGTGGAACGGTCCCGTCGGCAGCTTGAGCCCCGCCTGCAGGCCGATGCTCCGGTCGTCGGCGAGGCCCATGTAGCGCGCCAGGATCCGCGCGTCGCCGAAGTCGCGCGAATGCGACGTCGACACCGCGGTGTCGCCCTCGGCGATCGTCGTGTGGTAGCGGTCGTACCACGGCACCTGCAGGTTGACGCCCCAGACGCCGTTGCTGTAGTCGGCGTTGAACGTGTAGTTGCGGTTGATCGTCTCCTGCTGGATCTCCGCGTCGTTGGGAATCGCGAGGCTGCCGCGATCGACGCTGTGCGTGCCGGAGCGCAAGTCGTCCTGGTTGAAATAGTCGTAGCGGAAGTCGAGCATCCAGCCGTTGTCCATGCCGGCGCCCTGGCTTCCCCAGTTGGACGACAGCGTGCAGCCGCAGCTCGAGCACGCGTGCGCGGCCGGTGCGGCGACGAGCACTAGCGACGCGAGCGCCGTGGCGGTGACGAGTTTGTGCATGGCGCCGCTCCCTCAGTGCTTCATCGCGCCGGCCGACATCGACTCGACCGCGACCTCGACGTCGATGCTGCCCGCATGCTCGAACGTGAGGCGCAGCGGCACGCGCGAGCCTTCGGCGAGCGGCGCCTTGAGGCCGACCAGCATCATGTGGAGGCCGCCCGGCTTCAACTTCACCTGCGAGCCCGGCGGCAGGTCGATGCCTTTCACCTCGCTCATGCGCATCACGCCGTTGTCCATCGCCATCGTGTGCAGCTCGACGCGCGCCGCCGCCGGCGACGAAGCGGACATGAGCCGGTCGGCGGCCCCCTTGTTGTCGATCGTGAGATACGCGCCGCCGATGTCGGCGCCGGGCGGCGTGGCGCGTGCGTACGGATGGGCGATCTTGAGGGCGGCCAGCGAGTAGTCGTGGGCGGCCGCCGGGATCGCGAAGGCAGCCGCGAGGGCCGCGATGGCGAGACTTCGAAAGCGATTCATCGAACGCTCCTTGCAAAGGAAGATCGGCGCGCGCCGTCTTCGCTTGCAAGGAAGCGGCGCGTCAGGTGGTGCGGACGATGAAGCGCGGCGGCGCGCGCGCGTCGGCGCGGGCATGCGCGACGGGCAGCGGCGCGAAATCGCGGGATGCGAGCGCCGGAATCGTTGCGATCGCGACGCTCGGCGGCAGCGTGGCCGATGCCGTCAGCGCCGGCGGCGCGCCGTGCGCGCACACCGCGCAATGCGAGCAGGCATGACCCTGTGACCGCGCCGGCGCGGTCGGCGCGTTGCCGGTGCGCGGATGCGCGACCGAGCAGAGATCGCTCTCGCCGGGGACGAACGGCGCAGGTGCCTGCGCATAGCCCGCCAGCGGCAGCGCGAGCTGGAACAGGGCGGCGGCGATCGCGACGAGGCGGCGGGCGGAGCGCATCAGGAGGATTCTATCCCCTCACCCCATCCCTCTTCCGCGCGCGGGAGCGGGAGTCGGTCAGAGCTTCTCGCCGTGCTCGCGCGTCGCATGGAACGCCACCTTCGGCCAGCGCTCCATGGTCACCTGCAGGTTGTACTTGTTGGTGGCGAGGAACACCGCGTTGCCATCGACGTCGGTGGCGAGCGCGGGCCCTTGTTCGCGCTCGAAGTCGCGGCGCGTCGCGGCATCGGGGAATACCAGCCAGCGTGCGGTCGCGACGTTGGCGCTGTCGTAGATCGCGTCGACGCCGTATTCGGCGGCGAGCCGCGCCGCGACGACCTCGAACTGCAGCTGCCCGACGGCGCCGAGCAGGAGCGTGTTGCCGAAATTCGTCGAGAACACCTGGATCGCGCCTTCCTCGCCCAGCTCCTGCAGGCCCTTGGCGAGCGGCTTCGACTTGAACGGGTCGCGCGGCCGAGCGATGCGGAACATCTCCGGCGCGAAATAAGGGATCCCCTTGAACGCCAATGCCTCGCCCTCGGTGAGCGAATCGCCGATCTGCAGCTGGCCGTGGTTGTGGATGCCGATGATGTCGCCGGCGACCGCATCGGCGCTCGCCACGCGCTCGTTGGCCATGAACGTGAGCGCGTTGGCGATCTTCATCTCGCGGCTCTCGCGCAGGTGCCGCACCTTCATGCCGGGGGTGTAGCGGCCCGAGCAGACGCGGAAGAACGCGATCCGGTCGCGGTGGCGCGGGTCCATGTTCGCCTGGATCTTGAACACGAAGCCGGTGAACGGCTTCTCGGCGGGCTCGACCATCCGCGCGCTCGCGTCGCGCGACTGCGGCGGGGGCGCCCACTCGACCAGCGCGCGCAGGATCTCGCGCACACCGAAGTTGTTAATGCCCGAGCCGAAGAACACCGGCGTCTGGCGGCCAGCGAGGAAGCGCGCAAGCTCGAACGGCGGGCTCGCGCTGCGCAGAAGCTCGACGTCGTGGCGCAGCGCGCCGATTTCGCTCGGGAAGAGCGTGTCGAGGCGTGGATTGTCGATGCCCTCGATGAGCTCAGTGTCGTCGCTGACGCGCTCCTCGCCCGGCGTGAAGCGCAGCAACCGGTCGTTCATCAGGTCGAACACGCCGCGGAACGCCTTGCCCATGCCGAGCGGCCAGGTGACCGGCGCGCAGTCGATCTTCAGGATCTCCTCGATCTCCTGCATCAGGTCGAGCGGCTCGCGCACCTCGCGGTCGAGCTTGTTGACGAACGTGATGATCGGCGTGTCGCGCAGCCTGCAGACCTCGAGCAGCTTGATCGTCTGCGCCTCGACGCCCTTGGCCGCGTCGATCACCATCACCGCGGCGTCGACGGCGGTCAGCACGCGATAGGTGTCCTCCGAGAAGTCCTGGTGGCCGGGCGTGTCGAGCAGGTTGATCACGTGGTCGGCGTACTCGAACTGCATCACCGAGCTCGTCACCGAGATGCCGCGCTGCTTCTCGACCTCCATCCAGTCGGAGGTTGCATGACGCGCGCTCTTGCGCGCCTTCACCGTGCCGGCGAGCTGGATCGCGCCGCCGAAGAGCAAGAGCTTCTCGGTGAGCGTGGTCTTGCCGGCGTCGGGGTGGGAGATGATGGCGAACGTGCGCCGGCGGGCGACGTCGCGAACGAGATCGGGCGGATGGCTCATCGTGGCTTGCAGCGGGCTCGCGCGAATCGCGCCGCCGCTGCGAGACGGTCGGCGCGGCGAGGCGTGCGCGCGGCCGGCTTCGGAATGCGCGGATTATAGCAGCGGGGCGAGCCGTCATGGCCGCGCCGCGGGCCGTTAGACTGTGTCGTGGCCGGGCACAGCCGCCTCATCGCGCACCTCGACATGGACGCGTTCTACGCGTCGGTCGAGCTGCTGCGCTATCCCGAGCTCGCCGGCAAGCCGGTGGTGATCGGCGGCGGCAGCCGCAACGCGCCGCAGGAGACGACCGATCCCGTCACCGGCGCGGTGACGCGCACGTTCCGCACGTTGCGCGACTACCGCGGCCGCGGCGTCGTCACCACCGCGACGTACGCGGCGCGCGCGTTCGGGCTGCATTCCGCGCAAGGCATGATGAAAGCCGCGGCGCTCGCGCCCGACGCGATCGTGCTGCCCACCGACTTCGACGAGTACCGGCGCTATTCGCGGCGCTTCAAGGCGGCGGTCGCGGCGATCGCGCCGCACATCGAGAACCGCGGCATCGACGAGATCTACATCGACCTCACGGGCCTCGTCGATGCGCGCGGTCCGCTCGCGGACGACGCGCGATTCGCCGCCGCGCGCGAGATCGCGGGCGCGCTCAAGGTTGCAGTGCGCGACGCGACGAAGCTCACCTGCTCGGTCGCGGTTGCCCCCAACAAGCTGCTCGCCAAGATCGCCTCGGAGCTCGACAAGCCCGATGGCCTGACGATCATCCGGCCGCAGGACATCGCCACGCGGATCTGGCCGCTGCCGGCGAAGCGCATCAACGGCATCGGTCCCAAGCTCGCGGACCGCCTCGATGCGCTCGGCGTGCACACGATCGGCGAGCTTGCCGCTGCCGATCGCGTGTGGCTGTGCGAGCGCTTCGGCCGCAGCCACGGCGCCTGGATGCACGACGCCGCCAACGGCGTCGATTCGCGGCCCGTGGAGACGTCGAGCGAGGCGCGCTCGATCAGCCGCGAGACGACGTTCGACCGCGATCTCCACGTGAAGCGCGACCGCGCCGAGCTCGCGGCCATCTTCACCGGGCTTTGCGAGGGCCTCGCCGACGACCTCGCGCGCAAGGGCTATGCCGCGCGCACCATCGGCATCAAGCTGCGCTTCGACGATTTCAGCCGCGTCACCCGCGATCGCACGATCGACGCCGCGACGCAGGACGCGGCGACGATCCGCGCCGAAGGCGGCCGCTGCCTCGCGCGCGTCGACTTCGCACGTCGCATCCGGCTGCTCGGCGTGCGTGCGTCGGGCCTCGAGCGTGCCGATGCGGCGGCGGCGCCGCGCGCGACGGAGCTCACGCTGTTCGACTAGGCCGATGTCGCAGCGTGACCGCCGCCGCGCCGGCGTGGCCGTGAGGCCCGACGTCGCACAGGCGCGGCCGCAATGCCGGAGGTCACGCAAGCGCAACGGCAATCCCCGACGTCACTTGGGCGCCGCCGCAACACCCGCCGTCGCGCCGGCGCCGCCGCCCGTCCGCGCCGGCGTATACGCGGCAGGCTCGGCGCGGTATCGTGGGCGCCGACCGGAATTCGCGCGGTGCCCGCCTGTCGAAGCCCGCACGAAACGACCCGACAACGACGCCACGGAACCCCGATGCGCCAACGCCCGCCCGCCCACTGCCGCAATGCCGTGCTCGCCGCGCTTCTCGCCGCCGCGCTGCCGGCGCTCGGCGCGACGCCCTCGTTCGACTGCTCGCGCAAGATCAACGCGGCCGAGAAGCTGATCTGCGGCGACGACGCGCTCGCCGATCTCGACCGCAAGCTCGGCGAGGTGTTCGCGCGTGCCGCGCGATCGCTGCCCACCGACAAGACGATCGCCTATTTCGTCGCCGAGGAGCAGCAGTGGACGAAGAGCCGCGATGGCTGCCCGGAGACGCCCGACCCCAGGGCGTGCCTGTCGAGCGTCTACCGCACGCGCATCGCCGAGCTCCAGGGGCGCTACCGGATGGTGCCGACGCGCGGGCCGTTCCGCTTCACCTGCGACAGCAAGCCGCCGCAGGACGTCGTCGTCACGTGGTACGAGACCGATCCGCCGTCGGGGCTGCTCGAGACGCGTGCCGGCACGACGCCCGTGTTCCAGGCGGCGTCGGCGAGCGGCGCGCGCTACATCGGCGACGACGTCCAGTTCTGGGAGCACCAGGGCACGGCAACGCTGACGTTCGGCACGCAGGCGATGGAGCTCAACTGCGCACCGAAGAAATAGGCGTCATCCCCGCGACAGCGTCAACGTCATCCCCGCGAAAGCGGGGATCCAGTCCTGACGTCTCGCCGTAAACCTCGAGGCTCCTGTCGTGACGTTACGGCTGGATTCCCGCCTTCGCGGGAATGACGACTGACGTCTCGCCGTAAACCTCGAGGCTCCTGTCGTGAAGTTACGGCTGGATTCCCGCTTTCGCGGGAATGACGACTGACGTCTCGCCGTAACCCTCGAGGCTCCTGTCGTGACGTTACGGCTGGATTCGCGCTTCCGCGGGAATGACGAGCATTCGCGGGAATGACGAGGGCCGTCACGCCGGCGCCGCGCCCCGCCGCGTGCGCGTTCCCGCTTCCTGCACCGGCATCGCCTGCTTCGCCGGCACGCCGGGCGGCGGCAGCGTCATCACCACCCGCTCGACCTCGGCGAGATGCGCGGCGGTGTCGGGCAGCGTCGGCACGTCGTAGCGCGGAGACGCGAAGTCGAGTGTCGCCGTCAGGTCGCCGCAGGTCGCGCGCCGCCACGCAGAGAGATTCGGCACCTCGACGCCGAAGCGCGTCTCCATCAGGCGCAGCGTCGATGTGTGGTCGAACGTGTCGCTGACGACGTAGCCGCCGCGGCTCCATGGCGACAGCACGATGCACGGCACGCGAAAGCCCAATCCCGCCGGCAGGCCGTTGATGAATTCGCCCGGGGTGCCCGGCGGTGGCGTGGGTGGCGCCACGTGGTCGAACTGCCCGTCGTTCTCGTCGTAGTTGAGCACGACGACCGAGCGCGCCCACACCTTCGGATTCGACCAGAGCGCCTCGAGCACGCGGCGCGTATGGTCCTCGCCCGCGGCGGGCAGGTAATCGGGATGCTCGCTCGCCGTCGACGGCGGCACGATCCACACTACCTGCGGCAGGTTGCCGGTGGCGAGATCGTGCAGCAGCTCGTAGAACGGCCGGTTCACCAGCGCGTTCTGGCGCAGCTCCGAAAGCTTCGGCGCGTCCTTGTAGGCGCCGAAATACTTGACGACGTTGCAGCCGTAGTCGTCCTGCTCGTGATAGATCTTCCAGCTGACACCGGCGCGCGTGAGCCGCTCGGGATACGTCTCCCACAACTGGAACCGGCTGTTGTTGTCGGTGGCGGGCCTGCCGTACTTGCCGTCGGCGTCGATCGAGCCCGTCATCAGGAAGAAGCGGTTGGGGAACGTCGGTCCCATCAGCGATGCGTGGTAGCCGTCGCAGACCGTGAACGCATCGGCGAGCGCGTACATGAGCGGGAGGTCCTCGCGCGCCATGTAGCCCATGGTCAGCGGGCCGGCGTCGCCGTCGGCCCTGCGCATCATCGACACGAAGTTGTCCATCTTGCCGTGGTTGTAGCAGGCGTGCAACGGTCCCCAGCTGTGGTTCAAGTCGGGGAGGCGCTGCGCGCTCGTACGCCGCGTGTCGAGGCGGAACGGCAGCACGTAGCCGTCGGGATTGGCGTCGTCCGGCTGGTGGAACACGGTGCGGCCGCTCGGTAACAGGAGCGCGCGCGCGTCGTCGTAGCCGCGCACGCCGGCGAGTGTGCCGAAGTAGTGGTCGAACGAGCGGTTTTCCTTCATCAGGATGATGATGTGGTCGACGTCGGCGAGCTTCGACGGCGGCGCCGGGGGCGCGAGGCCGGCGCACGACGGCAGCGCTGATGCCGCCGACATCGCGCCGGCGGCCTGCAGGAATTCGCGACGGGTGAATGCGCTCATGGGCGTGTGCGCGCGACGTTCAGGCCGCGCGTCCGTGGCATTGCTTGAACTTGCGGCCGCTGCCGCAGGGACAGGGATCGTTGCGGCCGACCTTCGGCGCATCGCGGCGCGCCGGCACGCGCGACGTGCGCAGGTCGAACCAATAATCGCGGATGTCGATCAGCGTGTCGACGAGGTTGCGGGCCGCTTCGCGGCGATACGCGGCGAGATCCTCGATCCCGTCGAAGAGCGAAGGATCGGCGCGCGCATCGGCGGCCAGCGCCTCGATCGGCTGCGTAAGGTCGTAGACCGACTCGGCGTCGTCGCCCTCGAACCACGGCGAATCCGATGCCTCGATGCCGTCGAGGTAGCCGAAGCACCACGTCTCGTAGTCGGGCTTGCCGTCGTCGCCGTCGAAGAGCAGCAGCGGCAGCGAATCCTCGGCCTCGCGCACTTCGCGCCGGCATTGCGCGGCGAAGCGCTCGACGAGCGCGTCGAGCGTCGCACGTGACGGCTCGGCGTCCGGCGCATCGGCGTGCCCCGCGTCATCGCCGAGGACGAGGCTCGCGAGCGCCGGCGCCGCCGGGAACTCGCCGGGACCGCTCGCGAGCGCATAGAGCGCGCCCTGCGCCGCGTCGATCGGCATTGCATTCGGCATCCGATCGGACGCGAGCGCCGCCGCAAGCGTGTCGAGCTCGGCGTCGGAGAGGCGATCGGCAGCGGCCATCGGGTCGGCGATTCGATTGTCATCGCGCGCGAACATGTTGCATTCGCGCCACCCATGCGCGCGAACCGCGGCTTTTCGCTTGCCGCGCGCGAGCCCGCAACGGTAACATCACTCACTCGTTCCTGCGAGTCCATCGCGGGTTCTTGCAACGAAAGGCCAGGCGCTCGATGACGCTCGATCTCCGCAAATCGCCGTACGCACTCCCCGCCCAGCGCGGCGGCATGCGCATCGGCCATTGCGCGATCGCGGGCGTCGCCTGCCCCTTCGTCGTGCTGCTGCCCGCGCGCGCCATGCGCACGGGCGTCATCGCGAACCCGTAGCTTCCCGGCCGGACGACGTCCGCCGGGATCGGCGGAACTGTCGGACGGTCGCGGTCACCCCCGGCCTTTTCCTGCAGTTCCTCCGGCGAGGAACGAGCGAGCCCGGCCGCGTCTTGCGCGCGCGGGACATTGCAACCTCACGACGAGAAAGGAGCGCGACGATGACCGACATTCGATTGCAACGCCGATCACCGAAGGGCATGCGCGTGACCCGCGCCGCCGTTCCGGGCATCGCGCCCGGCGGCACCCCCGACGATCGCGACCGGACTTGTGCCAGGGAGGTGCGCGCCTGACGACGCGCCTTTCCATAACGACAAGCCCGGATCGCCCGACAAGGCACCGGGCTTTTTTGTTTCTCCCGGTGCATCGATCGCAACAAGAGACGACAACGAGGCACCCGAAATGAGACGAGATTTCCTGCAACCGCCGCGCCGCTGCGCGGACGCAACGCTGCAGCGCGACCACGGGCTGTATTGACAGGCGCGCGACGGCATGGTCGTGCATATCGCGGCGCGCGAGGACCGGCGCCGCGCGACGCGGCTCGAGCCGCGCCTTTTCGAGGCGTGCGCGCCCGAAGGCGGCGTCGTGCACGCGCCCCGGCGCGCGTTGGCGCGGCCACGCGAGGTGCGTGAACCGGAGCCGTGGCGCGGCGAGCGCGCGCCGGTCGGTGCCGCCGGGCTCGCGATGGCGCTGTGGCTGCGGCTTTTCGCGGACAGCGCGTAAGGCCCCGCCATGCGAGCGCCAGCGGCGGGCGTACCGCGATGGAGAAGGACGCGAGAACGGGAGCCCGGCGACGAGCCGGCCTCCCGGGCTTGCGCGTCCGGGGTCGCGCCGGCATCCTTGCCCGTCCGCCCGGATCCTTCATCCACACGATGCCTGCGTCGCCCGTCGTCGTCGATCACCCGCTCGTCCAGCACAAGCTCACGCTGCTGCGGCGTCGCGAGACGTCGACCAACAATTTCCGCCGGATGCTGGGCGAGATCGGCGCGCTGATGGCCTACGAGGTCACGCGCGACGTGCCGGTGCACTACGTCGACATCGACACGCCGCTCGAGCGCATGCGCGCGCCGCTGATCGACGGCAAGAAGCTCGTGTTCGTGCCGATCCTGCGCGCCGGCCTCGGCCTCCTCGACGGCTTCCTGTCGGTGATCCCGGCTGCGCGGGTCGGTCACATCGGCCTCTACCGCGATCCCGAATCGCTCGAGGCGGTCGAGTACTACTTCAAGATGCCGCGCGAGATGGCGGAGCGTGATGTCGTCGTGCTAGACCCGATGCTCGCCACCGCCAATTCCGCAGTCGCGGCAGTCGCGCGGCTCAAGGCGCTTGAGCCGAGGTCGATCCGCTTTGTCTGCCTCGTCGCCGCGCCCGAGGGCGTCCGGCATTTCGGCAGCGTGCATCCGGATGTCGCGGTGTACACGGCCGCCATCGACCGCGAGCTCGACTCCCACGGCTACATCGTGCCGGGCCTGGGCGACGCCGGCGATCGCATCTTCGGCACGCGCTAGCGTCGACACGTCATTCCCGCGCAGGCGGGCATGCGGCCATGACGCCTGCCGGGCGGGGCCAGCGGACCGATTCCGGTCCAATCGGGATCCCGGCCGTCGCCGCCCGGCGACGCTTCGTTATGTCGTGCGATGGCGTTTTTGCACGCGTGTCGCACGATTTCCTACAACGCGATGCGCGGCCTTCCGATTGGTCGCGCGGACAACGTCGTCCACGATTCTGCCGTATATCCGGCACCGAAGGATTTGTCGCCGGCTGCGTCAACAAGTCCAAGGAGATCGCATGAGCACCCGAAAGCACTCGAGCCATGCCGAGGCCAAGCCGCACACGCCCAAGGCGCCGGTGCGCGAGCCGGGCAAGCCGGTACCGAAGCAGGCCTCGCAACAGCAACAGGCCGGCACGCCGTCCGGGGCCGGGTCCCGGCAGCCGACGCAAGGCGAGTATGGCGAAGGTAACTACAAGGCGACTCGCGAATACGACGAGGGCGTGAAGCGGCATATCGCCACCCACGACGTCGAGCGCGAGGCGCACGACGCCGCGCCGCGCTCGCGGCGCGAGGCGGAGGACATGGAGCGCGCGGAGGAAACCGGCCGCGCGCGCGGACGAGGTGACGACATCGAGGAAGACAAAAATGCCTGAAGGTGCACGAGTGACGGCGTTGCCGCGGCGCGGCGATGCGACGAGGGAGCGGCTGCTGGACGCCGCCGAGACGCTGGTATCCGAGCGCGGATTCCGCGACCCGTCGCACCGCGCGCTGGCGGGCGAGGCGGGCGTGCATGTCGCGCTCGTCAACTATCATTTCGGCAGCAAGGAGCTGCTCTTCGAGGAGGCGCTGTCGCGGCGTGCCGCGCGCCTCGCCGAAGCCTGGCGCGAGGCGCTGCTGCACGTGCGCGCGCAACCGGCGTTCACCGCCGAGGAAGTGCTCCGCTCCTATTGGCTGCCGTTCGAGGGCATCGAGTGCGCCGAGGAAGCGGCGTGGCGCAACTACCTGTGCGTGGTCGCGCGGCTCGCCGAGGCGCAGGAAGGCTCGTCATGGCACGAGCGCTACTTCGGCCCCGTGATGGGCGAGTTCAAGCGCGCGCTGCACGCGTCGCTGCCCGGGATCTCCGATCCGCATCTCGACGCCGGCTTCCGATATGCGCGGCAGGTGTTCGACCAGGCGCTCCTGCATCGCTGCGGCAAGACGGGGTTCAAGCCGATTCCGCTCGGCTATCGCGCCGAGGATGTCGACTGCGCGATCGCCTTCCTGGGCGCGGGGCTGCGCCGGCTGTCGATGAACCACGTGCCGTTCAACTTCCCGCGGCGTACGCAAAGCGCGAGCACCGTGGTCGCGTCGAATTGCCCCTGACCGAAAGCTGACCCCCGCGGCGCCCGGCGTGGCGCCGCGGGGCGCGGAGATTCAAGCCATCGCCTCGCGCTTCGTCACCGGGCGGCGCTCGGTCAGCGCGCGCTCTATCAGCGCGCGCCAGTGCGCGACGACTTCCGCGAAGCGCGCGTCGAGCGGATGCAGCGACAGCCGCATCAGCCGTCGCGTTCCCGCGCGGCGCCATTCGCGGCCGATCAATGCGCGTGACATCGCGCGCCGCCACCCGCTGTCCGGGCTGTAGCAGAGGTTGGCGGTCGGCTCGAGCTGCCATCCCGGCAGCCGATGGATGCCGGCGCGCACCGGCACGTAGGCGAACGGATGCGCTGCGCCGTCGAGCGCGCGGCGCGTCGCGTCGTTGAGCTGCCACGCCGGGGGCACGAAACCCGCGAGCGGCCAGCGTTGCTCTGCAAAGAGTGCGATGCCGCTTGCAAGCCGTTCACGCGCCTCCGCGTCGGCGATCGCGGCGAACTCGCCTTCCGAGCGCGTCAGCACGCGGCGTGCAACGAACTCGCGCAGCGAACGTGGAGGCGGCGCATCGTCGGCGTGGTAATAACCGTGCAGCGCGAGCTCGTCGCCGCGCGCCACGCGCGCGCCGAGCGCATCGACGAACGCCCGCGATTCACGGGCGTGGACGCCGCGATGGAAATGCGGGACGACGAGCAGCGTGACGGGCGGGGCGCCGAGCGCGTCGACCATGCCGAGCAGCGCCTCGCACTGCGGCCACGTCGCCGGCGCGACGTCGTGGATGACGATCGCGGCGATGCGCTCCGTGCCGTCGTTGTCGTTCGGACCTTGCGCGCCGCTCCCGCTCACGTCGCCACGAGCGCCGGCACCCCGGACAGCGGCGCGGCCATCGCCGTGCGGTAGAGCGTCAACAGCCGGTGCATCGACAGGTCGAGGGTGAAATGGTCCTCGACGCGGCGGCGCGCGTTGGCGCCCAGCGCGTCGAGGTCGCGGTCGTACAACGCGTCCACCGCCGCGGCGAGCGATGCCGCGTTGCCGGGCCGCGCCAGCACGCCGCAGTTGGCGGCGACGACCTCGGACGCGGCGCCCGCATCGACGGCGACCACGGGCCGCGCGCAGGCCATCGCTTCGAGGTAGACGAGGCCGAAGGTCTCGACGTCGCCGGCGTGCACGAGCGCGTCGGCGCTGGCGATGAGCTCCGCCAGCACGGTGGTGTTGGCGACGAACGGCAGCCGGGTGACATTCGCCGGCAACGGCGGCGTCTCGCCACCCCCGACCAGCAGCAGGTGATAGCGGCCGCGCAACTGCCGCATCGCGTCGAGCAGCACGTCGATCCGCTTTTCCGCCGAAAAGCGGCCCACGTAGATGAGGAGCCGTGTGCCGGGCGCGAGGCCGAGCCGGCCGCGCAGCGTCGCGGTGCGATGGCGGGGATGGAAGCGCGTCGCGTCGACACCCAGGTGCCGCACCAGCGCACGCTCGATGCCCCAGCCGGCAAGGCGCTGGCGCATGTACTCGCTCGGCGCGACGACGACGTCCGCGCGCTCGTAGAACGCGCGCGAATACGCGACCAGCACGCGCTCGGCGAGCGCGCCGCGGCGCTCACGGGCGAACCGGACGAGGTCGACGTGCGCGAACGCGACGAGCGGCACGTCGAGCTTGCGCGCCGCCGCCAGCGCGAACCACGCGCTCGTGCCGATGTCGTTGGCCTCGATGACGTCGGGCTCGAGGCCGGCGATCGTGTCGATCCAGCGCCGGGCTTCCATCGGCCACAGGAGCTCGCCGCAGCCCGGCAGGCGCCGCCCGGCAAGGAGGATCTCGCCGTCCTCGCCGCGACCCGGCGTGGCGTTCGCCATCAGCTGCGAATGGCGGACGCGCGTGTTGTCCTGCAGCCAGCGATACTTCGTCGACAGGTACCGCGATACGCCGCCGACGGCCGGTCCGTGCAGCATCGTCACGTCGACGAGATGCATGCATCACCCATTGTTCGAGTTCTGCGACTTGGGGGGTCTCGACAGCATACCCCGAGTCCGCTGCCGCCGCTCCGGGCGCGACGTGCGAATCTCCCGACCAGTATGGCGGGCACCCGACAGACGGAATGTAGGAGGAACGCCGTAAGCGGGGGCGGTGTCGTCCGACACGCCCGCCTCGACCCCTCGCCTTGGCGGTCAGCGAGGGCGGGTGGCGGCCGCTGCGCGACGAGCGTCGAGGTAGCGGACGACGTCGTCGAAGCTCACCGCGCCGCGCTTCGCGGTGTCGATGTCGTCGAAGTGATTCGCGATGTAGCCCAGGCCACCGGCGCGGGCCTCGTCGCGGGTCAGCGTGCCCTTGTGGGCGGTGTCCGCTGCGGCGAACGCGGCCGCGAGCTCGCCTTGCGCCTGCGCTTGCAGGGCCGCGCCGCGCTTCGCCTCGGCGGGTTGCGGAGGGCGCGATTGCGGTGGCACGTACGGGTCGCGATAGGGCGTCTCGATCACCGCGGGCGCCGGTGGATCGGCGGCTCGCGCGGTCGGCATCGCGGCGGCGATGGCCAGGGCGAGCGTGGCGCCGGTCACGCGAATGCGGCTCATGGAGCGTTCCCGGACTGCGCGTAGAACGCCTCGAGGTCCGCCTTCTCCTGCGCCTGCGACGCGTCGTCGAGGTAGGTCATGTGGCCGCCGAAATAGAAGCGCGTCGTGACATTGGGGTTGGCGGGAAGGCGCGCGAGATCGATCTCCGTCTGGTAGAACGGCGTGACGACGTCGTGATAGCCGTTGAGCGACAGCACGCGCAAGTCGGGGTTCAGCGTCAGCGCCGCCGCGAGGTCGGGAACCACGTCGGGCACGGGATTCGCCCCGTGACGGAAATTCCAGCCGTTGATCGCGTTGCCGAGCAGGATGTACTTCGACGGCGTGGTGTAGCCGAGCGACGCCACGTACGACGTGATCGCGCTCGCGAAGCCGCCTTCGTAGAACGTGCTCGACGGGTCGCCGCCGGCCGCGAGCGGCGTGCCGTTCGCCGCCGACACGCGCGTGTCGTACGAGCCCAGCAGCGTGCCGGGGATGAGCTTGCGCACGAAGTCGCCGGCATGGACGTTGATGTTGGGGGCGGCCCAGTTCGCGGCCGCGTAGCCGGTCAGGTTGGCGAGGCTCGCCGTCAGCTGCGCCGACGGCGGCGTGTGGTTCGACAGGAATTGCGCCACTGCGGGACCGTAGACGCCGGCGGCGAATGCGCGCGCGTTGACGAGGTACGCAGGCACGTCGGCCGGCGCGGGATTCGGCGAGTCGAGCCCGTACCAAGCGCCCGTCGCCGCGTAGGAGGGCAGGTTCCCCTCGCAATTGGCGTTGAGCACGACGCTGCAGTTGCTGTTGTAGTTGAGGATCGACGATTGCAGCACGACGCCGCGCAACTCGACGCCGGCGAGCTCGAGCGCCTTCGCGAGCACCGCGCTACGCGTCGTCCCGTACGACTCGCCGAACAGGTACTTGGGCGAATCCTGCCGGGCGTTGACGGCGACGTAGCGCATCACGAAGTCGCGGAACACCGCGGCGTCGACGTCGACGCCCCAGAACGAGCTGTTGACGTTCGGCGAGATCGCCTCGGACCAGCCGGCGCCGACCGCGTCCACGAACACGAGGTCGGAGACGTCGAGGAGGCTGTGCCCGTTATCGACGAGCGGAAACGGCGCCGGCGTCGCCGTCGACGGGTTGCCGGTGACGAGCCGCTTCGGCCCGAACGAGCCGAGGTGCAGCCACGCGGTGGCCGAGCCCGGTCCGCCGTTGTAGAAGAACGTGATGGGCCGCGAGTTGGCGCTCGCGCCATCGAGCGTGTACGCAACGTAAAAGAACGACGCTTCCGCCGCGCCCGAGCCCGGGTCCTTCGCCGTGAGGTGGCCGACGGTAGCCGTGTACGCGTAGGTGGTGCCGTCGATCGCCAGCGTGTGCTTGCTCGTGAACGCGAGCTCCTCGGCCGACGGCAGGCTGCTCGTTGCCGCGGTGGAATAGGTGACGGGGTCGCTGAACGCGCTCGGCGGCGGCGTCGGCGTGCCGCCCGAGTCGCCACCCCCGCCGCCGCAGCCGGCGACCCACGCGAGGCTGGCCAGGATCAGGCAATGGCGAAAGAGCGGCATGGCGGTCACGCATTTTGCAAGGCAGGCGATCGCGATGATAGCCGACCGCTTGCACCTGCGCCGCGGCAAGGGGTGGAACGCCGACACGCACAGGCAAGTGGGCGGACGCCGCGTCGGCCGGCTCCGACAGCGCTTTCGGTATGCGCCCGAATGCGCGGGTGGGTGCGGGTCCGTACCGTTGCGCCATCCACCCCGTGTGTACGGAGGCGTCGAGATGGATATGCGTACCGATATGCGTCAATCGCCGGCAGCCGCGGTCACCCCGGGACCAGCGGTCGCGGCAGTTTCGTTGCCGAACGAATCATCCCAGTCGAGCATGAGCTGGAGCGCGGTGGTCGCCGGCGCGGTCGTGTCGGCGGCGCTCGCGCTCGTCCTGCTCGTGCTCTGCGTCGGCCTCAAGCTGACGAGCGTATCGCCATGGGTCGCGAGCACGTCGACGACGATGCTCGGCGCGACGACGATCGTCGCGGCGGTGCTGGTGCAGCTGATCGCGTCTGCGGTCGGGGGCTATGTCGCCGGTCGCCTGCGCACGAAGTGGGTGCAGGTACACGACGACGAGGTGTACTTCCGGGACACCGCGCACGGTTTCGTCGTATGGGCGCTCGCGACGATCGTCACCGCAGGCTTCCTGACCTCGGCAGCCTCGACCGCGATCGGCGCCGGCACGCCGGGCCTCGTCGCGATGGCCACCGGCAACGCGCGGCCGGTCGCCGCGGGCGAGGCGCCCGCGACGGCGGCTGCACCCGCGCCAAGCGTGACCACGGTGCCGGCACCCGCGCCGAGCGCGACCACGGCAGGCGCGCCGCCGTCACCGCCGCCCGCACCCGATGCGTCGAGGCTGCCATCGATTTCGCCGCAGGACATGGAGCGGGCGCGCAGCGTCGCCGCGCAGACCGCCCTGTGGTCATTCCTCGCGCTGATTGTCGGCGCATTCTCGGCCAGCGTCGCTGCGACGATCGGCGGACGCCAGCGCGATCGCCTCGCTGTCGCGCTGCGGTAACTGACGGAGACACGCCATGCGCTCGATCCTGTTGTGGGTCCTCGGCATCCCGATCCCGATCATCATCCTGATCGCGCTGTTCTCGCACTTCTGAAGCGACGGGCGCGCGCCTCGACGGCTGCGCGCCTTGTTCTGCTCACACCTTCGAGGTCGCGGCGGCAGGCGCCCGCGCGGCCGTCTTGCCGCCGCGCAGGTGCTGGTCGAAGAAGGCGATCGTCCGCGACCACGCGAGCTTGGCCGCCGGCTCGTCATAACGGGGCGTCGTGTCGTTGTGGAAGCCGTGGTTGACGTTCGGGTACGTGAATTCCTGGTAGCGGACGTGGTTGGCGTCGAGCGCGGCCTTCCACGCCGGCCAGCCGGCGTCGATGCGCGTATCCAGGCCGGCGTAGTGGATGAGGAGCGGCGCCTTGATGTTCGCCGTGTCGGCCGCACTGGGCTGCACGCCGTAGAACGGCACCGCCGCCGCGAGCTTCGGCTCGCGCACCGCCAGCATGTTGACGATGCCGCCGCCGAAGCAGAAGCCCACCGCGCCGATCGTGCCGTTGCATTCCGGCCGTGACGCCAGGAATGCGTACGCCGCGATGAGATCGTCGCTGCGCTTCTTCGGATCGAGCATCGCGAAAAGCTGCGCCGCCTTCTCCTCGTCGCCGGGATAGCCGCCCATCGGCGACAGCGCATCGGGCGCGAAGGCGACGAAGCCGGCGGCGGCGAGCCGGCGCGCGACGTCCTCGATGTACGGATTGAGGCCGCGGTTCTCGCCGTAGACGAGCACGCCGGGGAGCTTGCCTTCCGGATGCGCCGGCATCGCGAAATAACCGCGCACCGAGCCTTGGTCGCTCACCGACGGGTACGTCAGGTACTCGGCCCGGATGCGCGGGTCGTCCTTCGCGACCTGCTGCGCCAGCGCGTAGTTGGGCATCAGCGCTTCGAGCATCGCGATGGCGGTGAACCCGCCTGCGGCGTGCCGCGCGGCGCGGTCGAGGAACGTGCGGCGATCGATGTCGCCGTGGATGTAGCCGTCGAAGATGTTGAGGACTTCCTGCGGAAAATCGGCGGCGGTTCTGCGGTTCGTCACGCGAAGCTCCTTCGACGGCGTTAAAGGGAGGTTGCCACGGTCGATGTTAGGCAATCGACGCGCTGGATCGTTGCCGCGCCGAAAAGTTCGCGCGAGCGCCGTCGGACGCCTGCGGACACGCAGGCCGGCGCTGCGCCGCTACCACCGGCGCACCCGGGGAGCGATATTGGAGGCGACGCCGGCATGCCGGCCCCGCGGAGATCACGATGGCCACATCCCTTGACGCGCTTCCCCCCGACAACCTGCCCGTGACGCCGAAAGGCCATGGCACCGCCGCGCTCGGCCCGAGCGACTCGTCCGACACGGGAAGCGACATCCGTGGCGGGCCAGGCCTCAATCGCGAGGACGGGTTGCTCGCACCGCAGGGCACGACGTCGGATCCGGATGTCGACGGTCGCGATGCTACGGCGGGGCCGGACATCGGCGATGCCGATCTCGACAGCGACACCGACCGCAACGGCACCGGCGAGCGTGGGGCGGCAGGCCGCGACTCGACGCTGCCGACCGACACGCTGCTGCGCGACGACGACGACCGCGTCGTCGATGGCGAGACGATCGCCGACAAGCGCGCGTAGTTGCGGTGACCCGGACGTCACCCCGTTTTCGCGGGGATGACGGGGTGCTTACGTGGCGTTCACGCGCGGGAACGACGGGGTGCTCAGCCGAACAGGCGATTGAGCTCCGCTCCTGGCGCGGCGTCGGCGAATGCATCGAACCGCCCGGTCTCCGCGATCGATTTCGCCGCGCGCATGAATCCGCCCCACGCCGAGCGTGCCAGCGCGCCGCCGACGCTGACGCGCCGCACGCCCATCGCCGCGATTGACTTCATGTCGAGCGGGGTGGTACCGCCGACCAGCAGGTTCACCGGCTTCGGCGCCACCGCTGCGACGACCGCGCGAATGTGCTCCTCCGTGCGGATCCCGGGCGCGTAGAGGCACTCGGCGCCGGCGTCGGCGTACGCCTTCAATCGCCGGATCGTCTCGTCGATGTCGGGGCGGCCGACGAAGAATCCCTCGGAGCGGCCGACGAGCAGCGTGTCGCCGCCCGCACCGTCGATCGCCTGGCGCGCGGCGCGCATCCGCGCGACCGCGACGTCGAGGTCGAACAGCGGGTGCGCAGGATCGCCGGTGGAATCCTCGATCGACAATCCCGCGACGCCGGTGGCGACGGCCATCGCGACGCTTTCGCCGACACCCTTGGCATCGCGCGCGAAGCCGCTCTCGAAGTCGGCGTTGATGGGAAGGTCCGTGGCGGCGACCATCGCTCTAAGGTGCGCGAGCGCCACGTCGCGGGTGATGTGATTGTCGGCATGGCCCTGCGACCACGCGAATCCCGAGCTCGTCGTCGCGAGCGCCTTGAAGCCGAGGCTCTGCAGGTACAGCGCGCTGCCGATGTCCCAGGGATTGGGAATGACGAAGCAGCCCGATGTGTGCAGCGCGCGAAACGCGCGCCGCTTGTCGGCAACCGAGGGGCGGGAGGTGGTCATGGCGAAGGCCCGGTCGGGGGCGGGAACGTTGAACGCGAAGGAACGGCGATGATGACAGCCATGCGGATCCGCGTCGAGCATAATGACGTCGCTGCGCATGGACCCTCGTTCCCTCGATCTCGTTGCGGCGGGCGACGACGCGACGCTCGCCGAGGCGCGTTCCCTGTTCCGCGAATACCAGCGCGCG
>JAICUU010000401.1 GCA_025935675.1 Burkholderiales bacterium
CGCATCGCGCGCGTCGTCGGCCATTTCGCGCGCGCCGCCGCGCTCGCGCAGCGCGCCGGCTACGACGGCGTCGAGATCATGGGCAGCGAGGGCTACCTGATCAACCAGTTCCTGTCGCCGCGCGTCAACCGCCGCAGCGACGGCTGGGGCGGCGGCATCGACGCGCGGATGCGCTTTGCCGTCGAGATCGTGCGCGCAACGCGCCGGCGCGTCGGCGAGGATTTCGTCGTGATGTTCAGGCTGTCGCTGCTCGACCTCGTCGAGGGTGGCAACACGATGGACGAGACGATCGCCGTCGCGCAGGCGCTCGAGCATGCCGGCATCACGCTCCTCAACACCGGCATCGGCTGGCACGAGGCGCGCGTGCCGACGATCGGCGCGATCGTCCCGCATGCGGCGTTCCGCGACGCCACGGCGCGCGTCAAGCGCTCGCTGCGGATCCCGGTGGTGGCGTCGAACCGCATCAACGATCCCGGCACCGCCGAGGCGATCCTCGCCGCCGGCGATGCCGACATGGTGTCGATGGCGCGGCCGTTCCTCGCCGACCCGGCGTTGATGGCGAAGGCGGCCGCCGATCGCGCCGACACGATCAACACCTGCATCGCCTGCAACCAGGCCTGCCTCGACCGCACGTTCCGCAACCAGCGCGCGAGCTGCCTCGTCAACCCGCGCGCCTGCCGCGAGACCGAGCTCGTCTACGCAACGACGCGCGCAGCCAGGCGTATCGCCGTGATCGGCGCCGGCGTCGCCGGGCTCGCCGCCGCGACGATCGCCGCCGCGCGCGGCCATCGCGTGACGCTGTACGAGGCGGCCGATGCGATCGGCGGCCAGTTCCGCCTCGCGATGCGCGTGCCCGGCAAGGAGGACTTCGCCGATACGCTCCGCTACTTCGCGACGCGCATCAGCGACACCGGCGTCACGCTGGAGCTCGGCAAACGCGTCACGCCCGCCGACGTCGCCGGCGCGTTCGACGCGGTGATCGTCGCCAGCGGCGTCGTGCCACGCGTGCCGTCGATCGACGGCATCGACCATCCGAAGGTGATCCGCTATCCCGATCTCTTCGCCGGCCGCAAGGTGGCCGGCGCGCGCGTCGCCGTCATCGGCGCGGGCGGCATCGGCGTCGACGCCTGCGCGTTCCTGCTGTTCGAGCGCGCGATCGCGCGCGAAGCCTGGTGCGCGGAATGGGGCGTCGATGTCGCCGCACGCGAGCGAGGCGGGCTCGTCGCCGCCGCGCCCGCGAAGCCGCCGCGCGAGGTGTTCCTGCTGCAGCGCCGCGCCGATGCGCGGCGCATGGGCGCGGGACCCGGCCTCACCACCGGCTGGGCGCACCGCATCGCGCTGAAGCGCGCAGGCGTGACGATGCTCGCGGGCGTGGACTATCGGCGCATCGACGACGCGGGCCTGCACATCGTCGTGCAAGGCGAGGCGCGCTGCCTCGACGTCGACAGCGTCGTCGTCTGCGCCGGGCAGGAATCGGTGCGCGATGCGGGCGTCGACGGCGACCGGCGCATCCACGTCATCGGCGGCGCGCGGCTCGCAGGCGAGCTCGACGCCGAGCGCGCGATCCGCGA
>JAICUU010000304.1 GCA_025935675.1 Burkholderiales bacterium
GGCGACGGCGAGGCCGCGATCGTCGAGGCGATGACGCAGAAGATCGCGTCGCGCTACAGCGTCGACGCCAGGCGCATCACCGCCGCCGGGATGTCGGCCGGCGGCGGCCTCGCGGCGATACTCGGCTTGCGCCACGCCAACGTGTTTCGGGCGGTCGTCGCGCACTCGGGCATTGCCTGCGGCGCGGCGGGCACGCCGCTCGCGGCGCGCCGCGTCCTCGCCGAAGGGCCGCTGGACGATGTCGCCGCGATCGGCCGCGCCGCGCCGGATCGCGGGCGGCGCGTGCCGCTGCTGGTGATCCAGGGCCTTGCCGATGGCGTCGTCGCGCCCCGCAACGCCAAGGCGCTGGTCGCGCAGTTCCTCGCGCGCGCCGGCATCGATGCCGGCGACGACCGGCTGCCGCCCGCCACCGTCGATCGCCATGTCGATGCGCCGGGTCACGCGATGCGCGTGCGCGACTGGCGCGCGGGCGGCGGCCTCGTCGCGCGCCTCGTGGAGATCGAGGGCCTCGGCCACGCCTGGAGCGGCGGCGACGCGACGCTGCGCTTCAACGACGCCGATGCGCCCGACGCGCTCGCGATCATCGACGATTTCCTCGCCGAGGTCGCGCCCGGGCGAGGCGCGATCCGCGCGACAATGCGACTTTGGCGGGGGGAGGAGCGATGGCGATCCGCGGCATGAACCACTTCACGATCCTGACCGACGACACCGAGGCCACGATCGCGTTCTACCGTGATGCGATGGGCCTCGTCGACGGGCCGCGGCCGCCATTCCGCTTTCCCGGCGCGTGGCTCTATGCCAACGGCACGCCGATCCTGCACGTCGTCGGCGATCGCGCGCGCGACGCGCTCGTGCCCGGTGTCATCGACCACATGGCGTTCACGGCTTCCGGGCTGCGCGACACGCTCGCGCGCCTCACGCAACTCGGCGTCGCCTACGACTGCCGCCGCCAGGCCGGCAACGGGCCCTGGCAGGTGTTCTTCCACGATCCCAACGGCGCGCGCGTCGAGCTCGACTTCGACGCGGACGAGGCCGGGCCGGAGTCGTGATCCGGTTGAAGCGCGCTGTCCTTCTCGACGGAGCGCACATCCCGGGGCGGTGCTTCAGCACACGCGCCGCGCCATGATCGTCGCGCCCGATCACCTCGTCGTCGGCTGCGCGACGCTCGCGCAAGGCATCGATCACCTCGCGCGGCTCACCGGCGCGACGGCCATCGCCGGCGGCAAGCACGCGCTGATGGGCACGCACAACGCGGTGATGAAGCTCGGGCCGAGGCTGTACCTCGAGCTCCTTGCGGTGGATCCCGATGCACCGCCACCCGGGCGTCCGCGCTTCTTCGATCTCGACAAGCCTGCCATGCGCGACGCGCTGGCGATCGCGCCCGCGCTCATCGGCTGGGCGGCGCACACCGACGACCTCGACGACGCGCTCCTGCGCGCGACGATCGCGCCGGGCGTGGCGACGAAGATGACGCGCGGCGACCTCGCGTGGCGGCTGACGATTCCCGATGACGGCGTGCGCCCCGCGGGCGGCGTGCTGCCGGCACTGATCGAATGGCCGCCGGGCGTGCATCCGGCCGAGCGCATGGCGGACAGCGGCGTCACGCTCGTCGAGCTCGCGGCATCTCATCCGGCACCCGCGACGATCCGCGCGGCCCTCGCCGCGTGGAAGCTCGGCGACGCGATGCACGTCAGCTATGCGGCAACACCCCGACTAGCTGCGATGCTTCGCACGCCGCGTGGCATGGTGGCGCTATGAGACGGGAACGCGCCGCAGTCGAGCACGGTGCATCGATCAGGCCTGGCGGGCCGTCGCTGCCGCTCGACCGATCGTCCCACGACCGGTGCAATTCAGTTGCCGCCCCTCACGAAGCGGGCCCGCCCATCCTGCGGTGCGCGAGTCGCCACACCAGACCCGCAGCGACGAGCGCCCAAGCGAGCAGGCTGACGTAGACGCCGACGTCCGGGATCGCCAGCAGGTAGTCGGCGCCCATCGCCTTGGCGAGCGCCGTCGTGCACACCGTGTACATGCCGATCGGAAACACGATGTCCCAGTCGTCGACTTCGTAGGTGACGGGGACGCGGCTCCAGACGTGGCGCCACAGTTCCAGCATGATCAGCAGCGGGATCCACCAGGTCGCGGTGGCCCAGTAGAACAGCGTGAAGCCCCTGACGAACGGGAGGAGGTCGTACAGCGGACCCTGCGGCGGCGCGTTCAGGATGATGGTGCTGCCGGCCAGCGTGCTGACGGCGAGCGCGCCCATGTTGATCCAGTAAGGCGGCGTGAATTGCCTCGCGTTCAGCGGCAGCAGCACCATCCGGTAGGTGATGAGCGTGATGATGATGAGATACCACGCACATCCGATCAGGTACAGGCTGACCGCGACGAACAGCGCGTGCTCGTGCGCGACGAACGTTCCGTCCCGCGCCAGCAGGGCGACCAGCACGGCGAGCGCCTGCGTCGCCACGACCGTGACAAGCCAGCTGCCGTTGATCGTGTCGCTGAAGGGCGCCTTGTCGTGGCGAGTGATGGTCGAGAGGAAGAACAGGTAGGTAAGGACCAGCCAGCACAATGCCCCCCAGATCGCGACCACCCGCGCCAGCAGGGGCAGGTACGCGACCTGAAGGCACTGCGTGGCCAGCACGCAGGTGGCCGCAGGCAGCGTGAGGAATGCTGCATCGCGGCCGGGCGTCCGGAAGTGCATGACCATCTCGTCGCGATGGCACAGCAAGCGCATTACGCTGAGCAGCAGAAGCCAGAGGTATGCCGCCCAGCTCAGCGCGAACAACGCCAGCCCGATCCACGGCATCGCGTGCTGCATGGCGTCGATCGAGACGATCCCCGTCGCCATCACCATGGCGAACCCGCCCGGCTCCATGAGCCTCGCCCTGCGCTGGAGCCGATCGATCACGTACATGGGTTGTTCCCCGACGACGGCACGCGCGCTTTCAGCATGCAAGGCCCGAGGGCGGCGCGATGCGTCGCCGGGCGAAAACGGCCTCCGCCACGCGATTGGCGTGACGCGTCAGCCCAGCGTGCCGCGCGCGACCGGCCACACCGCCTCGACGCGCTCGCCGCGACAGCCGACGACGAAGTCATAGAGGTTGAACGTCGGGTCGACGTGGCCCGGCACGAGACGGATGCGCGCGCCCCACAGCGACGCCGCGTTGCCTGCGGGCACGTCGAGGACGCCATGCTCGTCGGACGCCTTCACGTACGCCA
>JAICUU010000063.1 GCA_025935675.1 Burkholderiales bacterium
CACCGCCGAGGTCGAGGTGGGCAAGATCTACGAGGGCCCGGTGCTGCGACTG
This sequence comes from Burkholderiales bacterium, assembly GCA_025935675.1. Taxonomy (GTDB): domain Bacteria; phylum Pseudomonadota; class Gammaproteobacteria; order Burkholderiales; family Casimicrobiaceae; genus VBCG01. Next base: position 53 of record JAICUU010000063.1, read on the forward strand.
CTGGACTTCGGGGCGATCGTGCAACTGCTGCCCGGCAAGGACGGCCTGCTGCACATCTCGCAGATCGCCAAGGAGCGCGTCAACCAGGTCTCCGACTACCTCAAGGAAGGCCAGGTCATCCGTGTCAAGGTGATCGAGGCCGACGAGAAGGGCCGCGTGCGGCTGTCGATGAAGGCGGCCGCCGAGGACGACGCGAAGGCCGCGGCGCAGCCGGCGGAGTCGACGCAGGCGGATTGATCCCATGAACATGCAGCAACAGGCCAAGATCAGGTCCGACAAGGGTTTCATCGCCGCGCTCGACCAGTCGGGCGGCAGCACGCCGAAGGCGCTTTCGCTGTACGGCATCAAGGCGGGTGCCTGGTCGGGTGACGCAGAGATGTACGACCTCGTCCACGCGATGCGCACGCGCATCGTCACGAGCCCGGCGTTCGACGGCAACCGCGTGCTCGGCGCGATCCTCTTCGAGCAGACGATGGACCGCGAGGTCGAAGGGCGCGGCACCGCCGACTACCTGTGGTCGGTGAAGCGCGTCGTGCCGTTCCTCAAGATCGACAAGGGGCTCGCCGACGAGGCCAACGGCGTGCAGATGATGAAGCCCAATCCGGGCCTCGACGCGCTCCTCGCCCGTGCGCTCGGCAAGGGCATTTTCGGCACCAAGATGCGCTCGGTGATCAAGGCGGCCGACGCCAAGGGCATCGGCGACGTCGTCGACCAGCAGTTCGCGGTCGGCAGGGAGATCCTGGCGGCGGGGCTCGTGCCGATCATCGAGCCCGAGGTCGACATCCACGCCGCCGACAAGGGCGGCGCCGAGCGCCTGCTGAAGTCGGCGATCGCGAAGCACCTCGACGCGCTGCCCGGCTCGCAGCAGGTAATGCTGAAGCTCACGCTGCCGAACGCCGACGACTTCTACGCCGATTTCGTCAGGCACCCCAAGGTGCTGCGCGTCGTCGCGCTGTCGGGCGGCTACAGCCGCGACGACGCCAACGCAAGGCTCGCCCGCAACCACGGCGTGGTCGCGAGCTTTTCGCGCGCGCTCACCGAGGGCCTGACCGCGCAGCAGACCGATGCGCAGTTCAACCAGGCGCTGGACGCCTCGATCGCGAGCATCTACAAGGCCTCGAACACGTGACGGCGGGCGCCGGCATCGGCGCCCGCTTCAGTGATACCCGATGCCCGCGCGCACCTTGCCGCGGAACACGTAGTACGACCAGAACGTGTAGATGAACACGAACGGCAGCAGGAACATCGTGCCTACCAGCAGGAAGGCCAGCGAGCTCGGTGACGCCGCGGCGTCGCGCAGCGTGACCGAGTACGGCACGACGTAGGGAAAGAGGCTGATCGCGAGCCCCGCGTAGCACATCACGAACAGCCCCATCGCGCCGAGGAACGGCACGGTGTCGCGGTCGCTCGCGAGCGCGTGCCACGTCGTCCACGCGATCAGCGCGGTGACGACGGGCACCGGCGCGAAGTACGCCATGTTGGGCCACGTGAACCAGCGCGCGGCGATCTGCGACGCCATGAACGGCGTCCACAGGCTCACCATCAGGATGAACGCCAGCACGCCGAGCAGCAGCCAGCGCGCCTGGCGCCGCGACGCCTGCTGCAGCTCGCCTTCGGTCTTCATCACGAGCCACGTCGCGCCGAGCATCGCGTAGCCGCAGACGAGACCCAACCCCGCCAGCAGCGGGAATGGCGACAGCCAGTCGAAGCTGCTGCCGGCGAAGTGCCGGCCATCCACCGCGAAGCCGCGCACGAAGTTGCCGAGCACGACGCCCTGGAAGAACGTGGCGGCGAGCGAGCCGCCGAAGAACGAGCGGTTCCACCAGTGCATGTACCGCGTCGCCTTGAAGCGGAACTCGAACGCGACGCCGCGCAGGATGAGCCCGAGCAGCATCAGCGCGATCGGGAAGTACAGCGCCGGGATGATGATCGCGTAGGCAAGCGGGAAGACCGCGAGCAGCGCCGTGCCGCCGAGCACGAGCCACGTCTCGTTGCCGTCCCAGACCGGCGCCACCGAGTTCATCATCAGGTTGCGCTCCTCCTCGCCGCGCGCGAACGGGAAGAGGATGCCGACGCCGAGGTCGAAGCCGTCGAGCAGCACGTACATGAACACGCCGAAGCCGATGACGAGCGTCCAGATGGGCACCAGGTCGATCATCGATGGCCTCCGCTCATGCGCGCGCGCCGGACATCGGCCGCGCCGGGCGCTCGTCGAGCGCGGCGACGCGCGCCTCGGTCTCGGCGGGCGGGCCCGCCTTGGCGAGTCGCACCATGTAGTAGATGCCGGCGCCGAAGATCACGAGATAGACGACGATGTACGCGGCGAGCGACAGCAGGACGTCGTGGCCGGTGATCGACGGGCTCACGGCGTCGCGCGTGCGCAGGAGCCCGTAGACGACCCACGGTTGCCGGCCGACCTCGGTCACCGTCCATCCGGCGATCACCGCGATGAATCCGACGGGCAGCATCGCCACCGTCGTCGCGAGGAACGCGCGCGAGCGCTCCATGCCGCCGCGAAAGCGCAGCACGAACGACCATGCGACGACCGCCGCCATCAATAGACCGAGCCCGACCATCACGCGAAACGCCCAGAACACGATGCCGACCGGCGGCCGCTCCGACGACGGCACCGACTTCAGCCCCTCCACCGACGCGTCGAAGTCGTGCTTGAGGTAGAGGCTCGCGAGCGCCGGAATCGCGATCTCGGCGTGGTTGGTCTCGTTCTTCGAATCGGGAATCGCGAACAGCACCGCCGGCGCGCGCGTGCGCGTTTCCCACAGGCCCTCCATCGCCGCGACCTTGATCGGCTGGTGCTCCACCGTGTTCACGCCGTGCAGGTCGCCGAGCACGATCTGCAGGGGCACCAGCACGGTGAGGAGGCCCATCGTCATCTTGAGCGATGCCGTCGCCTCGGGCACGTGCTCGCGGCGCTTGAGGTGCCACGCCGCCGCGGCCGCGACCGCGAACGCCGTGGTGACGAAGAAGCCCGTCACCGTATGCGCGAGGCGATACGGCAGCGACGGGTTGAACAGGATCGCGAGCCAGTCCTTCGGGAAATAGCGGCCGTCGATGACCTCGTAGCCGGCGGGCGTCTGCATCCAGCTGTTGGCGGCGAGGATCCAGAACGACGAGAGCAGGGTGCCGAGCGCCACCATGCACGCCGAGAAAAAATGCGCCCACGGCGGCACGAGCTTGCGACCGAACAGCAGGATGCCGAGGAATCCCGACTCGAGGAAGAACGCCGCCAGCACCTCGTAGGTGAAGAGCGGTCCGAGCACGTTGGCGGTGGCGTCGGAGTAGCGGCTCCAGTTGGTGCCGAACTGGAACGGCATCACGATGCCCGACACCACGCCCATGCCGAACGCCACCGCGAAGATCTTCGTCCAGAACAGCGACAGGCGCAGGTACACCATGTCGCGGCGGCGCACATAGAGGCCCTCGAGGACCATGATGTACGCCGCCAGCCCGACGGTGAACGCGGGCAGCAGGATGTGGAACGCGATGACGAACGCGAACTGCAGGCGCGACAGCAGGACCGGGTCGAGCGTCATCGTGAAGGCCGCAAGCGGGCGCCGCCGCGGCGCGGCGGCATGCGCGACAGTCTACGCCGCGGCGGCGCGAAGCGTTAGCGCGGCGAGGAGAGCACCGCGTCGCCGGACACGCCGACGGTGACGTCGGTGGTGCCGGCATCGGCCGCCACCGGCGCGGGCGCCGAAGCAACGCCCATCGTCTTCATCTCGCTGCGCATCGCCATCATGTACGGCCGCGGGCCGTCGTTGGTCTGCACGTGCACGCTGCCGACGCGCCATGCGCCGAAGCCCAATGCCTCCGCCGCGACCTGTGCGCGCTGCTGCCATGCCTTGATCGCGTCGCGCGACAGCGTCTCCTCGGCGCGCTTGCGGGCGGCGTCGGACAGGCCGTAGCCGAGTCCGCCCAGCAGCAGGCCTTCGCCCTGCAGCCGGCCGACCGCCTCGGCAAGCACGGCGAAGTCGCCGCTGTCGAGGCGGACCGACTGGCTCACGCGCCAGCGCTTCGGCTTGTCCTTGTCGACGATCGGGTCGGTCGAGTAGCCGGTCGACGCGACGTTGATCGCCGGCTGCTTCTTCAATTCCGCGAGCACGCGCGCCATCCGCGCGTTGACGTCGGCGGCGGCGGTCGCGGCGTTGGCGTCCTCCTTCTCGGCGCGCAGCCATGCGTACATGCGGTCGTTGGCGAGCGTGGCTGTCGCGCTCGCGTTGACGGTTACGCCGGGCGGGCGCGCGGCCGACGGATCGGCGGGCTGCGCGAAGGCGGGCGTGAGCCCTGCGGCGCTCGCGGCCAGCGCGGCCGCGAACGCAATTGGTCTGATCATCTTCATCGGCTTGGCTCCCAGGGACGGTGCGGCAGCATCAGGATCGCATCGCGATTGGACCACGAAAAGCAGAGCACGGCCGCCTCGCGCCACGGCAGCCACGCGTGGCGAAGATGCTCGCGTGGCGCGATGCGCACCGCCGGCGGTACCGCCACCTCGACGCTGAACACACGCTCGACGTTGTGCGTGGTGCCGGGCGCGTAACGGTGTCGCCAGCGCGCGAAGATCGCGTAGCGGTTCGCGACGTTCCAGGCGCGCACGCCGCCGTATGCATGGGCATCGATGCCGGTCTCCTCGCCAAGCTCGCGCGCGGCGGTGACCGCGAGGTCCTCGCCGGGCTCGGCGCTGCCGGTCACCGATTGCCAGTGGCCCGGGAAATCGGCGCGCTCGAGCACCAGCACGCGAAGCTCGGGTGTATGAACGACGACCAGCGCCGAAAGGGGTTGCTTGAAGGCCGTCAGCTCACGAACACCCAGAATGGATGGCGCCGCTCGCGCCAGAACTCGGCGGCCTCGTCGAGGATCTCGGCGAGCGTTCGCCATTCGGACGGATGGCCCTTGCGGAACGCCGCCGCGTGGACGATTTGCACGACCGCGCCGCGCTTGCCCATCACGTCGTCGTCCTCGAGGCAGTCGGCGAGCGCGTCGTAGTTGTGGCCGAAATGCGCGGGCAGCGCGAGGCCCTTGGCCAGCGCATCGAGCAGCGCGGCCTTGGAATCGGCGCCCCCGAGGTCGACGGTGAAATGGCGCAGCCGCGCCGCGGCCGCGGCGTCGGCGATCGCTTCGGCGCTGCCCCCGTGCTCGCGCAGGCCCGCGGCCTCGACGTCGGAGAGGTCGGGGAGCTTCATTCGGCAATTCGGCGAAACGACCGGTAATGGTCGTCGCTGTAGAAGCATGCGTCGGGCCGCTCCCTGGGCCCGCCGCACACGATCCGCCGCGCCGCGCGGTTCTGCGAACCCGGCGTGCGCACCGTGTACTCGCGATAGTAGCCGCGCGGCCGCGCCGGCAGCAGGTGTTCGTAATTGCCGAACACGACGCCGTCGCGGTCGTAGCGGAAGGGCCCGCCGTCGTGGATGAGCGCGAGGACCTCGCGCGCCTCCTTCGGGAGCGCGGCCACGCGCACTTCGCCGACCGGCGGCGGCGTGTCGCGCGCCGTCGCCACCTGCGCGAGCCACGCCGTGGCCGCGAGCACGAAGACGACGCGGGCGAGGGCGGGACCTGCGTGGTGCAGGGCGAAGAGCATGCGCGCGAGTGTAGCGCAGCGGCGGCCGGCCGCGGCGCGCGACGACGCCCCTGTCGCGAATCAGGGCGTCCTGGGGGCGGCGTCGCTCGCGCGCACGCGGATGTGCAGGTCGCGCAGCTGCTGCTCGGTCACCGCGGTCGGCGTATCGACGAGGAGATCCTGTCCGCGCTGCGTCTTCGGGAACGCGATGACGTCGCGGATCGACTCGGCGCCGCACATCAGCGTCACGATGCGGTCGAGGCCGAACGCGATGCCTCCGTGCGGCGGCGCGCCGTACTGCAGCGCGTCGAGCAGGAAGCCGAACTTGCGGCGCTGGTCATCGGCGCCGATGCCGAGCGCCGCGAACACCTTCGCCTGCATCTCGGGACGATGGATGCGCACCGAGCCGCCGCCGATCTCCCAGCCGTTCATCACGACGTCGTACGCCTTCGCGAGCGCATGCGCGGGATCGCTGTCGAGGCGATCCCCATGCCCGTCCTTCGGCGCGGTGAACGGATGATGGCGCGCGACCCAGCCCTTGCGCTCGTCGTCGTACTCGAACATCGGGAAGTCGACGACCCACAGCGGCCTCCAGCCGGCCTCGGCGAAGCCGTGCTCATGCCCGACCTTCGCGCGGAGCGCGCCCAATGCGTCGTTGACGACCTTGTCGCGGTCGGCGCCGAAGAACACGAGGTCGCCGTTGGCGGCGCCCGTGCGGCGCAGGATCTCGGCGAGCACGTCGCGCGACAGGAACTTGACGATCGGCGACTGCAGGCCCGTCTCGTCGGGCGCCGCAGCGTCGTTGACCTTGATGTAGGCAAGGCCCCTGGCGCCGTAGATCGCGACGAACGCGGTGTAGTCGTCGATCTCCTTGCGCGAGAGCTTGCCGCCGCCCGGCACGCGCAGCGCGGCGACGCGGCCTTGGGCCAAGTCGGCGGCGCTGCGGAACACCTTGAAGTCGACCGTCTTCATGATATCGGTGAGCTCGGTCAGCTTGAGCGGCACGCGCAGGTCGGGCTTGTCGGAACCGTAGTCGCGGATCGCGTCGGCGTACGTCATCACCGGCAGCGGATCAGGGAGGTCGACGCCGAGCGCGTCCTTCCACAGCGTGCGCACGAGGCCCTCCATGAGCGCGCGGATCTCGAGCTCGTCCATGAACGACATCTCGATGTCGATCTGCGTGAACTCGGGCTGGCGGTCGGCGCGCAGGTCCTCGTCGCGGAAGCACTTGACGATCTGGTAGTAGCGGTCGAAGCCCGCCACCATCAGCATCTGCTTGAAAAGCTGCGGCGACTGCGGCAGCGCATAGAACTGGCCGTGGTGGATCCGCGACGGCACGAGGAACTCGCGCGCGCCCTCGGGCGTCGACTTGTAGAGGATCGGCGTCTCGATGTCGATGAAGCCGTGCGCGTCGAGGTAGCGCCGCGTCGCCATCGCCGCCTTGTAGCGCAGCCGCAGGTTGCGCTGCATCGCCGGGCGCCGCAGGTCGAGCACGCGGTGCGTGAGTCGGACGGTTTCCGACAGGTTGTCGTCGTCGATCGAGAACGGCGGCGTCGCCGCGGCGTTGAGCACCTCGATCTCGTGCGCAAGCACCTCGATCTCGCCGGAGACGAGCGCGGTGTTGGTCGTGCCTTCGGGCCGCGGGCGCACGACGCCCGTGACGCGCACGCAGAACTCGTGGCGCAGGCTCTCGGCGACGGCGAACGTCGCCGCACGATCGGGATCGGCGACGACCTGCACGAGGCCCTCGCGGTCGCGCAGGTCGACGAAGATGACGCCGCCGTGGTCGCGGCGGCGATGGACCCAGCCCGTCAGCGTGACGGACTGGCCCAGGTAGCGGCGGTCGACGAGACCGCAATAGTCGGTGCGTTTCACGTGCTGCTCCAGCGGATGTTCGGGTGGATGACCGGCAACGGGCGTTCGCGACGGCGCGCCGGGACGGCGCGCGCGGCGCCGCGGCGCGACGTCGCCGTCAATTTCGCGAGGCGACGCGCTGCGGTGCGCCGGCGGCCTCGACCGGACGCGTCGCGCTCGGCGTGACCACGCCCATCGAGATGATGTACTTCAGCGCCTCGTCGACGCTCATGTCGAGCTCGCGCACGCGTGCGCGCGGCAGCATCAGGAAGAAGCCCGAGGTCGGGTTCGGCGTCGTCGGCACGTAGACGCTGACATGCTCGCCCGGCAGGTAGCGCGCGACGCTCGCGTCCGGCGTGCCGGTCAGGAACGCGATCGTCCACGAGCCCTCGCGCGGGTACTCGACGAGCAGCGCCTTGCGGAACGCGTTGCCCTTCTCGGACAGCACGGTGTCGCTCACCTGCTTGACCCCGGAGTACAGCGACTTGACGAACGGAATGCGCCCGAGCAGCCGCTCCCACAGCAGGATGAGGCGTGCGCCGAAGAAGTTGGCGGCGAGCGCGCCCGTGGCGAACAGGATGACGAACGACAGCACCACGCCGAAGCCCGGCACGTGGAAGCCGAGCAGCGAATCGGGACGGATGCGCTCGGGCAGCAGCAGCAGCGTCTGGTCGAGCGCCGTCACCAGGAAATGCAGCACGTACAGCGTGATGCCGAGCGGCACCCAGACGAGGAGCCCCGCGATCAGGTAGCGGCGCATCGCGGCAGGCTCAGGTCGACGATCCGGTCGAAGGGCTGGCGGTGGGCTTGCTCGCGGGGGCCGACTCGGCCTTCGTGGCCGCAGGCGCGGCCGGGGCGTCCTTGCCGGGCGATTCCTTGGCCGGCGTGTCCTTCGCGCCTGCCGGCTTGTCCGGCGCCGATTCGCTCGACGCTGCGGCGTCGCTCTTGTCCTTCGCCGCGGTGTCGCCCTTGCTCGCCGCGTCGCCGGCCTTCGCGGGCTTGCTGCCGTTGCGGAAATCGGTGACGTACCACCCGCTGCCCTTCAATTGGAAGCCGGCGGCCGAGACCTTTTTCGCCAGCGTATCGCGATGACACACGGGACACGTGACGAGCTTCGGGTCGGACAGCTTCTGCAGTGCCTCGAGCTCGTGGCCGCAGGCGCTGCAGGCATATTCGTAGATCGGCATGATTGCGGTGACACTTCGCGCCGCGTCGCCGAGGGCGCGCCACAACGCGCTGATTAAAAACGAGAATTATAGCCCAAATCGGCGGTCCTCGCATGCTTTCGCGGGCGTCGCGCGACAGGGCGGCATCGACGCGCGTGGGGTATGCTTGGCTCGGGGAAGGAGACTCGGCATGGATGCGTACTGGGGCTGGTGGATCGTCGCTGCGGTGCTGGCCGGCGCGGAGCTCGTCACCAACACGTTTTATCTGCTCGCGATCGCGGTCGCGCTCGCGGCCGGCGGCGTCGCCGCGTTCCTCGGCTTGTCGAGCGAATGGCAATGGGCGCTCGCGGTCGCCCTCGGCATCGCGCTGACGTTCGTCGCGCACCGCTGGCGCACACGCCGTCTGCAGCCCACACCGCAGGAGCCCGCGGACATCGGCAATTCGGTGCGCGTCCGCCATTGGAATCCGGACGGCAGCGCGCGCGTCGACTACCGCGGCACGCAATGGACGGCGGAGCTCGCCACCCCCGACACGCCGCGCGGCGAATCGATGGTGATCGTCGGCATGCGGGGCTCGCATCTCGTCGTCGCCGATCGTCAAGCCTAGTCCCTTTGCGCATGGAGAGCCTGCCTATGTTCGGGTCGATCCCCTTCTGGTTCATCGCCGCCGTCGTCGTCGCGATCGGCATCTCGCGCACGCTGCGCGTCGTGCCGCAGCAAAGCGCGTACGTGGTCGAGCGCCTCGGCCGCTTCCATGAGGTGTTGCAGCCGGGGCTCAACATCGTCGTGCCGTTCATCGATCGCATCGCGTACCGCCACGATCTCAAGGAAATCCCGATGGATGTGCCGCCGCAGGTGTGCATCACCCGCGACAACACGCAACTGCAGGTCGACGGCATCCTGTATTTCCAGGTAACGGACGCCAAGCTCGCGAGCTACGGCTCGTCGAACTACCGGATGGCGATCACCCAGCTCGCGCAGACGACGCTGCGCAGCGTCATCGGCCGGATGGAGCTCGACAAGACCTTCGAAGAGCGCGACCAGATCAACGCCTCAGTCGTGTCGGCGCTCGACGAGGCCGCCGCGACGTGGGGCGTCAAGGTACTGCGCTACGAGATCAAGGATCTGACTCCGCCGGCCGAGATCCTGCGCGCGATGCAGGCGCAGATCACCGCCGAGCGCGAGAAGCGCGCGGTGATCGCGACGTCCGAAGGCGGGCGCCAGCAGCAGATCAACCTGGCCGAGGGTGCGCGCGACGCCGCGATCGCGCGCTCGCAGGGAGAGCAGCAGTCGCAGATCAATTATGCACAGGGCGAGGCCGCGGCGATCCTCGCGGTCGCCGAAGCGACGGCCAAGGCGTTGCGCGTCGTCGGCTCGGCCATCACCGAGCCAGGCGGAATCGAGGCGGTGAACCTGCGGGTGGCCGAGCAATATGTCACGCAGTTCGGCAATCTCGCGAAGACCAACAACACGCTGATCCTGCCGTCGAACGTTGCCGACATCGCGAGCATCATCGGCACCGCGATGTCCGCGGTGCGGTCGACGAGCACCGGTCGCGGCGCGGCAAGCACGCCGGCGCCCGCGCCGCGTCCCGGAACCGCTTGACGTGGACGTCGCGGGCGCGACATTCATCGTCAGCGGCGGCGCGTCGGGACTCGGCGCGGGCACGGTGCGCATGCTCGCCGGCGGCGGCGCGCGCGTTTTGATCGCCGATCTCGACGCGGCGCGCGGTGAGGCGCTGGCCAACGAGCTCGGCGACGCGGTGCGCTACGCGCGCACCGACGTCACCGACGAGAAGAGCGCGGCGGCCGCGGTCAAGGCCGCGGCCGATGCGTTCGGTGCGCTGCGCGGTCTGGTCAATTGCGCCGGCATCGTGCACGCCGAGAAGGTGATCGGCAAGGAGGGCGCGCATTCGCTCGCCGGCTGGCGGCGCGCGATCGACATCAACCTCACCGGCACGTTCAACATGCTGCGGCTCGCGGCGCTCGAGATCGCCAAGTCGACGCCCAACGACGGCGGCGAGCGCGGCGTCATCGTCAACACGGCGTCGGTCGCCGCCTACGACGGGCAGATCGGCCAGGCGGCCTACGCGGCGTCGAAGGCCGCGATCGTCGGCATGACGCTGCCGATCGCGCGCGAGCTCGCCCGGAGCGGCATTCGCGTGATGACGATCGCGCCCGGCACGTTCGAGACGCCGATGCTCGCGAGCCTGTCGCAGGAGGTGCGCGATTCGCTCGGCAAGATGGTGCCGTTCCCGCCGCGCCTCGGCAAGCCGTCGGAATTCGCGGCGCTGGTGCGCGCGATCGTCGAGAACCCGATGCTCAACGGCGAGGTGATCCGCCTCGACGGCGCGATCCGGATGGCGCCGAAGTGACGTGCAAGGCCGGCACCGCCGGCCTTGCACGTCATCCCCGCGCAAGCGGGGATCCAGCCGTGACGCTTCGATGAATCGACGCGCGCCCCTGTCGCCGTCAGAACTGGATCCCCGCTTTCGCGGGAATGACGGTGATCAGTCGCGCCGGATCAGCGCGAACGCCGCGACGATCATGGTGATGAAGAACACGAGCGACCAGCCGGCGATCGACAGGTTGAGGAACACCCAACCCTTTTCGGCGCATTCGCCACTGCCGGCGAGCGTCTTGGCGATCACGTCGGTGAACGGCAGCGTGTCCAGCATGTAGCCGATGCCCATCCCGCAGGACGGCACGAGGTCCTTCGGCAGCGTCTGCAGCCACACCTGGCGCGCCGCGAGCGCGGCGCCCGCGCCGGCGAAGACCAGGATCGCGATCGCCGCAGCGGTCGCGCCGCCGCGACGCGGATTGCGGATGAACGCGACCAGGAACACGAGCCCCGCGAGGCAGAGCGCGACGCGCTGGAACATGCACAGCGGGCAGGGCTCGAGGTCCATGCCGAACTGCAGCCACAGCGCCCAACCCATCAATCCGGCGCAGACGAGGAAGCCGAGCAGGTACGCTACGCGCCGCGGCGGCAGGATGATCAGCGCGAGCGTCGCGCACAAGAGCGTCAGCACGCCCACCTGGAAGAACGCCGCCATCATCGTCGTCGCCGGCTCGAAGCCGTGCAGTACGATTTGCTGGACGAGCAACGCCAGCGCGACGACGAAGCCCACCCAGTGGATCGGAATGCCGGTAGCCGTTTTCATGAGGTCGCTTTCGTCAGGGCCTGGTCGATGTCCCAGAGGATGTCTTCGAGCGCCTCGAGCCCGATCGACAGGCGGATCATCTCCGGCGACACGCCGGCCGCCCGCTGCTCGTCGTCGGAGAGCTGGCGATGCGTCGTCGAGGCCGGGTGGATCACCAGCGACTTGGCGTCGCCGATGTTGGCGAGGTGCGATAGGAACTCGACCGACTCGATGAAGCGCTGCCCCGCCGCGGCGCCGCCGGCGATGCCGAAGGTCAGGATCCCGCCCGCACCGCACGGCAGGTAGCGGGCCGCGCGCGCATGGTGCGCGCTCGACGGCAGCGACGGGTAGTTGACCCATGCAACGCGCGGATGCGACTCGAGATGCCTCGCCACCGCGAGCGCCGACTCGCAATGCCGCGGCATGCGCAGGTGCAGCGTCTCGACGCCCTGCAGCAGCAGGAACGCGGACATCGGCGAGAGCGTCGGACCGAGCGTGCGCATCGTCTCCATCCGCGCCTTCATCGTGAAGCCGAAGTCGCCGAACGTCTCGTAGAAGCGCACGCCGTGATAGCCGCGCGACGGCTCCGTCATCTGCGGGAACTTGCCGTTGTCCCATGGAAACTTCCCCGACTCGACGATGACGCCGCCCATCGTCGTGCCGTGACCGCCGAGGTACTTGGTCGCCGAGTGCACGACGATGTCGGCGCCGTGCTCGAACGGCCGGCACAGGTAAGGCGAAGCCATCGTGTTGTCGACGACGAGCGGCACGCCCGCGTCGCGAGCGATCGACGCGAGTGCCGCGATGTCGGCGACGTCGAGCCGCGGATTGCCGATCGTCTCGGTGTAGAGCGCGCGCGTCTCGGGCCGGATCGCCGCGGCGTAATTCGCCGGGTCGTCGCCATCGACGAACGTCGCGGCGATGCCCATCTGCTCGAACGTGACCGCGAGCTGCGCGTACGAGCCGCCGTACAGCGTCTTCGAGGCGACGATGTGCTCGCCGGCGCGGGCGAGCGTGAGGAGCGCGACCATCTGCGCGGCCATCCCCGTCGATGCCGCGAGCGCGGCGCGGCCGCCCTCGAGCGCGGCGACCCGCTCCTCGAGCGCCGCGACCGTCGGGTTGGAGATCCGCGAATAGACGTTGCCGAACGTCTGCAGGTTGAAGAGCGACGCCGCGTGATCGGCGCTGTCGAACACGAACGACGTCGTCTGGTAGATCGGCAGCGCGCGCGCGCCGGTCGCCGCATCGGGAATCTGTCCCGCGTGCAGGCACAGCGTGTCGAAGCCGAATCGGTGATCGCTCATCGGGCGGAGGGTGGGCCGAGGGCGCATTGTGCCGCATGAGCGAACGGTGCCGCCGGCACGGCTATCGGCGACATCGCGGCACTTGCGCCGGCGACCACGGTCCAACACGCCATGTGGAAGTGCCTGACGATGCTGCTCGCCGCCGTGCTCATCGGCTGCGCCTCGGTGCCCGCGGTGCCGATGCGGCCGCAGCCAGGCCTGGCGGCGGCGGCGATGCCGTATGCCGATGCGCTGCGCAGCGTCGGCATCGTGCGCATCCGCTCGCCCGGCGGCGGGGCGAAAGTGCGCCTGGACACGTATTACGGCGCCGTCTACATCGCCTATCCCGCCGGCGTGCCTGCGCGCGCCTTCGAGGTCGAGCTCGGCGATGGGCGGGTCGCGGGTCAATCCGACGACTTCGACGCCGCCACGTACCGCGCCATTTTCGACGCGCTGGTCCCGGAAGCGGTGCGGCGGACCGCCGACAACAACGCGTTCGAATGGGCGCGCGCCAACCCGTGGAACTGAGTCGTCGACCGAGCGGTGAGCCGGCCTGCCGAGCGCGCCAACACCCGGCCGCCCGTCGCGGCAGCCGCGGTCGTCAGGCGGGCAGCGGGCGCTTCGCGGAAATGATGCCGGTGTTGACGCCGGCCCAGTTGAGGCCGCCCAGGATGCGCGCGTGCTCGATCTTGACGCAGCGGTTGGCGACGACGTCGAGCCCCGCGGCGGAGGCGATCGTGCTTGCCTCCGCACTGTCGATGCCGAGTTGCATCCACAGCACCTTCGCACGCTTGGCGACGGCCTCGCGCGCGAGCGCCGGCATGCCGTCGGCGCGTCGGAAGCAGTCGACGACGTCGACATCGAACGGGATCGACGTCACGTCGGGATAGCAGCGCTCGCCGAGCACCTCCGTGTAGTTCGGGTTCACCGGCACGATCCGGTACCCGTGCTCCTGCATGTACTTCGCGGCGAAGAAGCTCGGCCGATACCAGTTCGCCGACAGCCCGACCACGGCGATCGTGCGGGCTTGCGCGAGGATGCGCCGCAGGCCCGCGATGTCGTCGACGATCGCCATCGCTAGCGCACCGGACGGATCGAGCTCGCGTTGCCGGACAGCCCGCCGAGGTTGTCGTAGCGGCCGGGCCCGAACACCTGGCAGTTGTTGCGGAAGAACGCGTCGCTGCAGACCTGCCAGCGGCCGCGACGCACGATCATCGAGCGCGCGCGGTCGTTCCATTGCGTGCGGTCGAGGTTGTCGATCGGGCCGTCGACGCGGAAGCGATCGCCGCCGAGGCCGTACTGGTCGAACATCACGACGGCGCTGCCGGAGCCGTACCCGGGGCCGGGAGGCGGCGGCGGTGGCGGCATCGGACGCGGGGGCGGAGGCGGGCGATGGCCGCCGCCGACCGGACGCGCCGACGACACGCGATTGTCGAGACCCATGGCGCCGAGGTTGGGATAGCGGCCCGGGCGCAGCGTCACGCAGTTGCCGCGGTAGCCGGCGTCCGAGCAGACCTCCCAGGTGCCGCGGTGGATGACCACCGACGACGCGCGATCGTTGAAACCGAAGCGCTCGAAGTTGCCGACCGGGCCGTCCTGCGAGAAATTGGGGCCGCGGAAGCCGTCGCCCTGATAGAAGGTCACCGACTGCGCGGCGGCGCCTGTCGCGACCGCCGCGAGCGCGACGCCGAAAAGTGCTTGCCATCGTTTCATCGTGAGTACCTCACTTGTCGTTGTTCGAAGTTGGAAATGACCGGGAGGCGCGTCGCCTCAACGCAACGGGTGCCCCGACGAGACGCGGCGCTCGAGGCCGCCGGGCAGGTTCGGGTAGTCGCCGGGTCGGAACGTGAAGCAGTCGCCGCGATAGCCGGCATCGGTGCAGAACAGCCACGTGCCGGACTCGACGCGGATCGACTGCGCGCGATCGTTGAAGCCGAGCGGATCGAAGTTCGGCGCACCGGATTCGAGCACGACGCTGCCGCCGCCGAAGTCGTGCTGGTCGAACAGCACGGCCCGCGCGTCGCCGTACGGCGGCATCGGCGCGGGCGGCGCATAGCCCGATGACGTCGTGCGATCGCCGGCCGGGCGGATCGACGAAAGCTGCCGCGTCAACCCGCCGCCGATGTCGGGGTAGCTGCCGGGCCCGTAGATCGCGCATTCGCCGCGATAGTACGCATCGGTGCAGAGCTCCCACGAGCCCCAGTGCACGATCATCGACGCAGCACGGTCGTTCCAGCGCGTGACGTCGAGGTTGTCGACGCGCTCGCCGACGGGGAAGCGCGAGCCGGCGAAGTTGAACTGGTCGAACAGCTCGACGCCCGGCCCGCCTGCGCGAGGCGGAGGGGGCGGTGGCGGCGCGTACTGCGACGGCGGCGGCGGCGGAATGTATTGGCTCGGCGGGGGCGGAGGGATGTATTGCGACGGCGGCGCGTTGTACTGCGACGCGGGCGGCGGCGGAATGTATTGCG
>JAICUU010000147.1 GCA_025935675.1 Burkholderiales bacterium
AGATCCATGCCGTGGCTGAACACGGCGAGCACCGTCGCCGCTTCGGCCGCGTCGACGACCTGCCCGACCGCCGCGTCGATTGCGCGATAGACGTCGAGCAACGCATTGCGAAGGTCCGCCGGCGCGCTGCGCGCGTGCCACGGATGGCGCGCGTCGTGCAAATGCCAGAACTGGTGCCCGGCGCAATGGCTCTCCGAGAACGTGATCGAGAAGAGATCGAGTGACTCCGCCCGCAGGAGCTCGCTCGCGAATGCCGCCTTGGTCGCGGCGCCACGCACGAGCCCGTCGCGCAGCGCGCGATAGCCGGCGACGCTTTCGCCGTGGCGATCGCACGAGCCCACCGGATGGTCGCCGTGACGCGCGCGCAACGCCTCGAGATAGGCGGGCGGCTCGCTTTGCACGTCGAACGCGCGGTCGTGCAACCCCCACTCGAAGAGCTGCACGCCGCCGAGGTCGCGCGCGGGCACCGCCTGCACGGGATCGATCACGGCGATTCGCCGCCCGGCGCGGCCGGCAATGGTCCAGTAATAGAGCTCGGCGTCGATCTCGTCGGCGCGTGTCGCGCGAAGCCGCGCCTCGCCGGTGCGCAGGCGGTTGGGCACGTAGAAGTGCCCGTCGCGCGCAGCGCCGCGGCCGGTGTTGATCTCGGGCCAGATGGCGCCGGGCAGCGTGGCCATCGGGCTCGCAAGATCCCATGCGCGCGAGCGCTCCCGCAAGCACGTAAAGTTCGGCAGCAGCCCTTCATCGCACCAGCGCTCGACCAGCGTGACCTCGCAGGCATCGAAGCCGAGCACGACGACGCGCGCCGTCATCGGCAGGTCCTCCGCGCGGCGCGCCTTGCGGCCGGCCCGCTCATCCCGCGGACTTCCTCGCCGTGACGATGGTCGCAGGCGACGCGTCGTCGACCGCGTGTCCGGCGCCTTCCCGCCATCCGCGCCAACGCCCGCGCACGACCGCCGCGTGGTAGCGCGCGAGATCGCCGCGTCCCGCTGCGAGCGCGATGCACGCGCCGCCAAGCGCGCGCGCCAGCAGCGCGATCCACAGCGTGCGCGGCGCGCCGTTGCGACGCATCACGAAACCGAACGCGCGCGCGTACGCGCCGCCCTTGGCGACCTGCGCCGCCGCGAGTGCGCCGCGCGTGCCCGGATGATCGACGACGATCGCGGGCTCGTAACGCAAATGCGCGCCTTGCGCGACCGCGCGGGCGAGGTAGTCGGTCTCCTCGGCCGCCGCCCACGGCGAGCGCGCGCCGAGCCCGAGCGCGACGTCGAAGCCGCCGACGCGCGCGCACAGCGCCGCGCGCAGGAACACGACGCACGACATGCCGCCCAGGTAGACGCTGCGCCGGTCGAGCCGGTGCGGCCGCCGCGCGAAGCGCGCCGGCGCGCGCTCGCCGGGGTCGGCGTCGACGCGGCCGGTGACGCCGTCGACGTCCGCATGCGCGACGAGGAACCCCGCCACGCGCGCGAGCGTGTCGCGGGCATAGCGGCAATCGTCGTCCGGGAACGCGACGATCGCGCCGCGCGCGACGGCGAGGCCGGCGTTGCGCGCACGCGAAAGGCCCCGCGGCGCGCGCAGGTGGCGGACGTCGAGCGTGCCGGCGTAGCGCGCGAGGAGCGGCGCGAGCCGCTCGTCGGCATTCTGGTCGACGACGATCACCTCGAAGTCGCGCTCGTGTTGCGCGGCGAGCGACGCGAACAGGCGGTCGAGTGCCGCCACGCGCTCCACCGTCGCGACGATCAGCGAGAAGCGCGGAGGGCGCGCAGGCGGCCCAAGGGCAAGGTCCTGCGAATCGCCCGGCATTGCGTATCCTTGCATGTCAACGACGCCATCGCGGCACGGCGCGATGATAACCGACGCGCCGCGCGCTACGCCACGGCGACCAGGCGCGAGAGCGCCGCGGAATCGGCGGCGAGCGCGGCGCTTTCGCCGCGATGCACGACACGGCCGCGCTCGAGCACGATCGCCGAGCGCGTGACGCCGAGCGCGAGCCGCGCATGCTGCTCGACGATGATCACGGCGAGTCCGCCATGCGCGACGAGGCCGCGGATCGCCGCGAGCAACTCCTGGACCAGGATCGGCGCGAGACCTTCCATCGGCTCGTCGAGCAGCAAGAGCCGCGGGTTGGTGACGAGCGCGCGCGCGATCGCGAGCATCTGCTGCTCGCCGCCCGACAGCTGGTTGCCGAGGTTGCGGCGGCGTTCCTCGAGCCGCGGGAAGAGCTCGTATGCGCGCACCGCATCCCAAGGGCCGGGGCGCGCTACCGCGGCGAGATGCTCGTCGACGGTCAGCGACGGGAACACGTGCCGCTCCTGCGGAACCCAGCCGATGCCCGCTTGCGCGCGGCGATGGCGCGCGAGGCGCGCGAGGTCGCCACCGCGGAACCGCACGCGCCCGGCGAAGACGCGCGTGAGCCCCATCAGCGTCACCAGCAGCGTCGTCTTGCCCGCGCCATTGCGGCCGAGCAGCGCAAGGCTCTCGCCTTCGGCGAGCGCGAGCGACACGTCGTCGAGGACGCGCGCCTCGCCGTAGCCGGCGGTGACGTTCTCGACCGCGAGGAGCTCAACCATGGTCGGCCTCGCCGAGGTAGACCTCGCGCACGCGCGGGTCGGCGGCGATCGCCTCGGGCGTTCCCTCGGTGAGCACGCGCCCGCCCACCAGCACGGTGATGCGCTCGGCGAAGCGGAACACGAGGTCCATGTCGTGCTCGATGAAGAGCACCGTGACGTCGCGCGGCAGCGCGGCCAGCACGCCAAAGAGCTCGGCGCTCGCGTGCGCCGGGATGCCCGCGGCCGGCTCGTCGAGCAGCAGGACACGCGGGCGCGTCGCCAGCGCGAGCGCGATCTCGAGGAGCCGCTGCTTGCCGTACGGCAGGTCGCGCGTCGGCGTGGCGGCGGCATCGGCGAGGCGCAGCGACGCGAGCAGCGCCATCGCCTCCGCGGTTTCGTCGCGCATCGCTGCGACGCGACGCGCCCAGTGATTGCCCACGCCGGTGCGCTCGAAGATCGCGAGCAGCACCGATTCGAGGACGGTGAGCCCCGGGAACAGCGTGTTGATCTGGAACGTGCGCGTCATGCCGCGCTTGACGCGGCGATGCTGCGGCATCGCCGTGACGCGCTCGCCGTCGAGCCAGATCTCGCCGGCGCTCGGCTTCAGCACGCCGGTGAGGAGGTTGATGAGCGTGGTCTTGCCGGCGCCGTTGGGGCCGATCAGCGCATGGCGCGCGCCGGGGGCGAGCGCCAGCGCGATGTCGGTGTTGGCGGCGAACGCGCCGAACGACTTCGACAGCCCCGTCGTGCGCAACATGCTGGCCGGCGTCGCCGCGCTCATCCGCCGCCTGCCTCTTGCGGCCCGCGTCCGCGCTTGGCCCTGCGATCGCGCAGCCGCCGCGAGAGGCCTTCCGCCAGCGGGATGAGGCCGCCGCGCGCGAACAGCACGAGCAAGACCAGCAGCAGGCCCAGCCAGAACTGCCAATACGCGGCGGACAGGCTCGCGAGGCGGTCCTGCAGGATCATGAAGATCGCCGCGCCGACGATGCCGCCGTAGAGATAGCCCGCGCCGCCGACCACCAGCATGATGAGGATGTCGGCCGAGCGCTGGAAGCCCAGGACGTCGATGCCGACGAACTGCGTCGTCTGCGCGAGGAGCGCGCCGGCGATGCCGGCGATCGCGGCGCCCAGCGTGTAGACGATGACGAGCTTGCGCGTCACCGACACGCCGATCGCCGGCATCCGCCGCTCGCCTTCGCGCACGCCGCGCAGGCTCAGGCCGAACGGCGAACGTACGACGCGACGCATCAGCACGAACACGGCGAACAGCACGACGAGGCTGTAGACGTAGGCGGTGCTGCCGTCGAGGCCGAAGCGGAACACGCCGAAGATCGGCCACATCGGCACCTCCGACAGGCCGTCGACGCCGCCGGTGATCGACGCCGCGCGATTGGCGACCTCGTAGAGCATGAGCCCGACGCCGAGCGTCACGATGAGGCGCGTCAAGTCCTGCCCGCGCACGATCAGCACGCTGGTCGCCGCGCCGGCGAGCGCCGCGACGACGGCGCCGGCCGCGAGGCCCGACAGCGGCTCGCCGAATCCGTGGTGCGCGAGCAGGCCGGCCGTGTACGCGCCGAGGCCGAAGAACGCGGCGTGGCCGAGCGACACGATCCGCGCGTAGCCGAGGATGAGGTCGAGCGACAGCGCGAAAAGCCCGGCCACGAACACCTGGCTGCCGAACGTGCGGAACGTCGGCAGCGCGAAATAGGCGACGACCGGCACGATCCAGAACGCGATCTCGATCGCGCTCCAGCGCTCCCGCGGCGGCGTCATCGCGGCCGCCCGAACAGGCCGTTGGGGAAGATCGCAAGCATCGCGACCATCAGCGCGTAGATGACGAACGAGCCGATCTCGGGCACGTAGTACTTGCCGGCGACGTCGAACACGCCGAGGATCAGCGCCGCGATCAGCGGGCCCTTGATCGTGCGACCGCCGCCGACGGCGACGACCAGCAGGAAGTACACCATGTACTTGAGCGGGAAAGTGGGATCGAGCCCGAGCACGTCGATCGCCATGCCGCCGCCGAGCGCCGCCAGCGCGGAACCCAGCGCGAACGTGACGCTGAAAACGCGCGTGACGTCGATGCCGAGGCCTTCCGCGGCGACGCGGTTGTCGACCGCGGCGCGCACGCGCGCGCCGAAGCGCGTGTGCTCGACGAGCCAGCTCAGCGCGACGGTGATCGCCGCGACCACGACGATCAGGAACAGGCGATAGACGCCGACGTCGACACCGCCGATGTTCACCTGGCCGGTGAGATACGGCGGCAGGTGCACCGGCTGCTGGCCCGGGCCGAACGCGTACGCGGCCGTCGCGATGGCCATGAACGTGAGGCCGATCGTGAACAGCACTTGGTCGAGGTGGCTGCGGTCGTAGACGTAGCGATAGAGGCCGCGCTCGAGCACCACGCCGGCCATGCCACCCGCGACGAACGCGATCGCCAGCGCGCCGAGGAATGGCACGCCGGCGCGCGACATCGCCATGACGGCGACGTAGCCCCCCAGCATCGCGAACGCGCCGTGCGCGAGGTTGATGAAGTTCATCAAGCCCAGCGTGATCGCGAGGCCGATGCTGATGACGAACAGCAGCGCGCCGTACGCGACGCCGTCGAACAGGATGCCGGCGAGATGGCTCAGCATCGCGGGCTCATGGGGAGAGCGCGAGGGCGCCTCGCGCGCCGTCGCGCCATCGATACGATTCCTGCGCCGCGCGAGGCGGCGCGCTCGTCACATCTTGCCCGGGTCCTTCTGGTCCGGGAACTTGTCGAACTCGACGTTCTCGAGCTTGCCGTTGACCTTCTCCACCTTGCGGATGTAGATCGTCTGCACGGCGTCGCGCGTCTCGGGGTCGATCATCAGCGGGCCACGCGGGCTGTCGATCTTCATGCCCTTCATCGCGGCGAGGATCTTGTCGCCGTCGGTCGATCCGTTGGTCGCCTTGAGCGCAGCGTAGATCGCCGCCATCCCGTCGTACGCGGCGGCGGCCATGAAGTTCGGCGCGAGCTTGCCGCCGCTGACCTCGCCGTACGCCTTGAGGAACGCCTTGTTCTCGGGCGAGTCGTGCGCCGCCGAGTAGTGGAAGCTCGTTACGAGGCCGAGCACCGAGTCGCCCATCGATTGCAGCACGCCGTCGTCGGTGATGTCGCCGGTGGCGATCAGCTTGATGCCCTCGTCGGCGAGGCCGCGCTCCTTGAAGCCCTTCATGAACGCGACGCCCTGCTCGCCGGCCGGCAGGAACAGGAACACCGCCTGCGGCTTCGCGTCCTTGATCCGCTGGATGAACGGCGCGAACTCCGGGTTCTTGAGCGGCATGTGCACGCTGCCGACGACCTCGCCGCCGGCGGCCTTGAACGCCTTCGTGAATGCCGCCTCGGCGTCGAGGCCCGGGCCATAGTCCGACACCGCGGTGTAGACGCGCTTGATGCCGTTCTTCGCGGCCCATTCGGCCATCGGCGTCGCCACCTGCGGCAGCGTCATCGACACGCGCACGATGTAGGGCGACTTCGTGGTGATGATCGACGTCGCGGCGTTCATGATGACCATCGCCTTCTTCGCCTCGGTGGCCACGGGCGCGGCGGCCATCGCGTTCGGCGTCAGGCCGAAGCCGATCAGCATGTCGGCGCCATCGCGCGTGACGAGCTCCTGCGCGAGCCGCTTGGCCACGTCGGGCGCCGGGCCGGTCGTGTCCTTCTGGATGATTTCGATCTTCTTGCCGGCGACCGTGTCGCCATGGACCTTCATGTACGCCTTGATGCCGTTCATCATCTGCTGGCCGTACTCGGCGAACGGTCCCGAGAACTCGCCGACCATGCCGAGCTTCACCGTGCCTTGCGCGAGCGCCGGGACGGCGACCAGCATGCAGGCGATCGGCACGACCACGTTGCGCAAAATGGACCTGACGTTCATGGGCTCTCCTTGTTCGATGGGCGTTCGCGTCGCGGACCGGCTGGGCGGGGCCGCGCGCGGCGGGCCGGCTCATTGGACCGCGGCGGCCGGTCTTTGTCTTTGCGCGCCTGCTGTACGCTGCCAGCGGCGCGTTGCCGGCAATGGTGCCCGAGGTTCGCTATTCGCGCAAACGGGCGATAAACGAACGTCGTGCGACACCTAGTTCGTCCGGATGATGGCCTTCGACGCGCTCCGCGTCGATACTCGCGCCATGCCGACGACCGCCCTCCCCGCTTCGCCCGACGCGACGCGCGACCTCGCGATCCGCATCGCGCGCGCGTGGCTTCCGCTCACGGTGTTCGGCGCACTGGCGCTGCTGTACTTCGTCGTCGACTTCATCAGGGGCAACAACGCCGCGCCGATCGTGCTCGCGGCGATCGCCACCTTGGCGATCGTCACGCCGGTCGGCGCGCTGGCGTGCCGGCGCATCGAAGCGCGACACCTGCGCGCGGCCGGCGCGGTCGCGTTGTCGCTCGCCTGCGCGGCATTGTGGGGAACGCTGATGCTGCTCTACTTCAGCGGCGGCGACGTGGCCAACCCCGATCGCGCACGGATCCTGCGCGCCGCCGGCAGCGGCGCGATGCTCTACCTGCCGACGCTGTGGCTCGCCTGCGGCGGGCTGCGCCTTCACGAGCCGACCGGCGCGGCGGCCCGCCTCGGTGCGCGCGTGCGCATCGCGATCGCGGCACTCGAAGCCGTGCTGTGGATCCTCGCGGGCTACGCGCTGATCCGCCTGTGGGACGGCTGGGCCCATGCACTGGATTTCTGGTCCAACTGGGGACCGCTTTCGTACCTGCTGTTCGAGGCGGCGGTGCTGATGTGCGCGCTGTGCGCGGTGCGCGCCGTGCGTCGCGGCCCGTGGTATGTGCTGGTGCCGATTGCGCTGATCGCGCTGCGGCTCGCATGGTTCCAATGGTGGATGCTGAAGTTCGACATGCTGGCCATCTTCATGGGCCGCTGATCCGGGCGATCGGCGCCACGATGTGGACCCCGGCAGGTGGCGGGCGCGTGCCGGTTGCGCACTACGACCCAGGCGAAAGGAACGCCTGCAGCGCCGCGAGCGTCTCGCGCGGCGACTCCTCGGCCACGAAGTGACCACCCGGCACCGCATGCCCACGCACGTCGGCGGCGACGGCGCGCCACTCGGCCAGGGGGTCGAACCGCCGGTGCACGACGCCCTTGTCGCCCCACAGCACCAGCAACGGGCAGGCGATGCGCGCCGCGTCGACGCGATCGTGCTCGAGATCGATCGACGCCGACGCGCGATAGTCCTCGCACATCGCGTGCACCGCGTCGGTCGTGAAGCAGCGCTCGTACTCCGCGAGCGCGCGCGGGTCGAACAGGCCGAGGCCGCGGCCGCCCCACCCCGAGAGCTTGTTGTGCAGGTAATAGCGCGGCTCGCCACCGATCAGGCGCTCGGGCAGGTCGAAGGGCTGGATCAGGAAGAACCAGTGGTAATACGCGCGTGCGAACGCGAAATCGGTCTGCGCGTACATCGAGGCGGTGGGACAAATGTCGAGAAGGGCGACTCGCGACACCGCGTGCGGATGGTCGCGCATCAGGCGGTGGGCGACGCGTGCGCCGCGATCGTGCGCGACCAGCGCGAAGCGGTCATGGCCCAACGCATGCATGACGTCGACCATGTCGGCCGCCATCGCGCGCTTGGAGTAACCAACGTGGTCGTCGCCGCCCGGCGGTTTCGACGAATCGCCGTAGCCGCGCAGGTCGGCGCAGACGACGGTGAACGATTCCGCGAGGACCGGCGCAACGCGATGCCACATCGCATGCGTCTGCGGAAAGCCGTGCAGCAGCAGGAGCGGTGAACCGGCGCCGCCGATGACGCAATGGATGTCCGCGCCGCGCGCGGCGATCGTCCGCGCGCCGAAGCCGGGAAAGAGCGGTTCATCCGCCATGGCGTTCCGAAAGC
>JAICUU010000107.1 GCA_025935675.1 Burkholderiales bacterium
AACACGACGAGGCTGTTGCAATGGCTTCCTTCACGCGCCCCGAGCGTCCGGCCGTGCTCGCGAACGAGCGCCACAAGGAATGGCTGCTCGACGACGCGATCGACGACACGTTCCCGGCCAGCGACCCGGTCGCGACCGGGCAACCGGGCAGCATCGTCAACATGCGCTACGCCGAGCAGGATTCCACCCGGCGCGGCCGCGCGCGCCGCGCGAGCGCGCTCGCCCGCTGGTGGGTGCCCGTTTCAGTCGTCGCGTGCGCGCTGCTGCTGGTCCGTCAAGCTCGGCGGGATCGCGACACGCCGCGCTGACGCGACGGCGCTCCGCCGGAACGCTAGATCTGGTCGGCGAGCGTCAGCGTGAAGCGCCGGCTTTCGCCGCCGCGAAGGACGGCAACCGCGATCGCGGTGCCGGGCGGATCGCTGCGGAACCGACGTCGGGTATCGGAAAGTTTCGCGGCCACGACCGGCTCGCCGTCGATCGCCGTGATGACGTCGCCGACCGCGATGCCTGCCCTCGCGGCCGCGCTGTCACGCGCGACGTCGACGACCTCGTAGCCGGCCGGCTTGGCGTTGATCCACAGGCCGGACCGGTCGAACGTGCCGATATCGGGCGGCGTCGGCTCGATTCGGCGCAGGTACATCACCTGATGGGCGTAATCGAACGTCACGACGAAGCGCTTGAGCAGCGCGCTGCCGACGTTGCCGTCGTAGTTGGGATCGCTGATGCTGCCGCCCTTCGCGTCGGACAGGCCCGCGGCGATGTGGTCGACCTCGACGCGGCCGAGCTTGAGTGACGGCAAACGGACCATGTAGTCGCGCGCGGGCCCGCCGACACCCCAGCCGGTCACCGCGAGCGTGCCCTTCGGAAAGCGCGCGCGCAGCCCGTGTTGCGCGACGAATGGGCTCGTGACGTCGATTTCCGTGCGCGAGCCGGTGTCGATGTCGAACGTCGCCGGCAGGTCGCCGATCGTGCCCGCGACGTTCGGCAGGTGATCGTAGAACTCGAACGGCACGGCGACGCCGAGATCGCCCCCCGGCGTGAAGCGCGACGGATCGGTGAAGGTGATCGTATTGCGGCCGTAGTCGATCGTCGTCACCATCCTCCGCAGGAGCTCGTAGCCGATCATGCCGTCGACCGGGATGCCCTCGATCGACTTGTCGTAGATCTCGGTCGCGAAGCCCGTCTGGTCGCGCAGGCGCACGCCGCCGATCGCGATTTCGTCGTAATGGACGAATCCCGTCGTCGAATGGCCCTCGCCCGCGCCGCTTTCGACCGACCGGCCGACGGGCTTGAGGCCCACGTCCTCGACGATGCGTGACGACAGCAGCGTGTGCCCGCCGGTGTCGACGATGAAGGTGTACGGGCCTTTGCCGTTAACGGTGCCCTCGACGTAGACGTGGTTGTTGAGCAACCGGAACGGCACCGTGGTGATCGCCGCGCCATTCGCGATCGCCGCACCGGTGGGCGGCGTCGTCGGCATCGAATAAGCCGCCATCGGCTGCGCCGGACCGAACGTCGCGCGCTTGAGCGTCAGGCGCTCGATGCCGTCGTCGCCGAGCCCGGGGTCGACGACGATCGTGTGCGCAACCATCATGTCGCCTTCGCGGCGATAGTCGGCATAGGCTTCGGTGACGTGGAAGAACTGCCGGTCCTCGGCGATTTTCGCCAGGAAATGAGTGTCGGCGTCGAACCACGCGTCGAAGCGCTTGCCGCGCGCCGGCGTGACCGCGAGGTGATCGAGCCGGCGGCCGTCGACCGATTCGCGGCCGACGAAAGCCACGGCCGCGCTGCCGGCGTCGTCGCGCCACCAGCAATTGGCGTTGCGATACGCCGCGTTGACGGCGAGTGCGACGCGGTCGCCACCCATTTGCGTCGTGTAGGTGCGCGAGATGTCCATCTGCCACGGCACGTTGCCGTCGTAGCCGTCGGCAAAGCGGATGTCGCCCGATTCCTGGGCGTCCGCATAGGCCCCCGTCGCGACGTCGAACGCCGTGATCTGGGTGCCGGTCAGCCCGGATGCGCGATAGTCGTACTGCAGGCGCACCGTGCCGGGCGCAGGCAACTCGCCGACGGCCGCGCGATTGGCGTCGAGCACGGCGCGGGCGTCATCGGGCTGGCTCCAGGCAGCCGGCGCGGCCAGCAAGGTCGCGCCGGCAAGGCAACAGGCGAGCAGTCGTGACATGGGATTCATCCGGCAAGATCGAATCCCTTTGATGCGGCGACCGGGCGATCCGGATTGCGGTTTCGCCCTTTACTTCACGGCACGAACAATTGCGCGCAGTTGCCGGGTTGCGCCGGGACCTGCGCGATCGTGCCGCCCTTCGGGATGCATTGGCTCGGCGGCAGCGCCGCGTTGTTCTCGACGTGCGCAACGAGGAGGTCGAACGCCTGCTGGGCAGCCGGCTGGATCGGGACGAGCTCGGGGAAAGGCGTCACGTACGACTCGATGTGGTTGCCGTTCTGCACCTCGTAGAGCCGGTATTGCGCGTTCCGATTGTCGTTGTTGCCCTTGCGCGACGCGTTCACCGCGTCTTCGTACGCGCGCGCCTGGTGCTTGATCGGCAACAGCGCGTCCATCGTCCCGGCGACCGTGATCAACGGCTTCTTGATCTTGCCGGTCGTCGTCGTCGCCGCGACGCTGTCGGCCACGCCCGGCAGGCCGAGCCGCGACAGGTAGTCGTAATTGCCCGGGCCGGCGCCGAAGGTGTCGTAGGTGGGATCGAAGCGCTGCTGCCACTGGCAGGTGGTCACCTCCCAAAATTCGTTGTAGTAGTTGGCCCACAGCGACGCCGTTGCCGCGCCCATCGACGGATTGCGATGGACGATGTCCGGCGGAAAACCGGCGGCGAGAATGTTCTGTGCTGCTTGGCTGTTCGGGTCGAAGTTCGCCGCCTCGTACGCAGGGAAATTGCGCACGGCGACCGGCAGGTCGACGAGGATGTTCTCGGTCGGATCGATGTAGGTTCCTTCCCAGTCAACGCCGCCGTCGAACAGATTCGGCCCCTCCTCCATCGCCCGGCGCACCTGGTAGCCGCCATTCGACGTGCCGACGGCATAGGTCCGGCGCACGGGCTTGCCGTAGGCGACCTTGGCGGTCGCCTGCGCGAGCTTCGCGGTGTCGAGCATGTACTGCGTCCACTGGGTGAACGGCTTGTCTGGATCGACGTCGTAGAAATGCACCCACAGCAGCGAAAGCGCGCCACCGGGCAGTCCGCCGACGCGCGGGGGAGGATTGACGCGGCACGAATCGGGCGCCGGCTGGCCGACCGAGCCGAAGTTGACGGTGTAGAAGTTCAACACGCCCTTGTTCTGCGACGCATACGCGTAGCCCTTCGGCAGCACGTAGTCGCTCCAGGCGTAGTCGCCGTTGTATTCGCTACGCGTACCCGACGCTCCGGCGACGACCAGCTTGCCGTTCCAGGTGTCGGGAAAGCGCAGGACGAAGCGCGCCTGCCCCGTCGGGTCGCTCAGGAACCCAGCCTCGACCTGGACGCCCGGCACGGCAGCCGGCGTCTGCGTGGGCCCGTTCGAGATCACGCCGCGATCGGTGACGGGCGTGAACGAGCCGAAGTTCGCCGGTAGCCCGAGCACCGACACGCCGGGCAGCGGCGCGCCGTTGGTGAAGGTCGCCATGGAGTTGTTGAGCGGCGTCGTCCGGGAATTGTTGGTTCGCAGGTCGTCGCTGTGAAAGCACGACAGGATCACCGCCTTGCCGGCGAGGAAATTCCCGATCGAGCCGCAATCCGGCGCCGCATGGGCAGCAAGCGGGAACGGCGCCAGCACGAACGCCGCGCAGAACGGTGCAACGACACGTTTGATCATGCGATCCTCCTGGGATGACGTGAAGCGACCTTGGTTGCTTCGCGAACAGCACTCCGTGAATTCTAGCGAACGTGCGCGGGCCCGTGCTGCCGCTCGTTTGCGCCGTGTGCAATCGCCGCGGCTGCCGGCGGCGCTTCACCCATCATCAGCGCGACCGCCCTATCGGCGACCGCCATCACCACGGCGTTGGTGTTGCCGCTGACGACGTTGGGCATCATCGACGCATCGAAGATCCGCAGGCCGTCGACGCCGCGCACGCGCAGATCGGGCGTCACCACCGCCAATGGGTCGTCGGCGGCGCCCATCCTGCACGTACCGACGGGGTGGTAATTGGTCTTGACGGTTCGCTTGCAATGCTCGCGCAGGTCGGCGTCGGACACGACACCCGGTCCCGGCGACA
The DNA here is from genome assembly GCA_025935675.1 of Burkholderiales bacterium. Classification (GTDB taxonomy): domain Bacteria; phylum Pseudomonadota; class Gammaproteobacteria; order Burkholderiales; family Casimicrobiaceae; genus VBCG01. Next base: position 4,223 of record JAICUU010000107.1, read on the forward strand.
GCTCGCGCGCGATCATCCGGTCGAGCGGCGACGATGCGAGGACCTCGCGCGAAAAGCGCAGGCCGGCAATCGACACGCGCATGTCGTCGTCGTCGGACAGGAAGCCGCTGTCGATCAGCGGCGGAGCCGACGGATCGGTGGACGCGAGGCGCACGCTGCCGCGCGCCCTCGGCCGCAGCAGGCATGCGTTCAGCGTCACGCCATGCGTCGCCTCAACGGTGGTGTTGCCGCGGTCGGCATAGATCGTCGGGACGCAATAGAGTTGCAGCGATGGACCTCCGCCGGCGTTGCCGGGATCGACGAACGCGCAGGCCTCCACGCCGTTGGAGGTGACCGGGCCCGTACGGAACAGCAGGTAGCGCAGGCCGTTGCGGACCATGCGCCAGCCGCGGTCCTCACCGAAGTAGCCGTAGGCGCCGCGCGTCGCGGCCATGACGGGCACCTCGTGATGATCCTGCAGGTTGCTGCCGACGCCCGGCAGGTCGGCGCGCACGTCGATGCCGTGGCGCCGCAGCGCGTCGGCCGGCCCGACGCCCGAGAGCATCAGCAGCTTCGGCGTCGCGAACGCGCCCGCGGTGACGATCACCTCGCGATCGGCGTGCGCAGTGGCGAGGCCGCTGGCATCGCGGAAGCGCACGCCGGTCACGCGGCTGCCGCTGAACTCGAGGCTCGTCACGGCCGCGCCAAGGCGCAGCACGAGGCGCGGATCGCCGATCACCGGGCGCAGGAACGCGTCCGCCGCGCTGCACCGCCGGCCCGCATGCGCGGTCAGTTGCATGCACCCGACGCCCTCCTGACGCGCGCCGTTGAAATCCGGATTGAACGGCACGCCGAGGCGCTGCACGGCCTCGACGAACGCATCCGTCAGCGCACAACGGCTTGGATGATCCGATACCTTGAGCGGGCCGTCGCTGCCGTGCCACTCGTCATGCAGGCGCTGATTGCCCTCCAGTCGGACGAAATGGGGCAATAGGTCGTGATACGACCAACCCGCGTGCCCGCTTGCGCGGTCCCATTCGTCGTAGTCGGACGGACGGCCGCGCATGTACACCATGCCGTTCACCGTGCTGCTGCCGCCGAGCACGTGCCCCTGCGGGATCTCGAGCGTGCGGCCGCCGAGCTGCGGCTGCGGAATCGTGCGATGGAACGTGACGTGCGGGCTGCCCTTCAACAACCGGATGAACCCGGCGGGCATCCTGAACAGCGGATTGGCGTCGCGCCGCCCTGCTTCGAGCAGCAGCACGCGGGCGCCGTGATCGCGGACGAGGCGCGACGCCGTCACGCAACCGGCGCTGCCGGCGCCGACGACGATGTAGTCGAAGCGGTTGGAGGGCTCCACGATCACGTGCGGCGCGGCGTTGTCGCGGTGCTGCGCCAGCTAGAGGAAGAACAGCACGGTGATGATCGCAAAGGCCGGCAGCAGGATGACGAAGGACCACGCCATGTAGCCGAAGAAGCTCGGCATCTTGACGTTGCGGTGCTCGGCGATTGCCTTGACCATGAAGTTCGGCGCATTGCCGATATAGGTGACGGCGCCCATGTACACCGACCCTGCCGAAAGCGCGACCAGCGTCGTCGCCATCGCTGTCATCAAGTGCTGCGCGTCACCGCCCGCCATGTTGAAGAACACGAGGTACGTCGGCGCATTGTCGAGGAACGACGACAGCGCGCCCGACAGCCAGAAGTACCAGGCGTTGACCGGCTGGCCGTCGGCGCCGGTGACGAGGTGCACGACCGGCGCGAACGCGCCCGATGTTCCGGCGCGCAGCATCGCGATCACGGGAACGATCGTGATGAAGATGGCGATGAAGAGCTTCGCGACCTCGAGGATCGGCCCCCATGTGAAATGGTTGCGCTCGCGCGTCGTCTTCGCCGTGAACGCGAGCGAAAGCAGCGCGGCGGCGACGAGGATGACGTCGCGCACGACGTTCTGCAGCTCGATCCTGGCGTCGAGCACGGTCCAGGAAACGCCGGGCTTCCACACGCCGCTCAGGAGCACGCCGGCGAGCACGAGCCCCAGGAACACGAAATTGACCTTGCCCTCGATGAGGATGGGCTGCGGTGGCGTCGGGTCTGCGCTTTCGGGCAAGCGCTCGTCCGCCCGCGCGAGATAGACGCGATCGAGCGCGTAGAAGACCGCGAGCAGCATGCCGCACAGGACCAGCGTCGGTGCGAGCAGGTGCCGCGTCGTCCAGAAGAAATCGACGCCCTTGAGGAAGCCGAGGAATAGCGGCGGATCGCCGAGCGGCGTCAGCGCGCCGCCGGCGTTGGCGACGAGGAAGATGAAGAAGATGACGACATGGACCTGGTGCTTGCGATTGTCGTTGGCGCGGATCACCGGGCGGATCATCAGCATCGCCGCACCGGTCGTCCCCATCCAGCTCGCCAGCACCGTGCCGAGCCCGAGGAGCGCCGTGTTGGTGACGGCGCTGCACGGCAGGCTGCCATGCACGCAAATGCCGCCCGCGATGGTGAAGAGCGCGAACAGCACGAGGATGAAGGGGATGTACTCGAGGATCAGCGTATGCGCCACCTGCACCGCGGTCGCGTCCACCCCGAACAACAGCAGGAACGGCAGCAGGAACGCGAGCGACCACGCGGCCGCGAGCTTGCCGAAATGGTGATGCCAGAACGTCGGGACGAGAAGCGGGCACAGCGCGATCGACAGCAAGACGCCTGCGAACGGAATCGCCCAGCCGAGCCCGAGCTGGCCGCCATCGAACTCGGCGGCTGCGGCCGTGCATGGGGCAAGGAGAAACAGTGCGGCGATGACGTAGCGCATGGGCTCGCCTCAGCGTCTATCGCCCGCGTGCAATCGAAAGCTTGCGGGCACGCTCGCGCGAAAACGCTGCCGCTGCTACGGCGCGCGGCGCGAGGACGAGGAAGGCGCAGGGACCATCGGGCGAGCGTACCCCGGCAGGACGTATCGGCACGCCCGGGATTCTAACCAATGTACGGAGTCACCGCCTCACCGGCGGTCTTGTGCGAAATGTTCCAGCGCACCGCCAGCGCACCAATGTAACGGTTCCATTTTCGCTGAAGCTCGATGTGCCACGCTGGCTGGATGAGCGTACCTGCCCGCGATGAAATCCGGCGTAGCGGAATCGGCACGATGGCCGACCGGGTCCGCGTGGGCCTTTGCGGCTTTACGATGGCAATGAAAGCATACGCAACGCTCTTCCCGGTGGTGGAGATTCAGACCACGTTCTACGAGCCGCCGGGCGACGCGACCCTTTTGCGATGGCGGCGACAGACGTCCCCCGCACTCGAGTACACGATCAAGGTGTGGCAGTTGGTGACGCACCGGGCATCCAGTCCCACGTACCGCCGGATGAAAGCGCCCCTCGATTCAGACGCCGAACCTGGAGGTTTTCGAAATTCAGTGGCGGTCGCGGAAGGTTGGCGGCGCTCGGTCGAGTGCGCCAATGTGCTGGGCGCGACCGGCATGCTGTTTCAATGCCCGTCGAGTTTTGGGCCGGCGCCGGAAAATGTCCGGGAGCTGCGCGGTTTCTTTGAGCGGATCGACCGTCCCAGCGCTACGCTCCTCTGGGAGCCGCGCGGTAAGGCCTGGGTCGCGGAGCGGGAAATGGCGTTAGCCCTCTGCCGCGATCTGCAACTAACCCATGTCGTTGACCCGTTCGTCACGGCACCATCCATGCGCGAGCCGGTCTACTGGCGATTGCATGGTCCGGGCGGGGCTCGCAACTCGTATTCGGACACCGCGCTTCGACACCTCCACGCGATGCTCCTCCGCGTCGAAACGGCCGGGCCGCACTATGTGCTGTTCAACAACCTTCCGCGCCTGACCGACGCGAAGCGGTTTTCGCACATCGTCGCGATGCAGGCAACGTAGATCGTTTGCGCGCGAATCGACGCGCCATCACGTTTGATCAGACTTGATGAAAAAGGGGTTAGCCGAAAAGGCTAACCCCTTGATTGATTGGCGCGCCCGGCAGGATTCGAACCCACGACCCCCTGGTTCGTAGCCAGGTACTCTATCCAACTGAGCTACGGGCGCTAAGCCGCTAATTATAGTCGCAAATCCGAGCCCGAGCCACTGGCGGCCGAACCCTCGGGCGGGGGATCGATCGCCCGCTCCTGCGACGACAGCGACGGCGCCGACGGCCGCGTGCCGCGGCGCAGCCCGATCGCCTTGTAAAGCCACGCGCCGCCGAGCCAGATGCCGATCGCCGCGAGCGGCCACGCGACGATGTGCGGTTTCCAGATGACGAGCGCCGAGATCGCGATGCTGAAGATCGCCATGTAGAACAGCACCGACGACTCCGCCGGTGCGAGGTGGCGTCGGTTGGTCAACGCGGCGCCCAGCACGCTGCCGACGCTGACGGCGCCCGCGGCGGCGCGGCCCGCGCTGCCCGAGCGCGCGCGGCGCACGCCGCTGTGGAGGTGATCGACGTTGCGCACGCGCAGGCGCCGCGTCAGCACGATCTCGGTGGCGTGCTCGAGGTCGCGCTCGTATTGCGCGGCCATTGCCGTGGCGAACGGCGCGTCCTCGACCGCGACGTCGAGCTCGTAGTTGCCCATCCAGCTCGCGAGGTTCAGATTGGTCGAGCCGATCCGCGACCAGCGGTCGTCGGCGACCGCCGACTTGGCGTGCAGCATCGTGCCGTTCCATTCGTACACGCGCACGCCGGCCTCGATCAGCGCGCGGTAGCTCGCGCGCGACAGCGGCCGCAGCGCGGGGATGTCGCTCGCGCCGGGAACGAGGAGCCGCACGTCGACGCCGTCATTCGCGGCAGCCGCGAGCGCCTGCACGTACGCCGACGTGCCCACGAAATACGCATCGGTGAGCCACAGGTAGCGGCGCGCGAGCGACGCGATGACGAGGTCGAGGCGATAGGTGCCGGTGTGATTGGGAATGCCCTCGACGACGCGTATGCTCACGTCGCCCTGGCGCGGTTCGGGGGTGAGCGGCGGCGTCACCGCATCGGCACCGGCGCAGGTTCGCCAGACATCGTCGAACGCGCGCGCGACGTCGGCGACCGCCGGACCGCGGATCTCGATGCCGGTATCGCGCCACGGCTGCATTTGCCTTTCGGCGTCGCCTTCCCACTTGTCGCTGACGCAAAGGCCACTGACGAACGCAATGCGCCCGTCCACGGTAACCGTCTTGCGATGGTTGCGGGTGATCCACCCGAGGGGATCGGCGAGTCGCGGCGGGTTGAACACGCGCACATGCACGCCGGCGGCGCGCAGGCGCTCGAACAGCGGGCTCGCGCCATGCGAGCCCAGCCAGTCGAACAGCGCGAACACCTGCACGCCGGCGCGCGACCGATCGCACAGCGCGTCGGTGAAGGTGCGCCCGGTGGCGTCGTCGGCGATGATGTACGTCTCGAAGCGCACGGCATCGTGCGCCGACTCGATCGCCGCGAGCCACGCGGGGTAGTTGTCCTTCGCGTCGAGCAGCAGGCGGACGTCATTGCCGCCGACCGCGACGGCGCCCGTCGCGCGCGCGAACGCGCGCTCGGCGAGCTGGGATGGCGTGGCCGCATCGCGGCCCTGCGAGGAAGCGGCGCTCATGTCGGTCGATGCGTCCCCGCGCGAATGTCGGGTGCGCGGGTTTGCCGCAGTCTACCGTAGCCCTCCCCGCGTGCCTTGCACGCCGGACGGCGCCTAGCGTCACTCTCAATACCGCAAGCCGAGGCTCAGGTACCACGCGCGTGGCGCGCCCGGCGCGACGAAGCGCGCGACGGGCGCCTCGCCCGGCGCGACCTGCGGCGCGACGAGCTGCCCCCCCGGGAAGAGGTCGGTGGCGAGCGCACCGAAGCTGCCGTAGCGCGTGTCGAAGAGGTTCGTGACGCCGCCGGACACGGTCAAGTGGCGGTCGATGGCCCAGGTGCCGCGCACGTTCACCACCGCGTGGCCGGCCACGCGCGCATCGACCGGGTCGGTCTCGCCGGCATCGTCGATGCGACCATCCTCGTTGCCGACGGTGCCGACGCTCGATACCGCGACGACATCCATCGCGATGCTGGCAGTGGGCGTCACCTGCCACGTCGTCGTCAGCTTGAGCGTATTGCGCGGCAGGCCGGCGATGCGCATGCCTGGATGCACGGCGATCGTGCGCTCCCCCGAGGCGAGCTCGCCATCCGCCTCGTACGTCGCGTCGAGGTAGCTGTAGCGCAGGTTGATCGCCACCGCGCCGAGCGTTTGGTCGAGCGCGGCATCGATCCCCTGGTGACGCGTCTTCGGGAAATTCGCGAAGTAGCCCTGCTGCGTGTTGGCCGCGCGCAGGAACAGGATGTCGTCGCGGTTGTCGGTGCGATAGAGCGAGATCGACGCGGAGGTGTCCGCACCCGGCCGCCAGCGCGCACCGCCCTCGAGCGTGCGTGCGACGACCTGCTGCAGCATCGGATCCGATTGCAGCCCGGCGGGCAGGCGGCACGGCGCATCGGGGTCGGCGCAGCCCAGCTCGATTACCGTCGGCACGCGATTACTTTGCGAGGCATTGGCGAAGAGCGTCAATCCGCGATCCAGCTGCTGCGCGATGCCGAGCGCGGGATTGAGCTTGCGATAGTCGAAGCTCGTGCGCGGCTGCGTGCCGTCCTCCGCCGTCGCAAGCGTGCTGGCGACGCGGCTCGCGTTCCAGCGCAGGCTCGCGGTCACGAACGTCCGCGGCAGCACCGCCCAGGTATCGGTCGCGAAGATGCCGAACGCGTGCGTCGTCCCCTCGACGCCGGAGACGAACGCGATCGGCGCAGCGGCCATCGCGACGACGCCGCGTTCGTCGCCAACTGTCGCGGCTTGCCCGTCCTGGCTGTAGCCGACGCGACTTTCGTTGTAATCGGCACCGACGGCCACACGGTGCCCGCGCCAGGCCTGCGCATAGTCGAGCGCGAGGCCCCACGAATGCTCGCTCGTCTGCGTCGTGTTGAGCACGCCCGGCGGGATCGCCGCGCCTTGCGCACGGTCGACCGGGCAGCCGGCGCCGATGGGGCTGCCGTCGGTATTGAACCCGGCGCCGCACGCGTCGACATAGTCCTCGTACGCCTGCGACGTGTCGCCGCTGACCGTGCGCCGCTTCGCGTAGCGGACGAACGCGAGCGCGTCGAGCGCCGCGTCGCCGGACCACTCGTGGCGGCCGCGCAGCGTTCCCTGCCAGATCGAGTTGCGCGTCTGGTCGGGCCACGTGTAGACCGCCGCGCGGTCACCCTGCGCAAGCCCGGGCCGCGGAGCGACGTCGGTGTAGTCGATGTCCGGCACGAGTCCGTTGCCCGCCAGCATGCTCGTGCCATGCAACAGCGTCGCCTCGATTTCGTCGCGTGCCGTCACGCGGCCGACCTTGGCGAAGATGTTGCCGAGGTGGCCCGCCGAGTGATCGCGCCAACCGTCTTCGTCGAAGTACGTCCCGGCGAGGAATGCGTGCAAGCCATTGCCGTCGTTGACGCCATACGCGAGATCGGCGCGCCGGCGGCCGAAGCTGCCAGCGCGAATCCCGGCATTGAAGCCCGGCGCCGACAGCCCCGATTGCGTCGTCAGCACGAGCGCGCCGCCGAGGGTGTTGAGCCCATAGATCGGGTTCGAGCCCGGCACCAGCATCACTTTCGCGATGGCCGCCTCAGGCACGAGGTCCCAGTTGACGATGTCGCCGAACGGCGCGTTGAAGCGCACGCCGTCGAGG
>JAICUU010000091.1 GCA_025935675.1 Burkholderiales bacterium
ATCTGCGCGATCGGCGCGTACACCGTGCACAACTCGATGTTCGACGTGGCGATGATGATCGTGTTCGGCGTGATCGGCTACGTGTTCAAGAAGCTCAAGTATCCGATGGCGCCGCTGGTGCTCGCGCTCGTCCTCGGCGACTCGGCGGAGACGGCGTTCCGACAGTCGATGCTGGCGTCGAACGGCAGCCTGGCGGTGTTCTGGTCGAACGGCCTCGTCGGCTCGATCTGCGCGCTCGCGATCGCCATGCTGCTGTGGCCGGTCATCGGCGCGTTGATCACGGCGGCCCGCAAGGGCGGGGGCGGCGGCGGCAAGCCCGCCGCGCGCGGCGCGGCGTAGCGTCTTGCGTCATTCCCGAGTACGGGAATCCAGGTCTGACGCCTCGATGGGCGCGCCGGCGACAGGCCGTCACGTTACGGCTGGATCCCCGCTTTCGCGGGGATGACGAGTGCCGGGATGACGACGGCCGCTACGCCGACGCGGTGCCGCCGGCGAGCTTCTCGCGCAACGCGTTCTTCTGCACCTTGCCCATCGCGTTGCGCGGCAGCTCGAGGGCGAACACCACGCGCTTCGGCACCTTGAAATGCGCGATCTCGCCGCGCAGCGAGGCGATGACCGACGCCTCGGTCAGCGCGTGGCCGTCGCTGGCCACGACGACGGCGACGACAGCCTCGCCGAAATCGGCGTCGGCGACGCCTACCACCGCCGATTCGACGACACCCTCGAGCGCGTCGATGCGCTCCTCGATTTCCTTCGGGTAGATGTTGAGCCCGCCGCTGATGATGAGGTCCTTGGCGCGGCCGGAGATCACGACGTAGCCTTCGGCGCTCCATGAGCCCAGGTCGCCGGTGGCGAACCAGCCGTCGGCGTCGATCGCCTCGCGCGTCTTGTCCGGCATCTGCCAGTACCCGCGAAACACGTTGGGGCCGCGCACCTCGATCGCGCCGACGACGCCGGGCGCGCACGGTGCGTGCCGCTCGTCGAGGATGCGCACCTCGACCCCCGGCAACGGCGGTCCGACGGTGCCTGCGAGTCGCGGCCCTGCGTACGGATTCGACGTGTTCATGCCGGTCTCGGTGAGCCCGTAGCGCTCGAGGATCCGCTGCCCGGTGCGCGCCTCGAACGCCGCGAACGTCTCGGCGAGGAGCGGCGCCGAACCCGACACGAAGAGCCGCACATGCGCCGCGGCCGCGCGCGTGAACGAAGGCTCGGCGAGGAGGCGCGTGTAGAACGTCGGCACGCCCATCAACACGGTCGACTTCGGCAGCAGCGCGGCGACCTCGTGCGCGTCGAAGCGCGGGAGCCACAGCATGCGCGCGCCGGCAAGCAGCACGCAGTGCACGGCGACGAAGAGCCCGTGGACGTGGTAGACGGGCAGCGCGTGCAGGAGCACGTCGCCGTGGTTGAATTGCCACGCCTCGACGAGCGCCAGCGCGTTGCTCGCGAGGTTGCGGTGCGACAGCATCGCGCCCTTCGAGCGGCCCGTGGTGCCGCTCGTGTACAGGATCGCGGCGAGGTCGTCGGGCGCGCGCGGCACCGTGACGAACGTCTCGGGCAGCCCGGCGGCGCGGTCGACGAGCTCGCCGCCGTGCGCGTCGAGGGTGAGGACGGTGGCGTCGCGGGCGAGCGTCGCGCACACACCCAGCATCGCGTCGCGGCAGACGACGACGCGCGGCCGCGCGTCGGCGAAGAAGTACTCGAGCTCGCCGCGCTGGTAAGCGGTATTGAGCGGCAGGTAGACGAGCCCGGCGCGCAAGCTGGCGAGGTAGAGCGCCAGCACCTGCCAGTGCTTGTCGACCTGCACGGCGACGCGGTCGCCCGGCCGGCAGCCGGCGGCGACGAGCGCGTGCGCGATCTGCGCCGACAGGCGATCGAGCGCGTCGTAGCCGATGGCGGCGCCGCCCGGCACGACGAGGCAGGGCTGGGAGCGCTCGTCCGGGAAGTGCCGCTCGAAAAGCGTGTAGAGGTTCGCGTCCATCGCCGCCACGTGTTAGCTTTTCGATTATTCCATAGCGATCCGTCACCCGCGACGTGAACGCGACATCGACAACGACGCCTCGCGAGCGCCTCGCCGCGCTCGCCGACGACGACCGCTTCGTCGAGCATGAGCGGCATACGCCCAGCGCCAACCTCGCGCGCTTCGGCATCGACGCGCAGGACGACGACGGCATCGTCGCCGCGACGCTCACCATCGGCGGGCGCGCGTTCGAGGCGGTCGCGCAGGATCCGCGCTTCCTGGGCGGCAGCGTCGGCGAGCGGCATGGCATGAAGCTCGCGGCCGCGATCGCGCGCGCCGTCGACGCGCGGCGGCCGTTTCTCGTCCTCGCCGCGTCGGCCGGCGTGCGTCTGCACGAGGCCAATGGCGGCGAGCTCTCGCTCGGCCGCGCGCTGAAAGGCCTGTGCGACGCGCGCGCGGGCGGCCTCGCGACATTCGCGATCGGCGTGGGCGACGTGTTCGGCGGCATGTCGGTATTCGCCGCCGCCTGCGGCGCGCTGGCGCTCCTTCCCGAGGCGCGCTTCGGATTGTCCGGGCCGCAGGTCATCGCGCTCTCGCGCGGCCGCGGCGAGCTCGACCCGGCCGATCGCGCGGCGGTGGCCGCGCTCTTCGGCGCGCCGGCGCGCGCGGAAGACGGCGTCGCCGAGATCGTCGACGGCGCGCCCGCGTCGATGCGCGCGTGGATCGCGGCGCGCGAGGCGACGGCGGTGCCATTCGCCGAGGCGATGGCGCGCGCGCAGGCGCGCCTTGCCGCCGCGGCGCCGCCGGTCGCCGCCGGGCCGACACTCGACGTCGAGGGTGCGCGCGCCGTGCTCGCGCCGTTCGTCGGCGACGTCACCGCGCAGGAGCTGATCGGTGTCGACGCGGCGCTGCGCGCGCTGCCGCGCGGCGTGACGACGCTCGTCATCGTCGAGCATTCGCGCGGTCACGCGGCGAGCGCCGCCGCCGAGCGCGTCGCGCTGTCGCGTTACTTCGCGCATCACGCGCTCGTGCTCGCCGAGCTTCGCGCGCGTGGCGTCGCGATCGTCGGCGTCGTCGACGGCGTCGGCCACAGCGCCGCGTTCTTCGCCAACGCGCTGCAGGCCGACCGCCTCTACGCGTCGCGCCGCAGCCGCATCGTGGCGATGGAGCCGCCGGCGCTCGCGCGCATCACCGGCATGGACCCGCGCATCCTCGCGCGCGCGATCGAGGACGACCCGCAGCTCGGCCATCCGGCGCGGCATTTCGCCGCGCTGGGCGGACTCGAGCTCGTCGACGCCGTCAACGACGCGCGCTGAAGAAGAGCCGCGCCATCGCGAAGGCGCGCGCCTCGAGCCATTCGCGTGCCCGCGCGATCGACGCATCGAGCGTGGCGGGGCCGGGCGGCAGCGCGAAGCAGCCGTCGAACGCCGCGTCGAGCACCGCGCCTGCGGCCGGATCGATCGCGCCCGACAGGAGCGACACCGGTACGTGCTTCGCCCGCGCGCGCCCGGCCACGACCCACGGCGCCTTGTGCATCGCCGTCTGCGCGTCGGAGCGCCCCTCGCCGGCGATCGCCCAGTCGGCGCCGTCGAGCGCGGCGTCGAGGCCGTTCAAATCCGCGACGATCGCAGCGCCGCTCGCGTAGCGCGCGCCGAGCGCCTGCAGCGCGAAGCCGAGCCCGCCGGCGGCGCCGGCGCCGGGCGACTGCGCGGCACGCACGCCGAGTGCGGCTTCGACGAGCGCGGCGTAATTCGCGAGCGATCGGTCGATCGCGTCGACATGGTTGGCGGCGACGCCCTTCTGCGGGCCGAACACCGCGGTGGCGCCGCGCGCACCGGCGAGTGGATTGTCGACATCCGCCATGGCGGTGATGCGCGTTGCCGCGAGCCGAGGGTCGAGCGCGCCGGCGTCGACGCGTGCGAGTTGCGAGAGACCCTCCGGCGTCGGCGCGACCTCCCGGCCCGTCGCATCGAGGAAGCGCAGCCCGAGCGCGGCGAGGAGGCCCGCGCCACCGTCGTTGGTGCTGCTGCCGCCCAAGCCGATCGCGATCGCGCGGCAGCCGTCGTCCAGCAGCGCGCGGATCGCGAGTCCCACGCCGCGCGTCTCGCGACGGCGGACATCGGTGGCCGTGGCCGCGCGATCGGTGAGCCCGACGATCGCCGCGACCTCGATCACGCCGTCCCCGTTGGCGAGCGTGGCGACGTCGGCATCGAGTGCGGCGCCCGACGCGCCGCGCGTGGCGATCGTGCGGCGGCGGCTGCCGGGCGATGCCGCGACGAGCGCGTCGAGCGTGCCCTCGCCGCCGTCGGCCATCGGCCGCAGCCGGATTTCGGTGCCGGCATGCGCCGCGGCGACGCCGCGGCCGATCGCCTGCGACGCCTCGCGCGCGTCGAGCGAGCCCTTGAACGAATCCGCGGCGACGACGACGATCGGCGGCATGTGCGGTAACGGTTATCATCGCCGCGTGCGGCGCGGCGTCGCGCCGATGGTATCAGTGCGTGCGATGAACCTGCGATCCCAAGCTCGTCCGGCGCTGTGCGCGATCATCGTCGCCGCGGCATTTGCGCTCATGCCGGTGACGTCGCCGGCGCAGGCCGCTGCGGCCAAACCCGATTACGCACGCGAGGCGCGCTGGGCCGACGAGGTCGCGCCGTCGGTCATGGTCGGAGACGCCGTGTACCTCGACATGCCCGACCGCCCGCACGTGCTCGCGCTGTACACGAAGGCGTCGGGAGCGCCGGTGGGCGCCGCGGTGATCGTGCATGGCCTCGGCGTGCAACCCGACTTCGGCGTCATCGGCGAATTGCGCGGCGCGCTCGCCGAGCGCGGCGTGTCGACATTGTCCGTGCAGATGCCGGTGCTCGGCGGCGATGCGCTGCCCGTCGAATACACGGCGCTCTTTCCCATCGCCGGCGACCGCATCGACGTCGCGGTGCATTGGCTCGCCGCGAAGGAGCAACGGCCGGTCGCGGTCGTCGCGCACAGCCTCGGCGCCGCGATGGCGAACGCCTGGCTCGCGCGCCCCGAGCATGCGCCGGTCGTCGCATTCGTGGCGATCGGCATGGGCGTGCCGTTCGCGACGATGACGCTGCCGCCGGTGCTCGACATCGTCGCCGAGCGCGACCTCGCGGCGGTCAGGTCCAACGCGCCGCTGCGCGCCCTCGCGCTCGGCACGTCGGCATGCTCTTCGACGCTCAAGGTGGCGGGCGCCGACCACTATCTCGCCGGCCATGGCGCCGATCTCGCCGACGCGATCGTGCCGTTCCTCGTGCGCGCATCAAGCGACGCGTGCCGCTGAAACGCGTCCCGCTCCCGCCGCGGGAGAGGATCGGGGCGAGGGCCCGCCTTCAGCGCGTCGCGCGCGCGAGCCGGTCGCGCACCGCCTGCCACGGCGGCGCGTCGGGAACGGCCTCGATGAGGATCGCGTCGGCGTGCGCGGCGTCGAGCTCGCGAAGCGCTGCGTACAGCGTGCGCGCATAGCCTTCGGCGTCGGCGGGCGCCGCGATCCAGCGGCCGTCGAATTCCGCGGGACAGGGCGCGGTGCGCGCGAGCACGGCCACCGCCTCGTCACGCTCGGCGTGCTGCGCGATCTCGGCCGCAAGCGCGTGCGCGGCGACGAGCCGCGCACGGGTGCGCGGCGCGTAATGGGAGGCGAGCGTGCCCGACGCGCGCGGCGCATGGTCGTCGCGGGCATGCAGGCGCTCCCCCAGCGCCGCCTCGATCGCCGCCGAGGCGATCCCGCCGGGGCGCAGCAGCATCGGCATGCCGTCGCGGAACGCGACGATCGTGCTCTCGATGCCGACCGGCGCCGCGCCGCCGTCGAGGATCATCGCCACCGCGTCGCCGAAGTCGTCGGCGACATGCTGCGCGGTCGTCGCCGACACGTGGCCGAAGCGGTTGGCCGACGGTGCCGCGATGCCGTGCCCGCCACGGTCGCGGAACGCCGCGAGAAGCGCGCGCGCCACGGGATGCGACGGCACGCGCAGCCCGACGCTGTCCTGACCGCCGGTGACGACGTCGTCGACGCCTTGCGCGCGCGGGAGGATCAGCGTCAGCGGACCGGGCCAGAATGCTTCGGCGAGCCGGCGCGCGCCGTCGGGCACGTCGCGCGCCCAGCGCCCGATCGACGCGGCGTCGGCGACGTGCACGATCACCGGATGCGCCGCGGGCCGGCCCTTGGCCGCGTAGAGCCTGCGCACCGCGGCGGCGTCCTCGGCATTGGCGCCGAGGCCGTAGACGGTCTCGGTGGGAAACGCGACGAGCTCGCCGCCGGCGAGGCGCGTGGCAGCCTCGGCGATCGCGGCGGGATCGGGGTCGCGGATGGCGGCGTTCGGCATGGTGCGCACGGGCGGGCGAGCGGAGGTACGAGGGGTCGCTCTGCTAGAATCGTGGACTTTACAACGCATCGTCACGACGGCGGCGCGGTGTCGTGCCGCAAGTGTCATGGAGGCCTTTGCATGAGCGAATACCTGTTCACGTCCGAGTCGGTCTCGGAGGGGCATCCCGACAAGGTCGCCGACCAGATCTCCGATGCCGTGCTCGACGCGATCCTGAAGCAGGACCCGACGGGCCGCGTCGCGGCCGAGACGCTCGTGTCGACCGGCATGGTGGTCATGGCCGGCGAGATCACCACGCACGCCACCGTCGATTTCGCGAAAACCGCGCGCGACACCATCCGCCGCATCGGCTACAACGACCCGGCGCTGCGCTTCGACGCCAACGGCTGCGCGGTGATGGTGTGCTACGGCAAGCAGTCGCCCGACATCGCGCAGGGCGTCGACCGCGCCTCCGACGACTACTTGAACCAGGGCGCCGGCGACCAGGGCCTGATGTTCGGATACGCCTGCGACGAGACGCCGTCGCTGATGCCGTTCCCCATCTATTACGCGCATCGCCTCGTGCAGCGCCAGAGCGAGGTGCGGCGTGACGGCCGCCTGCCTTTCCTGCGCCCGGACGCCAAGAGCCAGCTCACGGTGCGCTATCGCGACAACAAGCCGCATTCGATCGACACCGTCGTGCTGTCGACCCAGCACGACCCGTCGATGAACGACCGGCAGAAGGATCTTGCCGAGGCGGTGATCGAGGAGATCATCAAGCCGGTGCTGCCGAAGGAGCTGATCGGCGGCGCGCGCTTCCTCGTCAATCCCACCGGGCGCTTCGAGATCGGCGGCCCGCACGGCGACGCCGGCGTCACCGGCCGCAAGATCATCGTCGACACCTATGGCGGCGCCGCGCCGCATGGCGGCGGCGCGTTCTCCGGCAAGGACCCGTCGAAGGTCGACCGCTCGGCCGCGTATGCCGCGCGCTACGTCGCCAAGAACGTCGTCGCCGCGGGCCTCGCGCGCCAATGCGAGGTGCAGATCGCCTATGCGATCGGCGTCGCGAAGCCGATGAACGTGACCGTGTACACCAATGGCACCGGCCGCATCGCCGACGAGAAGATCGCCGCACTCGTGCACGAGCACTTCGACCTGCGGCCGAAGGGCATCATCAACATGTTGGACCTGTTGCGGCCGATCTACGAGAAGACCGCCGCGTATGGCCACTTCGGCCGCGACGAGCCGGAGTTCACGTGGGAGGCGACCGATCGCGCCGAGGCCCTCGCCGCGGCCGCAGGCGTTGCGCCGGCCAGAGCGGTGCGCGAGAAGGTTGGCGCGTGAGGATCGGCGCCGCGCTCGCTGTGCTCTGCGCCGCGCTCGTGGCGGGCTGCGCCTCGCACCTGCCGCAGGCGCCGACGCTGGTGCGCGCCGACGACGCCGGGCGTGCCGTCACGCTCTTCCAGGGCGACACGCTGGTCGTGGCGATGCCGCCGGCGGCGTCGAAGGATGGCTTCTGGCGGCCCCAGGTGGCGAGCGACGCGGTGCTGCAGCAGATCGGCATGGCCGACCTGATGCCGCCCGAGGTGGCCCCCGGTACGACCGGTGCGCCCAACGAGACGCTCTATCGCTTCCGCGCGGCGAGCGTCGGCAAGACGTCGCTTGCGTTCGACGACGCGGGCGCCACGCCGCCGCGCGCGGTCCGCTACGACGTCGCCGTCGTCGCGCGCCCGGGTGAGTACGCCGAAGCCTGGGCGAAGGCGAAGAGGTAGAATTGCAGCTTTTGCGCGACGCCCGGACCGCGGGCGGCGTGCGCCAAGGAGAGATCGATGGCCGAATCCCGCAGCCGTACCCGCCGCAACACGCTCGAGCGCCGTTGCCTGCCGAAGACCTACAAGCGGATGTTCGTCGGCGCGCCCAAGGGCATCTTCAAGATGCTCGAGAAGATCAAGAAGGTCTGACGCAGCGATCGGGCCTTTCACGAGTGATCACGGACCGCCCGCAAGGGCGGTTTTTTTTCGCGCGACGTGCCGCCCCGGTGCGGCGGCGGGCGCGAACAGGACTCGCATGACGACCACGAAACCCCGGCTCTTCTCCCCGTTCAAGCTGCGCGAGCTTGCCCTCGCGAGCCGCATCGTCGTCTCGCCGATGTGCCAATACTCGGCGATCGATGGACGCGCCACCGACTGGCACCGCGTGCACTGGGGACAATTGATGCAGGCGAGCGCGGGCCTCGTGTTCATCGAGGCGACGGCGGTGACGCCGGTGGGCCGCATCACGCCCGGCTGCCTCGGGCTCTACGACGACGGCTGCGAGGAGGCGATCGCGCGCGGGCTCGCGATCGCGCGCGCCGCCGCACCGCCCGTGCCGGTCGCCATCCAGCTCGCGCACGCGGGGCGCAAGGGGTCGCGCACGCCGCCTTGGGACGGCGGTCGCGGCGTCGCGCCCGGCGACGGCGACTGGGAGACCGTCGCGCCATCGGCGCTCGCGTTTCAGCCCGGCGACCCGGTGCCGCGCGCGATGACGCGGCAGGATCTCGACGAAGTGCGCGACGCCTTCGTCGCCGCGGCGCGCCGCGCCGAGCGCATCGGCCTCGATGCCGTCGAGCTCCATTTCGCGCACGGCTACCTGCTCGACGAGTTCCTGTCGCCGCTCGCCAATCGTCGTGAAGACGCGTACGGCGGCACGTTCGAGGGCCGCATCCGCTTTCCGCTCGAAGTGTTCGCGGCAGTGCGCGACGCGTGGCGAGCGCCGCGCCCGCTCGGCGTGCGCATCTCGGCGACCGACTGGGTCGACGGCGGCTGGACGCTCGAGGATTCGCTCGCGCTGGCGGTGCGGTTGCGCGCACTGGGCTGCGATTTCATCGACGTGTCGAGCGGGGGCGTCTCGCCGCTGCAGAAGATCCCGCTGGGACCCGGCTACCAGGTGCCGCTCGCGCGCGCGGTGCGCGCTGCGTCGTCTTTGCCGACGATCGCCGTGGGCCTCATCACCGATCCGGCCCAGGCCGACGCGCTGATCGCCGCGGGCGACGCCGACCTCGTCGCGCTGGCGCGCGGCATCCTGTGGGATTCGCGCTGGCCATGGCACGCGGCCGCGGCCTTGGGTGCGCACGTGCATGTGCCGCGCCAATACACGCGCGCGGCGCCGATGGGCGCGCAGGGCGTGATCGCGAAGCGCTAGCGGCGCGTGTCCGGGTGCATCTGCGCCTGATGCGCCGCCCGGCGACTTCGCCAGCAGCGCTGTTGTCGCGACCCACGCAGTCAGTCTATCGCCGGTGCCCGGTGGCGAAGTCGTTGCGGCCGCTGCGGTCGACGCCCTTCACGAGCCACAGCGGACGCTGCGCGAAATTGACCGGCACGCCCGACTGGCCGTCGACCGGGCGCAGCGCGCGATCGAAGTGCGAGGTGGCGGGCATGTAGCGCAGCGCGACGCCGGTGCGCCGCTCGGTCGAGCGATTGGGCGCCGCGCCGTGGATCATGTACACGTCGTGCAGCGACATCTGCCCCGGCTCGAGCTCGATGTCGACGGCGTCGCGCGCGTCGAATGCATCGTCGGCCATCCGTTGATTGAGCGTGAGATCGCTGCGATCCTCGTGGAGGTGCGGATGCAGCACGTGGCCGCGGTGCGAGCGCGGGATCACGCGCAGGCAGCCGTTCTCGACGGTCGAATGCTCCAGCGCGACCCATGCGGTGCAGGTGGCGAGCGGGCGGATCGGCCAGTAGTGCCCGTCCTGGTGCCACGGCGTCTCGTAGCCCTCGCCGGGGGGCTTGCAGAACACGTGGCAGCCCCACAGCACGACATCGTCGCCGATCACGCCCGACACGAGCTCGACGATGCGCCGGTCGCGCGCGAGCGCGAGGAACGCGGTGCTGCCACGCACGCCCTCGCCGTTGTCGCCGGCGATGTGCGCCGACACGAGCTTCTCGGGGCGCACGCCCGGGTTGTCGCGGATCAATGCGTCGAGCGCCTCGCGCAGCGCCCCGACCTCGCCGGACGGCAACCGGAAACGCGGCACGACGTAGCCTTCGGCCGCGTAATGCGCGACCTCGGCGGCATCGAGGCGTGGCAAAGCGTGCGTATCCATCAGGTGATTCTAGCCCGCGCAACTACAATCGGGACGTCGCTGCGCCGTTGCGCTCCAACCCACCCGCCGCGCGGCGCCGCGCGAGAAAGGACGCCATGTCGTCGAAGGTCCTGGCCGAGCTCGCCCCGACCGGCGTGTTGCGCGCGGGCATCAACCTGTCCAACTTCCTGCTGGTCAGCGCCCGCGGCGCGGGCGGCGAGCCGGTCGGCGTCGCGCCCGACCTGGCGAAGGCGATCGCCGATCGGCTGGGTGTCGACGTTCGCTATGTCACGTTTCCGGCACCCGGCGCGCTCGCCGATGCCGTCGACGAGGACGCGTGGGACGTCGGGCTGATCGGCGCCGAGCCACAGCGCGCGGCGAGGATCGCGTTCAGCACGCCCTACGTCGAGATCGATGCGACGTACCTGGTGCCGCCCGGATCGGCGCTTCGCGACGTCGGCGGTGTCGATGCGGAAGGCGTGCGCATCGCGTCGACCGCGCGCGCCGCGTACGACCTCTGGCTCGAGCGCAACATTCGCATGGCTACAGTCGTGCGCGCCGCGAGCACGGACGCGGCGTTCGATGCGTTCGCCGCGGACCGCCTCGACGCGCTGGCCGGGCTGCGGCCCCGCCTCGTCCAGGACCAGGCGAGGATGCCGGGCGCCCGCGTGCTCGAAGGCCACTTCATGACGGTGCAGCAGGCCATCGGCACGTCGCGCAGGAATGTCGCAGCGCAGGCCTGGCTCGAGGCATTCGTCGCGGAGGCGAAGGCATCCGGGCTCGTCGCGCGCCTCATCGGCAAGCACAAGGTCGCGGGGCTGTCGGTGGCGCGCGACGCGCCGTCCCGTGCCACGTGACCCGCGGGCGCGCGGCTACGTGTGCTTGAGCCAGGTGTGAAAATGCAGCCACGACATCGCGCCGGCGTCGCCCAGTAGCCGGGTCTTGCGCTCGGGCGGCAGTGACGTCGGATCGCCGTCGAGCGCGGCACGCGCGAGCCGCGCGCGCGCATCGCGCACCTGCTGCGGAAAGCGCCGCCGGTCCTTCGCCACCGCGCAGACGAGCGCGTTGATCACCGGATCGACGATCGCCGTCGCGAACGTCGGCGGCGGCGGCGACGCCGCGAGGTGCGAGGTCATCGCGCGGATCTCGCGCGGCACCGCGGTTTCCTCGGGAATGAGGAAGAGGCCCGCGCGCCGCGCGCGGCGGCCGAGGCTCGCGCGGCTCGTGTAGACCGACAGCGGGATCGAGACGATGAGCGCGCCGGCGACCGGCGCGAGCCACGGCAGGAACGCGGGATTGAGCCATCCGACGAACCCTGCCCAGAGGATGCCGAACAGCGTCTGCGAGCCGTGCTGGCGCAGCGCGTACCCCCACGACGTCGCGGCGTCGTCGCGCGCCGGCGAGCGCCATGTGATCGCCCAGCCGGCGAGTGCGGCAACGACGAAGCGCGTGTGGAACAGCATGCGGATCGGCGCGAGCAGCATCGACAGCACGATCTCGCCCAGCGTCGACACGACGATGTTGAAGCGGCCGCCGAACTCGTGCGCGCGGCGCCCCATGATCAGCGCGACGGCGAGGAGCTTCGGCAGGAACAGGATCGTGCCGGTGGCGACGACGAGCCGCAGCGCCCATTCCGGCTGCCATTGCGGCCAGATCGGGAACATCTGGTACGGCTCGGTGAAGTACACCGGCGCGGCGAGCGTGTGCACGGCGAGCAGCGCAGTCGACAGCATCAGGAACAGGAACCACAGCGGCGCCGACAGGTACGCCATCACGCCGGTCATGAACACCACGCGGTGCGCGGGATGCAGCCCCTTCATCAGCGCGAGCCGGAAATTCATCAGGTTGCCCTGGCACCAGCGCCGGTCGCGCTTCAATTCGTCGATGAGGTTGGGCGGCATCTCCTCGTAGCTGCCGGGCAGGTCGTAGACGATCCAGACGCCCCAGCCCGCGCGCCGCATCAGCGCCGCCTCGACGAAGTCGTGCGACAGGATCTCGCCCGAGAGGTTGCCGCCGCCCGGCAGCCGGCCGAGCGCGCAGAACTCGATGAACGGCGCCACGCGGATGATCGCGTTGTGTCCCCAGTAGTGCGACTCGCGCAATTGCCAGTAGTGGAGGCCCGCGGTGAACACCGGCCCGTAGACGCCGGTCGCGAACTGCTGAACGCGCGCGTACAGCGTGTCGCGGCCGGTCGCCTTCGGTGCCGTCTGCAGGATGCCGGCATCCGGGTTCGCCTCGGCGATGCGCACCAGCGTGGTCAGGCAATCGCCGGTCATCACGCTGTCGGCGTCGAGCACCACCATGTAGCGATAGTCCTTGCCCCAGCGTCGGCAGAAGTCGGCGACATTGCCGCTCTTGCGCTTGATCCGGTGCGGCCGCCAGCGGTAGTAGACGTGGCCGAACGCGTCCTGCGAGCGGCACAGGTCGAGCCACGCCGTCAGCTCGGCGACGCGCGCGTCGGGATCGGCGCTGTCCGACAGCACGAAGAAGTCGAAGCGCGACAGGAGCCCCGTGCGCGCCACCGATTCGTAGGTCGCGCGCAAGCCCGCGAAGACGCGCGCCACGTCCTCGTTGGCGATCGGCATGATGATCGCGGTGCGCGTGGTCTCGGCAATCGGCGCGTCGCGCGCGGCGGTGCGCGAGATCGCCCAGCGGTCGCGACCGCGCGCGAGCACGAGGTAGCCCGCGATGGCCGTCCAGAATCCCGCCGACACCCAGCCGAACAGGATCGCGAACAGGACGAGGATCGGGATCTCGAGCAGCGTGCGGCCGTGGTAGGGCAGCACCGATTTCATCAGCACGGTCGCGACG
>JAICUU010000270.1 GCA_025935675.1 Burkholderiales bacterium
CCGCCGAACGCCTTGGCGATGTCGCCCGGCGTCGTGCAGCCGCCGTCGGCGCAGATGTGGCCCTCGAGGCCGTGCGCGGCATCGGCGCACTCGATGATCGCCGAAAGCTGCGGATAGCCCACGCCGGTCATCTTGCGCGTCGTGCACA
Organism: Burkholderiales bacterium; assembly: GCA_025935675.1. Lineage (GTDB taxonomy): Bacteria > Pseudomonadota > Gammaproteobacteria > Burkholderiales > Casimicrobiaceae > VBCG01. The sequence continues at coordinate 149 of JAICUU010000270.1, forward strand.
CCGAGCCCGGGCCGATGCCCACCTTGACGATGTCGGCGCCCGACAGGATCAGCTCCTCGGTCATTTCGCCGGTGCAGACGTTGCCGGCCATGATGACGAGATGCGGATGGCGCTCGCGGATCTTGGCGACGAAGCGCGCGAAGCCCTCGGTGTAGCCGTTGGCGACGTCGATGCAGACGTAGCGCGGCGCGTCCTTGGTGGGCGCGGGCAACGCCGCCATCACCGCGTTGAGCTTGTCCTCGTCCGCCTTGGTGATGCCGAGCGAGTAGAACGCCGCGCTGGCCGGCGCCAAGTCGCGCAGGAAATCGACGTACGCATCGACTTCGTAGTACTTGTGCAGCGCGGTCGACAGCTTGTGCGCGGCGAGCGCGCGCGCCATCTCCAACGTGCCGGTCGCGTCCATGTTCGACGCGACGATCGGGATGCCGGCGTACGCGGCCCCGGTGTGGCGAAAGCGGAACTCGCGCGAAATGTCGACGTCCGAGCGCGTCGTCAGCGTCGAGCGCTTGGGACGGATCAGCACGTCCTTGAAGTCGAGCTTGACGTCGGTTTCGAGGCGCATTCGTATAGTTTACGGTACCCCGGCCTGCCGCCCTGCCGCCCTGCCGCCCGGCAGCCGCCGTCCCGTCGCTGCGGTCGGCCTCAGGCGCTCGCGCGCGGCACGAGCTCGTAACCCACGTCGGCGACGCGCGCGTCGACGCGCTCGCCGGCGACGCGCGCCAGGATCATCTCGCCCGCGCGCTTGCCCAGCGCATATCGCGGCACGCGCAATGTCGTGAGGGCCGGCACCATCTGCGCGGCGATGTCGAGGTCGTCGAAGCCCGCGATCGCCACGTCGCCCGGTATCGCGACGCCGCGGCGCTGCAGCTCCAGCATCGCGCCCACGGCCAGCGTGTCGGCCGAGCAGAACACCGCGCGCACGTCGGGGCGCCGCTCGATCAGCGTCGCCATCGCGCGTGCCCCGGCGTTGAGGTCAAGCGCGGTCTCGACGCACAGGTCGTCGTCGACGGCGATGCGCGCGGCGCGGCACGCGTCGGCGAAGCCGCGCCGGCGGTCGCGCGCGCGGTCGTTGTCGCGCGGCCACGCGCCGATGTAGCCGATCGGCCGGTAGCCGCGGTCGATCAGGTAATGGGTGACGGCGGCCGCGGCGCCGCGGTTCGAGTAGCCGACCGCCATGTCGATCGGCTTGCGCACCAGGCTGCCGCCCTCGATGCACGGGATGCCGGCGCGTCGCAGCATCCGCACCGACTCCTCGGTGTGGTCGGTGCCGGTGAGATAGATCGCGTCGACGCGGCGCGACAGGAACGCGCGGATCGCCGCCTCCTCGCCGTCGCGCGAAAAGCCGGTCGCGGCGATCAAAAGCTGGTAGCCGTGGCGCGCGAGCGTGTCGCCGAGCCCCTGCACAATCTCGGCGATCAGCGAATTGGTGAGGAGCGGCACCAGCGCGCCGACCAACGTGGTACGCGCGAGCGACAGGCCGCGCGCCGTGAGGTCGGGCACGTAGCCCAGGTCGCGCACCGCCGCCTCGACGCGACGGCGCGTCGCGTCGGCCACCTTGTGCGGCGCGTGCAGCGCGCGCGTCACCGTCATCGTCGACACGCGCGCGCGATCGGCCACCTCGCGAAGGCGCGGGCGGGCGCGCGGCGGCCGACCGGTGTCGTCGTCCATCATTGCGTCACGCGCCCTCGCGACACGGCCGCCGGGCGTCGCGCGGTGCGCGCGCACAAGCCATACGGCCGCCCTGCAACATGCACGTGGACGGCGCCGCCGCGTCGAACACCCGGACTTGTTGCCTGTTCGCCATGTTAGCGCTAACATAACCCCGGTCACCTCGCGACGCAACCGGGCATCCGACCCGGCCCGCGCGCGGCGACGTTTGCGGAGGAGAGCATCCGTTGAAGGGTTCGACGAGGAGCGGCAGCGGCGGCGCGCTGGTCTACCTGCGCACGATGGCGGTGTTCGCGCTCGTGTGGACCGGCGTCGCATGGTGGACCGACAACAGCATCCTGCTGCCCACCCCGCTCGCCGTCGCGCAGGCGGCCATCGACCTCGCAAAAAGCCTCGAGCTCTTCGAGCACGCGGCGATCAGCCTCGGTCGGATGGTGGTGAGCATCACCATCGCCTCGGCGATCGCCATCCCGCTCGGGCTCGCGATGGGGCTGTCGACGCGGCTCGAGCGCATCGTCGATCCCACGATCGAGATCCTGCGGCCGATCTCCGGCATCGCGTGGATCCCGCTCGCGCTCTTCATCTTCGGCATCGGCAACACGCTGCCGGTGTTCATCATGACGTATGCGGCGTTCTTCCCGATCGTCGTCGGCACCGTCGGCGGCGTGCGCGCCGTCGACCGCCGCCTGATCGACGCCGCGCGCACGATGGGCGTGCCGCAGCGCACGATCGTCACGCGCGTCGTCGTGCCCGCGGCGCTTCCGAGCCTGCTCGTCGCGCTGCGCCTCGGCGTCGCGCTGTCGTGGACGGCGGTCGTCGCCGCCGAGCTGATCGGTGCGCCAAGCGGCCTGGGCTACGCGGTCGAGTGGTACCGCGAGCTTCTCGCCACGCCGCAGGTCATGAGCTTCATCGCGATGATCGGCGTGATCGGCTACCTGTGCGACGCGTTCGTGCGCGAGCTCAACCGGCGCTTCACGCCATGGATGCCGGCCACCCGATGAGCGCCGCCGTGCGTCCCCAAGGCGCTGTGCTGCTCCGGGGCTGCGGGAGCAAGCGATGACGGCGCTGGCGCTGCGCGACCGCGGGCAGGCGATCGGACTCGGCGCCGTGCTGCCGCTCACGATCATCGTCGCGTGGCAGGTGGCCGGCATGGCATTCGGCGGCGTGCGCCTGCCGCTGCCGAGCAAGATCGTCGCGGCCGCGGCGACGATGATCGCGTCGGGCGACCTGCCGCTCGCGATCGTGCAAAGCCTCGGCCGCGTGTTCGGGGGCTTCGTGATCGCCGCGCTGATCGCGATCCCGCTCGGCCTCGCGATGGGCACCGCGCGCGCCGTCGAGCGCAACGTCGACCCCGTCGTCGAGACGTTCCGCCCGATCGCCGCGATCGCGATCCTGCCGCTCGCGATCCTGTGGTTCGGCACGGGCACGTCGGCGGCGGTGATGATCGTCGCCTACGCCGCGTTCTTCCCGATCGTCGTCAACACCGTGGCCGGCGCCAAGGACGTCAACCCGACGCTGCTGCAGGCGGCGTCGACGATGGGCCTGTCGCGGCTCGCCACGATGCGCACCGTAATCGTGCCCGCGGCGCTGCCGTCGATCCTCGTGGGGCTGCGCATCGCGCTCGGCGTCGGCTGGACGGCCATCGTCGCCGCCGAGCTCGCGGTCGGCGCCAAGGCCGGCGGCGGCGGCTCGGGCGGCATCGGCCAGATGATGTTCGTGTTCTACGCTTACAGCATCGAGCTCAACCGCATCATCGTCTGCATGATCGCGGTCGGCATCGTCGCGCTGGTGCTCGATCGTGCGCTGCGCGCGGCGATGCGCGCATTGATGCCGTGGTCGCGATGAGCACGCCGCGCCACTTCGAGCGCGAATGCGCCCTGCAGCGCGCCACACGGGACGGACTGCTTTGACCGCCGCGATCAAGCTTCGCCTCGACGGCGTGGAGAAGCGCTTTGCCGGCAGCGCGGGCGAAGCGACCGTCGCCGTCGCCAATCTCACGCTCGACGTCCGCCAGGGCGAGTTCATGGTGATCGTCGGCCCGTCCGGTTGCGGCAAGACGACGGTGCTGAACCTCCTCGCCGGCCTCGCGTCGCCGACGTCGGGCCGCGTGACGATCGACGATCGCGCGATCGTTGGTCCCGGTCCCGATCGCGGCGTGATGTTCCAGGACTACGCGCTGTTTCCCTGGCGCACCGTCGTCGGCAACGTCGAGTTCGGGCTGCGCTACGGCCCGGCCGGCGCGGGACTCGACGCGCGCGCCCGCGACGAGCGCGTACGCCGCAACATCGA
>JAICUU010000327.1 GCA_025935675.1 Burkholderiales bacterium
CTCGTCTTCGGTCTTGGCGGGTCCCGCGAAGCTGATTTCGCGCCTATCCGCGCCGGCGGCGAGCGCGACGGCGAGCTCGCCCGCCGATGCGACGTCGAGGCCGTCGACGCGCGTGGCCATGTGCGCGACGACCGCGGGCATGGGGTTCGCCTTCATCGCGTAGTGCAGTCGCACGGCGGGCGGAAACGCGCGACGCAATTCCGCGACACGGGCATCGATCGCACTCCGATCGTACGCATAGAAAGGCGTACGGCCGACTTCCCGCGCAACCTGCGTCAACGGCTTGCCACCGACGACGAGCTCGTCACCCACCGCATGGAAATACCGGCTCGGCGAATGAACGGGTGTCGTCACGGCGCGCCCCCAACAGCCGCGGTGGCGAGATCGGCGGCGATCGCCTTCCGATCGATCTTGCCATTGGGATTGCGCGGCAGGGACCCTTCGTGCACATGGATCTTCGATGGGATCATGTACGCGGGCAGCCGATCGCGACAATGCCTGGCAAGCTCCGCAATGTCGACGCGATGGCCGTCGGCGGCGGTGACGACCACGGCGATCGCCTGTCCCAGCACGGGGTGGTCGACGCCAAACGCCGCGCATTCGCCGATCTTGCGCGTCGCGTAGAGCACCTCCTCGATTTCGGTGGGACTGACGCGGTAGCCCGACGTCTTGATCATCTCGTCGCGCCGCCCGATGAAATAGAGGAAGCCGTCGGCATCCTTGCGCACCGTGTCACCCGAGAACACCGCAATCTCGGGCATCACGAGGCCGCTTTCCCGCCCCGGCAGCGGCTTGTAGCGCTCCGCCGTCTTCGCAGGGTCGTTCCAGTAGCCCAGGCCCACCAGCGCGCCGCGATGCACGAGCTCGCCGGGCTCGTCGACCGCGCACGGCGTGCCGTCGTCGCGCAGCACGAGAATCTCCGCGTTAGGGATGGCCTTGCCGATCGAATCGGGACGACGGTCGACTTCCTCCGGCGGAAGGTAGGTGGAGCGGAACGCTTCGGTGAGGCCGTACATCAGGAACGGCTGCGTCGACGGCAGCTGCTTGCGCAGCGCGCGCAACGTTTCCTCGGGCATTCGTCCGCCGGTGTTGGCGATGTAGCGAACGTGTTGCGCCGCCTGCTCGGGCCAGGACAGCTGCGACAACTGGATCCACAGCGGCGGCACCGCCGTGAGGCCGGTGACGCGGTGCGCGACGACGGCGTTGAGCACGTCCTTCGGCACGAGATAGTTGAGCAGCACGACGCGCGCGCCGGCATGGAAGCCGGTGGTGAGCTGGCTGAAGCCGGCATCGAACGACAAGGGCAACGCCGCGAGGATCGTGTCGTCGGCATGGTTGCGAAGGTACGAGGCCACGCTCGTGGCGCCGGCCACCATGTTCCGGTGCGAGAGCACAACGCCCTTCGGGCGCCCCGTACTTCCCGACGTGTACAGGATCGCGAGGACGTCGTCGTCGATCACGCGATGGGTCGCCTGACGCGCCGCGTCGAGAAGCGACTCCCACGCGTGGACCGGTCGGGTCCTGTTCTCGAGGGCGTCGTCGCCACCCGAAACGACGATGTGCCGAAGATCGTTGCATTCGGGCAGCACCTCGTCCAGCAGCGCCAGGCGTTCGGGCGACGTGACCAGCACGCGCACGTTGCAGTCGCGCAGGATGTAACCGACCTGCGACGGCCGCAGCAGCGGATTGAGCGGCACGAACACACACCCGGCCGCCGCGGTGCCGAACGCCGCGACGACGGTTTCGAAGCGCTTCTCGAGCCAGATGCCGACCCGCTCGCCGCGCCCCGTGCCGATCGCCACGACGCCGTTCGCGAACCGCGCGACGGCATCATCGAGCTCCGCATAGGACAAGGCTTGCCCACCGTAGACAAGCGCCGGTCGCGCGGGGTCTCGCTCGGCCGCGCGGTTGACCAGGTGCTGGAGAAGATAGGGGACGGACATGGAAGCCGTGTATCGGTTGAACAGGGGCGCAACGCGCAACGCGCCCGACGACGCATCGCCCGCGGCGCCATTGCATTATCGCCGAATCGTCGGCGACGAGACCGCGTCCAGCAACGTCGCCAGCGCCTTTGCGCGTCCACGCCGCGAATACGAATTCACATCGACGGCGGGCGAGAGCGTGGTGTGCAGAATTGCGCTGCCGACAAGGAACCGCTCGAGGAGGCCGGCAATGGCGACACTGTCGTCGAGTGGCGCGATTGCGTCGATGCCCGCCCCCCGGAGGGTGGCGGCCGTGTCGCCCGCGGGATCGGTCAATGCGAGGACCGGGCGGCGTGCGCGGAAATATTCGTAGAGCTTGGCGGGAATCTGGTCGTTGCAGTTGGCGGCCTGCATGACGAGCAGCGCGTCGGCGCGCATCATTTCGTCGAGGGCTGCGCGGTAGCCGATCGCAGGCAGCGTCTCGATGGACGCCGAGACGCCGGCGCGCTCGGCCAATGTCCGCAACAGCTTGTCGTGCACCGCCGCGCGAAAGCGCACGCAGATCCGCGCGAGCAGGTCGGGACGCATGTCGCGCAGGCGCGCGAGCGCTCCGACCAGTGCGGCCGGGTCGCGCTCCTGCGGATAGACGATTCCGCTGTGCAGGATCGTGACCTTGCCGGGAACGAGCGGCGCCGGATCGATGCCGTCGAGCGACGCGAACGCCTCTTCGTCGTAGCCATTCTCGATCAGGGCGAAGCGCTCGCGCGGCAGCTTCGCATAGCGCGCTTCGTACATGCGCTGAGCGCCCGGCGTGGTGAAGACGAGGCGCGACGCGCGTCGCGCGACGTTTTCCTCGACGCGCTTGAACGACGACCACGTGCGCGGATCCGCCGGATAGCCATCCTGCGCCATCGGATCGCGGAAATCGGCGACCCACGGCAGGTGGGTCCGATGCTGCAGCGTATGC
>JAICUU010000329.1 GCA_025935675.1 Burkholderiales bacterium
GCGGCCACGTCGACCGACGTGACCGTCACCATGCCGACGCGCGGGTCCTTGACCTCGCTGCGCAGGATCTCGGCGAGATCGCGCTGGATCTCGTCGGCGACCTTGCGGCTGCGCGGCGTGGTGCGATGTGGCATGTTCGTCGGCGCGGGCGGAGGCGAGCCCCGCCTCCCGCGCCCCTTCCCGTCAGAGCGTGCGCGAGACCTCGACGACCTCGTACACCTCGAGCTGGTCGCCCTTCTGCACATCGTTGAAGTTCTTGATCGACAGGCCGCACTCGAAGCCCGCCTTCACCTCGCGCACGTCGTCCTTGAAGCGCTTCAGCGAATCGAGCTCGCCGTCGTGGATCACGACGTTGTCGCGCAGCACGCGGATCTTCGCGCCGCGGCGCACGAGGCCCTCCTGCACGTAGCAGCCCGCGACCACGCCGACCTTCGAGATCCGGTAGACCTCGCGCACCTCGACCAGGCCGAGCTGGGTCTCCTTGCGCTCGGGCGCGAGGAGCCCGGACAGCGCCGCCTTCACGTCGTCGACGGCGTTGTAGATGATGTCGTAATAGCGGATCTGCACGCCGTTGTTCTCGGCGAGCTTGCGCGCCTGCGCGTCGGCGCGCACGTTGAAGCCGATCACCACCGCCTTCGACGCGAGTGCGAGGTTGATGTCCGACTCGGTGATGCCGCCCACCGCCGCATGCACGATGTTGACCTTCACCTCGTCGGTCGACAGCTTGGTCAGCGCCTGCGTCAGGCCCTCGTAGCTGCCCTGCACGTCGGCCTTGATGATGAGCGTCAGCGTCTTGATGGCGTTCTCGCCGATCTCGCCGAACATGTTCTCGAGCTTCGCCGCCTGCTGCTTGGCGAGCTTGACGTCGCGGAACTTGCCCTGGCGGAACAGCGCGATCTCGCGCGCCTTGCGCTCGTCGCCCAGCACCATCACGTCCTCGCCGGCGAGCGGCACGTCGGACAGGCCCTGGATCTCGACCGGGATCGACGGGCCGGCTTCGGCGATCACCTTGCCGTTCTCGTCGGCCATCGCGCGCACGCGGCCGAACACCGCGCCCGCGAGCAGGATGTCGCCGCGCTTCAGCGTCCCCGACTGCACGAGCACCGTGGCGACCGGGCCGCGGCCCTTGTCGAGCCGCGACTCGATGACGATGCCCTTCGCCGGCGCGTCGGTGGGCGCCTTGAGCTCGAGCACCTCGGCCTGCAGCAGGATCGCGTCGAGCAATTCGTCGATGCCCTTGCCGGTGCGCGCCGACACGGGCATGAACTGCACGTCGCCGCCGTATTCCTCGGGCAGCACGCTCTCGGCGACGAGCTCCTGCTTGACGCGGTCGGGGTTCGCTTCCGGCTTGTCGATCTTGTTGATCGCCACGACGATCGGCACGTTGGCGGCGCGCGCGTGCGCGATCGCCTCCTTCGTCTGCGGCATGACGCCGTCGTCCGCCGCGACGACGATCACGACGATGTCGGTGACCTTGGCGCCGCGCGCGCGCATCGCCGTGAACGCCTCGTGGCCCGGCGTGTCGAGGAACGTGAGCATCCCCTTCTTGGTCTCGACGTGGTACGCGCCGATGTGCTGGGTTATGCCGCCCGCCTCACCGCTCGCGACGCGCGCGCGGCGGATGGTGTCGAGCAGCGACGTCTTGCCGTGGTCGACGTGGCCCATCACCGTCACCACCGGCGCGCGCGGCAGCGCTTCGGCGGCGGTGGTCGCCTGCGTTTCGGCGAGCAGCGAATCGGGATCGTCGAGCTTGGCGGGCACCGCCTTGTGGCCCATTTCCTCGACGACGATCATCGCCGTTTCCTGGTCGAGCACCTGGTTGATCGTGACCATCGTGCCGAGCTTCATCAGCGCCTTGATCACCTCGGTGGCCTTGACCGACATCTTGTGCGACAGGTCGGCGACGGTGATCGTCTCCGGCACCGAGATCTCGCGCACGATCGGCGACAGGTCGGCGATGCCGGCCTCGCCTTCGCCGTCGCGATGGTGGCGCGACGTGCGGCCGCCGCCGCGCCATGCATTCGCGCTCGGCGCCGTTGTCGACGGGTCGCCGCCGCGCAGCTTGAGCGCGCGGCGACGCGCCGCTTCCTCGGCGAACACGGGACCGGTCGCCTTCTTGCCCGGCTTGTCCTTGCGGTCGCCGGCCTTGCCCGCCGGACGGTGCAGCGTGCCGCCGGTCTTGCCGGGCGCGGCCGCCGGCCTCGCCTTGGCCTCGGTCGCCTTTTTCGCGTCCTCGGCGGCCTTCGCTTCCTGCGCAGCCTTCGCCTCGGCGGCGGCGCGCGCCGCGTCCTCGGCTTCCTTCTCCTTGCGCGTCTTGCGCTTCTCCTGCTCTTCCTGGCGGCGCTTGAGATCCTCTTCCTGGCGATTCATGAACTCGCGCGCGCGCTTGTCTTCGGCCTCGCGCGCGGCGAGCTCGGCCGCCGAGATCACGGGCTGCGGCCCGGCCGGCGCCGCCGGCGCGACGGGCGCCGCGGCGACCTGCTCGGCCACGGGCTCGACCGCAGGAACCACCTCGGCGGACGCCGCTTCCGGCGCGTCGCGGCGCTCGAGCACGCGCTTCTTGCGCACCTCGACCTGGATCGTGCGGCTCTTGCCCTTGTTGGCCGGATCGGCGGCACGGATTTCCGTGGTCTGCCGGCGCGTCAGCGTGATGCGCTTCTTGGGCTCGGCGGCGCCACCGTGTTGCCGGCGCAGGTAATCGAGCAGGCGGGTCTTGTCCTGCTCGGTGAGCTCATCGCCGGATTTCTTGGTCGCGACCCCTGCCGACGCGAGCTGCTCGAGGAGCGCCGCGGGCGGCATCTTGAGTTCGCTTGCGAATTGCTCGATCGTCATCTGGGCC
>JAICUU010000300.1 GCA_025935675.1 Burkholderiales bacterium
CACGACGTGCTGCTGATCGCCGACGAGGTGCAGACCGGCCTCGGCCGCTGCGGCCACCTGCTCGGGTCGATGCACGACGGCGTGCGACCCGACGGCGTCATCCTCGGCAAGGCGCTCGGCGGCGGCCTGCTGCCGGTGTCCGCGTTCGTCGCCGACGAGCGCGTGATGGACGTGTTCGAGCCCGGCGATCATGGCAGCACGTTCGGCGGCAATCCGCTCGGCGCGGCGGTCGCGCTCGCGGCGCTCGACGTGCTCGAGGACGAAGGCCTTTGCGCGCGCGCGCACGAGCTCGGCGCGCTCGTGCTGCGCGAGCTTCGCGCGATCGCGAGTCCGCTGATCGCCGACGTGCGCGGGCGGGGCCTCCTCATTGGCATCGAGGTCGATCCGTCCCTCGTCAGCGCGCGCACCGTCGTCGAGCGCCTGCTCGCGCACGGCGTCATCTCCAAGGACACGCACGGCACCGTCGTGCGCATCGCGCCGCCGCTCAACATCGGCCGCGACGTCCTCGAGCGCGCGCTCGCCGCGATTCGCGCGACGTTCGACGAGCTCGGCGACGGGTACGTGCCGGTGCGCGCCGCGTCGCGCGCGACGGCGTCGCTGCATTCGCGCTGAGGCCCGCGTCGCGGTCATGAGCGGCGAAGGGCCGTCCCGAGCCGCTCGCCCCCCTGAGGGGGGAGGCGAGCGAAGCTCGCGTCGGGGGGAGGGTCAGTGACCGAGAGCATCGGCCAGCTCGTCGTCGCGATCAGCTCAAGGGCCCTGTTCGACTTCGAGGAGGAGAACGAGGTCTTCGAGACGGCCGACGACCGCGCGTACATGCGGCTGCAGCTCGACCGCCTCGAGACGCCGGCGAAGCCCGGCGTCGCGTACCCGCTCGTGAAGAAGCTCCTCGCGTTCAACACCGATGGCGTACGCCGCGTCGACGTGGTGATCCTGTCGCGCAACGACCCGGTGTCGGGGCTGCGCGTGTTCCGCTCCGTGAAAGGCGCCGACCTCGACATCGAGCGCGGCGTGTTCACGCGCGGCCGCGCGCCGTTCGGCTATCTCGAGCCGCTCAATGCGCATCTCTTCCTGTCTGCGAACGCCGACGACGTGCGCGCGGCGCTCGCCGCCGGCTTCCCGGCCGCCGTGGTCTACCAGCACGCCGCGCGCGCCGACTCGCACCCGTCGGAGATCCGCATCGCGTTCGACGGCGACGCGGTGCTGTTCGCCGACGAGGCCGAGCGCGTGTTCCAGAAAGAGGGCCTCGATGCGTTCCAGGCGCATGAGGCGCGCCATGCCGGCAAGCCGCTGCCGCCGGGTCCCTTCAAGCCGCTGCTCGAGGCGTTGCACCGGCTGCGCGAGATCGACGTCGAGGTTTCGTCGATGCGCCTTCGCACCGCGCTCGTCACCGCGCGCTCGAGCCCCGCGCACGAGCGCGCGATCCGCACGCTGATGGACTGGAACATCGAGATCGACGAGGCGTTCTTCCTGGGCGGCCTCGCCAAGGGCGATTTCCTGCGCAAGTTCGACCCCGACTTCTTCTTCGACGACCAGACGCGCCACGTCGAGTCGGCGGCGCCGCACGTTGCGGCGGGCCATGTGCTGCATGGCGTGGCGAACGAGGGGCGCTGAGCAACAGTTAGCCGCGCCGTTCGGCCAACGAGTTGCGATTTTCGATAGTGCGGGCGCCGCGGTGCCTTTCGCCAGGGCATTCCGCGCCTAGAATTGCCCGATGTCCCGCTACGGGGGAGACCCTGATGTCATCCGCGCCTTGGTTGCGATGGGCCTTCGTGCTCGGCCTGGTCGCCATGCCACCTGCGGTGTCGGCGCAGTCGGTCGACGCTCCCTGCAAGAACCACTACATTCTGAGCATCGACGGCAATCCCGCCGACAATTCCAAATGCCAGGCCGCCATTCCGCCGCCGCCCGGCGAGATTCCGAGCCTGCGTATCGCCCAGGTCTACTCCAGCATGGATGGATCGATGCAGTACGTCGAGTTGACGGAGTATGCCGGTCGCAATGACCAGAACCACATCGCCGGCCTTACGCTGACGATCAATGCGGCTGGCGTCACCAAGACGCTGGTATTTCCGTACGACCTGCCGAGCGCGCATACGGCCAACGCGTCCTATGTGGTCGCGGTGTCACCGGCGATGGATCTCGCGACCGGACTGCCGATGCTTTACCAGAACACGGGTTGCTGCGAGGGATTTCGCGAGGCGGAATTCTCGATGCCCGAGCGATTCCTGGCGGTGCAGGGCGGTACGCTGTCGTTCGCCGGCCTCGACACCTGGACTTATCCGGCGCTGCCCACTGACGGCTCGCATGCGCTCTATCGTGACGGCACGACCAAGCTCGCCATCGTCTTCGGCGAGCTGCATTGCCCGCAGCAGCAGTACGGCTTGTGCGCGAGCGGAATCGCGGTGTCGGCGCCGCTCGTTCACGCGGTCGAATACCGCGACGTCTTCAACGACGCGCGTTTCGTGACCGCCGAGGCGGCCGCCATCGGCTTGATCGACGCAGGCGGAAGCCCAGGATGGGTGCGCACCGGCCGGGAATTCGACGTCGGCGGTGGCGCCGTCACGTATCTCAGCGTCGAATACACCTACATCGGCAGCCCGGTCTGCCGGGTCCGGATCCCGATGGACAACGGCGTCAGCTACTTCTACTCGCTGGCGCAGGACGAATGCGAAGTGGCGGCCCACGAGCCTGGCGCCGTCGTCGAAACCACCGCTGCGTTCTACGCGCAGTCCCCGGACTGGAAGGCGGGAACCTGCGCGCCGCTGCCCGGCTTCATCGACGGCGACATCGATACGCGGCCGGTTTACCGCGTTTCGTCGCCGCAGTCGGCGTTCGACACGCGCCTGACGACCGATGTGGCGGAACGCGATGCGCTCCTCGCCGTCGGCTGGAAGAAGAGCGGATTTGGGCCGGACGGGACGGCTCTGTGCGTGTATTAGCGCGGCGCCGTGTCGTGCCGCAACGGCCCACGGCGGCCTTCGCGCCGGCGCCCGCTCAGGCCCGCCGCACGCGCCCGTAGAACGGATACTGCGGATCGTTGTAGCCGGGCGTCGACGGATGTCCCGGCGTCACCAGCGAATCGACGAGCTTTTCGTCCTCGGCGGTCCACCGCGCACCGACGGCGCCGGCGTAGTCGCGCCACTGCTCCATCGTGCGCGGACCCGCGATCACCGACGACACGATCGGGTTCGCCCATAGCCACGCCATCGCGAACGCCGTCGGCGTGCGCCCGGTCTTCGCCGCATGCGCCTTCAGCGTGTCGGCGATCGCATACGACTCGGCGCGCAATTCGGTCTGCAGGATGCGCCGGTCCTTGAAA
>JAICUU010000288.1 GCA_025935675.1 Burkholderiales bacterium
ACCGCGCCCTTCGAGTCGACCGCGCTCGAGAACGGCGTCACCATGTCGCCGACGTTAGCGCTCTTCGACAGGATCACGCCGTCGAACGGCGCGCGGATCTGCGTGTAGTCGACGGCGACCTCGGCGTTGCGCGCCGACGCCCGCGCAGCGGCGACCTGCGCCTGCGCGCTCGCCACCCCCGCGGCCGCCCGGTCGACGCGCGCCTGCGCCGTATCGAGCGCCGATCGCGAGATGAAATTGCGGTCGACGAGCTCCTGGTTGCGCTTCAACTCGACGCGCGCGTTGGCTTCCTCGACCTTCGCCTGGTCGACGCCGGCGCGCGCCGCCTTGACGTTGGCCTCCGCGGCACGCGCCTGCGCGACGACGTCACGGTCGTCGAGGCGCGCGATCACCTCGCCCTCCTTGACGCGCGAGCCCTCAGCGACGCCGAGCCATTCGAGGCGGCCGGTCGCCTTCGACGCGATCGCCGCCTTGCGCTGCGCGACGACGTAGCCGGTGGCATTGAGCACGACGAACTGCTGCGACGGGTACGCGGTCGTCACGGCGGTCGTCGCGACGTCGAACACCTTGGGGCGCGTCGCCACGTACACGCCGATCGCGAGCACGAGCACCGCGATGACCGCCAGCGCGATCGTGCGCCCGCGCCGACGCCGCCGGATCGGCGCGAGGCTGCGGTCGATCTTGAGCTTCGAAAGATCCGGTTCGGCCATGGCCGCGAAAAAAAGCGCCGACGCCGACGCGAGGCGCCGATTCTACCGCGCGCGCCCGGTGTGGACTTGAGCGCGCGGCGGGCGCGCGATAGGCGTCGCCAATGGTCGCCGGCGGCGACGAACGCCCGTCAGCTCCAGTGGAAGAACAACAGCGACCACGCGCCGACGATGGCCGCTACGGCGATCGCAAACGCCACGGTCGCGGCCACGCGCGACAGCGGTGCGCGATCGCGCAACTGCAGCCACGCGAGGCGCAGGCTCCACAGCGCGCCGATCGCCAGCACGATCGCGCGCAACGCCGGCACGACGCCCGTCGCGATGCCCTCGTTGCGGGCGAGCGAAACGGTGAGGCTCGACAGGCCGAGGAACACGCCCAGGCCCGCGAGCGGGATCAGCGCGTAGGCGAGGCGCACCGCGTGCGCGATGCGCATCGCCGGGTAGGCCGCGCGCGCGGCGACGAGGAGCGCGCCCCATACGATCGCCGCGATGACGGCGGCGGTGCCCGCGATGTACGCGACGATCAGCGCGCCGTCGAGCCACGTGAACACGTCGTTGGTCTCGGGGTAGTGCGTGAGGAGCCACCACGGCGCGTTGTCGGCGAGGAGCCAATGCGGGCCGTGGTCGATGACGAGGCCCGCAGCGGCGAGCTTCAATTGCACGAACCACGGGCTCGCGTTCCAGTGGAACGCGCCGATCGCAAGGCCGACGAGGCCGACGACGATGAGCGCGGCGTCCCAGCCGTTCGCTTCGGACGTCGACAGTGTCGCGACCTCGCGATTCGGCGGCCGCCACGCCACTTCGACTGCGTCGAGATGGCCGCTGCAACGGCCGCACATGTGGCACTCCGAGGCCCCCGTCATCCGGCGGATCCGCACCAGCGGCGCGCAGTTGACCGGATGGATCGCGATGCGGCCGGCGTTGCGCGACCAGGCGTCGCGGTCGACGCGGAAGTGCACGGGCGCCACGCGCGCCAACACCGCGAACACGCCGTTGACGGGGCACAGGTACCGGCACCAGACGCGCTTCTCGCGCCCGTAGACCAGGCCGACGCCGATCGCCGCCAGCGTCGATCCGCCGAGCACGATCAGCGCCGCGCGCGGATACTGGTAAACGCTGACGAGCTGCCCGAACACCGTCGTCATCGCGAACGCGACGAACGGCCAGCCGCCCCACTTGAGCCAGCGCGGCACCGCGCGATGCAAGCCGAAGCGGCTCGCCGTCTCGGTGAGCTTGCCTTCGGGGCAGAAGAGGCCGCACCAGCTGCGACCCACGGCGAGCATCGACAGGATGACGAAGGGCCACCACAGCCCCCAGAACGCCCATTGCGCGAAGATCGTCAGGTCGTCGAGCGCATGCGCGTCGTTGCCGGGCAGCGGCATGAACGCCGGCACGACGATCAGGAACGCGTAGGCGGCGACGACGATCCATTGCGCGCCGGCGATGAGCCGCTGATGCATGCGCAGCCATTCGCCATAACGCGCGATCAGCGTGCGCGCGCGAGCCGGAGGCGCTGGCGGCAGGCCGCCGGCCAGCGCCTCCGGGGTCATGGTTTCGCGGTGGCGGCCGCAGCGCGCGGCGCGCGCAGGAACCAGAGCACGGCGATCCAGTAGACGGCGAGGCACAGCATCGGCAAGAGCGCCGGCTGCGCGCGGTAGCCGGTCATCGACGCGACGAAGCCGCCGAAGCGTGTCGAGTCGTCGAGGATCGCCGACGTGTTCCAGATCTGGTCGGCCAGCGGCGGCAGGAGTCCCGACGAAATGAGCTTGTCGATCGCGCCGACGAGGAGCCCGCCCGCGAGCAGCAGCAGCAGGATCTCGGAGACCCTGAAGAACACGCGCCACGACAGGAAGCGCGTGCCCTGCTGCAGCAGCCAGAACGTCAGCCATGCGGCAAGAAGGCCGAGGCCGACGACGGCGAGGAACTCGTGCAACGGCATCTGCTGGAGACCGACGCCGTAGAGGAACACGACGGTCTCGGCGGTCTCTCGGCCGATCGCCAGCGCGACGACGACCGCCATGCCCCACCAGTTCGCGGCATCGGCGTTTTTCCGCATCCGCGTCTCGAGGTCCTTCTTGAGCGTGCGGCCATGCTTGCGCATCCAGAACACCATCTGCACGATGAGCCCGGAGGCGATCAGCATCATCGCCGTCTGGAACGCGTCGAGCGCGTCGCCGGAGAGCATGTGCGCGAGGCCGAGCATCGCCGCGGCGAGCGCGAGCGCAAGCCCGACGCCGGCGGCGACGCCGAGCCACAGGTAGCGGCGGCCGATCGCCGCGTCGGGCTGGCGCTTCAGCCACGCGTAGACGATGCCGACGACGAGCAGCGCTTCCGCCGACTCGCGCCAGATGATGAAGAGCGCGTTGCCGAACACGGCGCTACTTCGCGATGATCTTGCCCTTCGACGTGCCCGGATGGAACTCGTCGAAGAACGGATATTCGCCGGGCTTCAGCGGGTTGACGACCACCGACGACTTGGCGCCCGGTCCGAGCACCTTCTCGATCTTGAGCGGATTGCTCTCGAACTCCATCGGCGTGCGGCCTTCGTTGGCTATCTCGATCTTGATGCGCTTGCCGGCGGGGACATCGAGATTGGGCGGCGTGAACACGCCGTCGCGCGCGACGATCTTCACCGTAACGACGTCGTCGGCGGCGAGCGCGACGGGCGTGCCGAGGGCAACGGCGAAGGCGCCGGCGAGGAGGGTTGCAGCGATGCGCATTTCAGTAGCCACCTTTCTTGCCTGTGCCGGCAAACGTGAATTCGTATTGGAGCGTGAACGGCGCGAACCACGCCGCCACGCCCGTTTCCTTGTCGACGTGGCGCCCGAACATCGCGTGCGCGCCCGACGGCGGTGGGGCGACGCTGAGCTTCAGCGTGTAGCGGCCGCGGCCCGCGAGCTTGACGTTGTCGCCGTAGTGCGGGCCGTCGCTCGCGACCA
Source organism: Burkholderiales bacterium (assembly GCA_025935675.1). Taxonomy (GTDB): domain Bacteria; phylum Pseudomonadota; class Gammaproteobacteria; order Burkholderiales; family Casimicrobiaceae; genus VBCG01. The sequence goes on from JAICUU010000288.1 coordinate 3,647, forward strand.
TCGCCATCAG
>JAICUU010000026.1 GCA_025935675.1 Burkholderiales bacterium
AGCTCCTCCCCGTTGCGCCGGCGGGCATCATGCGACGCGATTCCCCTGCATGACGCCGGCCGGACCGCGCCGCCACCGGTCGAACACCGGTCCCCGTGCGGCGCCGTGCATGGCCGATGCTAGGGCGTCGGCGCGGCCGGCGCAACCCGGGCGCGGCCGATGGGGACGCGGGTTCCGGCCTGTGCGGCGACGCTGTATAATCGTCAGGTTTTGAATGGACGATTCGGAAAGCGGGTTGCGGGTTGAATAGCGGCAACGCGCGGCGGCGCGAAAGGCTCGTCGTCGGCAACTGGAAGGAGAACGGCAGCCTCGCGTCGAATGCGCGGCTCTTCGCGGCGCTCGCGGGCGCCCAGGACGTCGCCGCGATGGCGGTCTGCGTGCCGTTTCCCTACCTCGTGCAGGCGCAGGCCGCACTGCAATCGAGCCGCGTGGCGTGGGGCGCGCAGGACGTCAGCGCGCATGCGTCCGGCGCGTACACCGGCGAGGTGGCGGCGGCGATGCTCGCGGAATTCGGCTGCACGTACGCGCTGGCCGGCCATTCGGAGCGGCGCCAGTGGCACGGCGAGCGCGACGAGGACGTCGCGGCGAAGGCAGCGGCGGCGCTCGGCGCGAGGCTCGTGCCGATCGTGTGCGTCGGCGAGACGCTCGCCGAGCGCGAGCGCGGCGCGACGCACGACGTCGTGGCGCGGCAGCTCGGCGCCGTGCTCGCGAAGCTCGGCAGCGGCGCGGCGGGAATCATCATCGCGTACGAGCCGGTGTGGGCGATCGGCACAGGACACAGCGCCACGCCGCGCCAGGCGCAGGAAGTGCATGCACGGCTGCGCGCAGCGCTCGATCGCGCCGGCGCGCACGACGTGCGGGTGCTGTACGGCGGCAGCGTCAAGGCGGGCAACGCCGCGGCGCTGTTCGCGGAAGATGACATCGATGGCGCGCTGGTAGGCGGCGCGTCGCTCGATGCGGATGAATTCTTGGCGATCGCGCGAGCGGCGAGGTCGCATAGCGAAGGACAAGGTCGGTCGCGATGAACGTCTGGGCATCGGTTCTGCTGGTCCTCCACCTGCTGGTGGCGGCCGGCATTTGCGGGTTCGTGCTGCTGCAGCACGGCAAGGGCGCCGACATGGGCGCCGCGTTCGGCAGCGGCTCCGCCGGCAGCGTATTCGGCGCCGCCGGGTCCGCCAATTTCCTGTCGCGGACCACCGCATGGCTCGCCGCGGTGTTCTTCCTGACGAGCGTCGGCCTCACGTACCTCGGCACGCAGCACGCCCGTTCGCTGGGCGGCGGCCTGATGGATCGGGTGCAGCAAGGCGTGCCCGCGCCGAAGGGCGCGCCGGACGCGCCCGCCAAGGGCGCGGCGGACGGCGGGGCGACCAAGGCGCCGGCGGGGAACACCACGACGGCGCCGGCCGGCGCGCCGGCGGCACCGGCGGCACCGGCGAGCGCGCCGTCGAAGGCGGACGAGGTGCCGAAGTAGGCGATCGACATTCGGCGGCACGCCGCGGGCGGTTCGTGGCGCGTCGCGGCAGGGCAATGCGGCAAGTGGCAGCAACGGGCCGACGTGGTGAAATTGGTAGACACGCTGTCTTGAGGGGGCAGTGGCGAAAGCCGTGGGAGTTCGAGTCTCCCCGTCGGCACCATCGAACGAAGCGACAACGAGCGGGTCACAACGAGATGACCTGCCGCTAGCGACGAAAGTCACGGGGATAGGCCGGTTGCGGCCCGCACGCGAGGATGCTCGAACAGTATTTCCCGATCCTGCTCTTCATTGCCGTGGGCCTCGCCCTCGGCGCCGTGATGCTCGTCGTCGGAAGCCTTGTCGCGCCGTCGAAGCCCGATCCCAGCAAGCTGTCGCCGTACGAGTGCGGGTTCGAGGCGTTCGAGGACGCGCGGATGAAGTTCGACGTGCGCTACTACCTCGTGGCGATCCTGTTCATCCTGTTCGACCTCGAGATCGCGTTCCTCTTCCCCTGGGCGGTCGTGCTGCCCGACATCGGCACGGCCGGCTTTGTCGCGATGATGGTGTTCCTCGCCATCCTCGTGGTCGGCTTCGTGTACGAGTGGAAGAAGGGCGCGCTCGACTGGGAATGAACCGATAGCCATGGCACTCGAAGGCGTACTCGAACAGGGCTTCGTCACCACCAAGCTCGATGCCGTCATCAACTGGGCCCGCAACGGCTCGATGTGGCCGATGACGTTCGGCCTGGCGTGCTGCGCGGTGGAGATGATGCACGCCGGCGCGGCGCGCTACGATCTCGACCGCTTCGGCGTGGTGTTCCGGCCGAGCCCGCGCCAGTCCGACGTGATGATCGTCGCCGGTACGCTGTGCAACAAGATGGCCCCGGCTTTGCGCAAGGTCTACGAGCAGATGCCCGAGCCGCGCTGGGTGATCTCGATGGGATCGTGCGCGAACGGCGGCGGCTACTACCACTACTCGTACTCGGTGGTGCGTGGCTGCGACCGGATCGTGCCCGTCGACATCTACGTGCCCGGCTGCCCGCCGACCGCCGAGGCGCTGCTGTACGGCATCCTGCAGCTCCAGAACAAGATCTGGCGCACCAACACGATCGCCCGCTGATGAGCGCACGCACCGAGCAACTGTCGCAGGCGCTCGCCGACGTGCTGGGTGCGAAGCTCGCGCACGTCGCGACCGACCGCGGCGAGGTGACCGCCGAAGTGCGCGCGGCGGACCTCGGCACGGCGATGCGCGCGCTGCGCGACCACCCGGCGCTGCGCTTCGCGCAGCTGATCGACGTCTGCGGCGTCGACTACTCGGCGTTCGCCGGCGCGATGGCCGACCGGCCGCGCTACGCCGCGATCTATCACCTGCTGTCGCTCGCGCACAATTGGCGCCTGCGCGTGCGCGTGTTCGTGCCCGACGACGACTTCCCGGTCGTCGACAGCGTCGTCGCGACGTGGCCCGCGGCGAACTGGTTCGAGCGCGAGGCGTTCGACCTCTACGGCATCCTGTTCACCGGCCACCCGGACCTGCGACGGATCCTCACCGACTACGGCTTCGTCGGCCACCCGTTCCGCAAGGACTTCCCGATCTCGGGACAGGTGGAGATGCGGTTCGACCCGCAGCAGGGCCGCGTCATCTACCAGCCGGTGACGATCGAGCCGCGCGAGATCGTGCCGCGCATCGTCCGCGAGCCGGCCTACGCCGACGATCCCGGCTTCGCCGCGCCCTGACATGGCTGAAATTCGAAATTACACGATCAAGTTGAGCGTTCGCCGCGCAGCTGCGCTGCGCTTAACTTGCTTGCGCAAGTTAGCGAACGCCGAAGTTGATCGTAGGTTTGGCAATGGCTGAAATTCGAAATTACACGATCAACTTTGGCCCGCAGCACCCCGCCGCGCACGGCGTGCTGCGGCTCGTGCTCGAGCTCGACGGCGAGGTGATCGAGCGCGCCGACCCGCACATCGGCCTCCTGCACCGCGCGACCGAGAAGCTCGCGGAGACGCGCACGTGGATCCAGTCGCTGCCGTACATGGACCGCCTCGACTACGTGTCGATGATGTGCAACGAGCACGCCTACTGCATGGCGATCGAGCGGCTGCTCGGCATCGAGGTGCCGATCCGCGCGCAGTACATCCGCGTGATGTTCGACGAGATCACGCGCCTGATGAACCACCTGATGTGGCTCGGTGCGCACTCGCTCGACGTCGGCGCGATGACGGTGTTCCTCTACTGCTTCCGCGAGCGTGAGGACCTGTTCGACATGTACGAGGCGGTGTCCGGCGCGCGGATGCACGCCGCGTACTACCGCCCTGGCGGCGTCTACCGCGACCTGCCGGACACGATGCCGCAGTATCGCGCGCAGGCCTCGCGCAACGCGCGCGCTCTCGCCGCGATGAACGAGAACCGCCAGGGCTCGCTGCTCGATTTCATCGACGACTTCACGCGCCGCTTCCCGGGCTACGTCGACGACTACGAGACGCTGCTTACCGACAACCGCATCTGGAAGCAGCGCACCGTCGGCATCGGCGTGGTCGCGCCCGAGCGGGCGCTGGCGCTCGGCTTCACCGGGCCGATGCTGCGCGGCTCGGGGGTCGAATGGGACCTGCGCAAGAAGCAGCCGTACGAGGTCTACGACCGGATGGAGTTCGACATCCCGGTCGGCCGCGACGGCGACTGCTACGACCGCTACCTCGTGCGCGTCGAGGAGATGCGCCAGTCGAACCGCATCGTGCGCCAGTGCATCGAATGGCTGCGCGCCAACCCGGGACCGGTGATCGTCGACAACCACAAGGTGGCCCCGCCGAAGCGCGAGTCGATGAAGACCAACATGGAAGAGCTGATCCACCACTTCAAGCTCTTCACCGAGGGCATGCACGTGCCGCCGGGCGAGGTGTACGCGGCGATCGAGCATCCGAAGGGCGAGTTCGGCGTGTACGCGATCTCCGACGGCGCCAACAAGCCGTATCGGATCAAGCTGCGCGCGCCCGATTTCGTCCACCTGTCGGCACTCGACGAGATGTCGCGCGGCCACATGATCGCCGACGTCGTCGCGATCATCGGCACGCAGGACATCGTGTTCGGATCGGTCGACCGATGAGTACCGCCGGGACTCCCGATGCGGGCGGCACGCTGTCGGCCGACGCGCGCGCGAAAATCGACCGCGAGGTCGCCAAGTATCCCGCCGACCAGCGCCAGTCGGCGGTGATGGCGGCGCTCGCCGTCGCGCAGGACGAGCACGGCTGGCTGTCGCCGGCGACCATGGACGCGGTGGCCGGCCATCTCGGCATGCCGCCGGTCGCGGTGTACGAGGTCGCGTCGTTCTACACGATGTACGACACGGCGCCGATCGGCCGCTACAAGCTCACCATCTGCACCAACCTGCCGTGCGCGCTGTCGGGCGGCGAGGCCGCCGCGGTGCACCTCAAGGAAGCGCTCGGCGTCGACTTCAACGAGACGTCCGCCGATGGCCTCTTCACCCTCAAGGAGGGCGAGTGCATGGGCGCGTGCGGCGATGCGCCGGTGATGCTCGTCAACAACAAGCGCATGTGCAGCTTCATGTCGAACGACCGCCTCGACGCGCTGGTCGACGAGCTCAAGTCGGCGGCTGCGAAGGACGCGCCGTGAACGCCCCCGCCGAATTCCTCGACTACGGCCCGGACGCGGTGCTGATGGCCGGCTTGAACGGCCGCAACTGGCGGCTCGCCGACTACGTCGCGCGCGGCGGCTACGAGGCGCTCCGCAAGATCCTTGCGGCGAAGACGCCACCGGCGGAGATCATCGCCGAGGTGAAGAAGTCGGCGCTGCGCGGCCGCGGCGGCGCGGGCTTCCCGACCGGTCTCAAGTGGAGCTTCATGCCGCAGCAGTTCGCGGGTCCCAAGTACCTCGTCTGCAACTCCGACGAAGGCGAGCCGGGCACGTTCAAGGATCGCGACCTCTTGCGCTACAACCCGCACAGCCTGTTCGAGGGCATGGCGATCGCCGCCTACGCGATGGGCTGCCAGCGCGGCTACAACTACGTGCATGGCGAGATCTGGGACGTCTACGAGCGCTGCGAGGAGGCGCTCGCCGAGGCGTACGCGGCGGGCTTCCTCGGCAACGACATCCTCGGCAGCGGCTTCAGCTTCGAGCTGCGCAATCACCATGGCTACGGCGCGTACATCTGCGGCGAGGAGACGGGCCTGCTCGAATCGCTCGAGGGCAAGAAGGGGATGCCGCGCTTCAAGCCGCCGTTTCCGGCGAGCTTCGGCCTGTACGGCAAGCCGACGACGATCAACAACACCGAGACGTTCGCGGCGGTGCCGTGGATCATGCGCAACGGCGGCCAGTGGTTCCTCGAGCTCGGCAAGCCCAACAACGGCGGCACCAAGATCTTCTCGGTGTCGGGCGACGTCGCGCGCCCCGGCAACTACGAGATCAAGCTCGGCACGCCGTTCCCCGACCTCCTCGCGATGGCGGGCGGGATGCGCGACGGCCGGCCGATGAAGGCCTGCATCCCCGGCGGCTCGTCGGCGCCGGTGCTGCCGGCCGAGGCGATGGACGCGCTGACGATGGACTACGACGCGATCGCCAAGGCGGGCTCGATGCTGGGCTCGGGCGCGGTGATCGTGCTCGACGACACCCGCTGCATGGTGAAGAGCCTGATGCGTCTGTCGTACTTCTACTACGAGGAATCCTGCGGCCAGTGCACGCCGTGCCGCGAGGGCACCGGCTGGATGTGGCGCGTCGTGCAGCGCATCGAGAGCGGCCAGGGCCGCCAGGAGGACCTCGACCTTCTCACGTCGGTCGCCGACAACATCGCCGGGCGAACGATCTGCGCGCTCGGCGACGCCGCGGCGCTGCCGGTGAAGAGCTTCATCAAGCACTTCCGCAGCGAGTTCCAGCACCACATCGACCACAAGCGCTGCCTCGTCGCGCCGTACCACTGATGCTCACGATCGAAATCGACGGCAAGCCGGTCGAGCTGCCCAACGGCAGCACGGTGATGGATGGCGCCAACAAACTCGGCATCTACGTGCCGCACTTCTGCTGGCACCGCAAGCTGTCGATCGCCGCCAACTGCCGGATGTGCCTCGTGCAGGTCGAGAAGGCGCCGAAGCCGCTGCCCGCCTGCGCGACGCCCGCGACCGACGGCATGAAGGTGTTCACGCAATCCGAGCTCGCCAGGAAGGCGCAGCAGGGCGTGATGGAGTTCCTGCTGATCAACCATCCGCTCGACTGCCCGATCTGCGACCAGGGTGGCGAGTGCCAGCTCCAGGACCTCGCGGTCGGCTACGGCAACTCGTCGTCGCGCTACACCGAGGAAAAGCGCGTCGTGTTCCACAAGGCGCTAGGCCCGCTCATCTCCGCCGAGGAGATGACGCGCTGCATCCAGTGCACGCGCTGCATCCGCTTCGGCCAGGAGATCGCCGGCGTGATGGAGCTCGGCATGATCCGCCGCAGCGAGCACGCCGAGATCGTCGCATTCGTCGGCCGCACCGTCGACTCCGAGCTGTCCGGCAACATGATCGACGTCTGCCCGGTCGGCGCGCTGACGTCGAAGCCGTTCCGCTACACGGCGCGCACCTGGGAGCTTTCGCGCCGCAAGAGCGTGGCGCCGCACGACTCGCTCGGCAGCAACCTCGTCGTGCAGGTCAAGGGCGACGTCGTCAAGCGCGTGCTGCCGTTCGAGAACGAGGCGGTCAACGAATGCTGGCTGTCGGACCGCGACCGCTTCTCGTACGAGGCGCTCAACGGCGACGAGCGGCTGACCGAGCCGATGATCCGCCGTGCCGGCGCGGACGGCTCGGCGACATGGCAGGCGGTCGACTGGCCGACGGCGCTCGAGCACGTCGCCAAGGGCCTCGCCGACGTCGTGCAAAAGCACGGTGGCGCGGCGCTCGGCGCGCTGTGCTCGCCGCATGCGACGTTCGAGGAGCTCGCGCTCACGGCGCGGCTCGTCCGCGGCCTCGGCAGCGACAACATCGATTACCGGCTGCGCCAGGCGGACTTCCGTGGCGACGGCCATGGCGCCGGCGTGGCGTGGCTCGGCATGCCCGTCGCCGACTTGAGCGCGCTCGACCGCGCGCTGGTCGTCGGCAGCTTCCTGCGCAAGGATCATCCGCTCGTCGCGGCGCGCCTGCGCGTCGCCACGCGCAAGGGCCTCGCTGTCTCGGCGCTGAACCCCATGGACGACGACTGGCTGATGCCGGTCGCGAACAAGGCGATCGTCGCGCCGTCGCGGATGGCGAGCACGCTCGCCGGCATCGTCGTCGCCGCCGCGGCGCGCAAGGGTGTCGCGCCACCGCCGGCGCTCGCCGGCGTCGAGGCCGGCGACGACGCGCGCGCGATCGCCGAGAGCCTCGCCGAGGGCCAGCGCGCGGCGATCCTGCTCGGCAACCTGGCCGAGCAGCATCGCGATGCCTCGCAACTCTTCGCGCTGGCACAGGCGCTCGCGACGATCACCGGCGCCAAGGTCGGTTGCCTCACCGAGGCCGCGAACAGCGTCGGCGCCGAGATTGCCGGCGCGCGCCCCGCGGCCGGCGGGCTCGACACGGCGGCGATGCTCGCCGATCCGCGCAAGGCGTACCTCGTGCTGCACGCGGAGCCGGAGTTCGACTTCGCGAACCCGACGGCGGCGCGCGCCGCCCTCGAGAAGGCCGACTTCGTCGTGGTGATGAGCGCGTTCAAGCAGGCGTCCGGCTACGCCGACGTGCTGCTGCCGGTCGCGCCGTTCACCGAGACCGCGGGCACGTTCGTCAACTGCGAGGGCCGCGCGCAAAAATTCAACGGCGTGGTGCGGCCGTTGCGCGACACGCGGCCGGCCTGGAAGGTGCTGCGCGTGCTCGGCACGATGCTCGGGCTGCCGGGCTTCGCCTTCGAGTCGATCGACGACGTGCGCGCCGAATGCCTGCCGGCGCAGGGCGCGATCGATGCGCGGCTCGCCAACCGCACCAGCGTCGAGATCGTCGCGCCGAACGGGGTTGCCAACGGCCTCGAGCGCGTCGCCGACGTGCCGATCTACTTCAGCGACGCGATCGTGCGACGGGCGCCGTCGCTGCAGCGCACCGCCGATGCGCGCGCGCCGCGGGCGCGGATGCACCGCAGCCTGTTCGACAGCCTGAAGCTCGGCGACGGCGCGCAGGTCAAGGTCAAGCAGGGGCGCGGCGAGGCGGTCCTCACCGCGGTCGTCGACGCGGCGGTGCCGCCGAACGTCGTGGCGGTATCGGCCGCACATCCGTCGACCTGCCACCTCGAGGGGCTGACGGGTCCCGTCAGCGTCGAGCGGGCGTGAGGCGCGAGGCGCGATGAGCCCCTACGACACCTTCCTCGCGACCGGGCAGGAGCTGCTCGGGCCGGCGTGGCTGCCGGTGTGGACGCTCGCCAAGATCGTCGCGCTGGTGATACCGCTCATCATCGCGGTCGCGTACCTCACGCTCGCCGAGCGCAAGGTGATCGGCTACATGCAGGTGCGGATCGGGCCGAATCGCGTCGGCCCGCTCGGCCTGCTGCAGCCGTTCGCCGACGTCTTCAAGCTCATCCTGAAGGAGATCGTCGTCCCGAGCGGCGCGAGCAAGGCGCTGTTCCTCATCGCGCCGGTCCTGTCGATCGCGCCGGCGGTCGCCGCATGGGCGGTGATCCCGCTCACCGGCACGCTGATGTTCTCCAACATCAACGCCGGGCTCCTGTACCTGCTGGCGATGACCTCACTCGGCGTCTACGGCGTCATCCTCGCGGGCTGGGCGTCGAACTCCAAGTACGCGTTCCTCGGCGCGATGCGCTCGGCCGCGCAGATCGTCAGCTACGAGATCGCGATGGGCTTCGCGCTGGTCGGCGTGCTGATGGCGGCCAACAGCTTGAACCTCCCCGACATCGTCCACGGGCAGGAGGGCGGGCTCCTGCGGTGGTACGTCTGGCCGCTGCTGCCGCTCTTCGTCGTGTACTTCGTGTCCGGCATCGCCGAGACCAACCGGCATCCGTTCGACGTCGCCGAGGGCGAGTCGGAGATCGTCGCGGGGTTTCACGTCGAGTACTCGGGCGTGACCTTCGCGATCTTCTTCCTCGCCGAGTACATGAACATGATCCTGATCTCGACGCTCGCGTCGGTCATGTTCCTCGGCGGCTGGCTCGCGCCGATCGCGGCGCTCAACCACGGGCCGCTCGCGTGGCTGCTCGGCGACGGCCTGCTGTGGCTTGGCCTCAAGGTGGCCTCGCTGCTGTTCGTGTTCCTGTGGGTGCGCGCGACGTTCCCGCGCTACCGCTACGACCAGATCATGCGCCTCGGCTGGAAGGTGTTCATCCCGGTCACGCTGGCGTGGATCGTCTTCATCGGCGCGATGATGCAGACGCGCTTCGCCGGCCTCTTCCACTGAGACGACGATGAAAGAGCGACTGCGCGACTTCTTCAACACCTGGTTCCTGCTGGAGCTCTTCCGGGGCATGAAGCTCACCGGGCGGCATTTCTTCGCGCGCAAGGTGACCGTGCAGTTCCCCGAGGAGAAGACGCCGCAGAGCCCGCGCTTCCGCGGCCTGCACGCGCTGCGCCGCTATCCGAACGGCGAGGAGCGCTGCATCGCCTGCAAGCTGTGCGAGGCGGTGTGCCCGGCGCTCGCGATCACGATCGAATCGGACCAGCGCGACGACGGCACGCGGCGTACGACGCGCTACGACATCGACCTCACCAAGTGCATCTTCTGCGGCTTCTGCGAGGAGTCGTGCCCGGTGGACTCGATCGTCGAGACGCGGATCCTCGAGTACCACGGCGAGCGCCGTGGCGACCTCTATTACACCAAGGAGATGCTGCTCGCCGTCGGCGACCGCTACGAGGCCGAGATCGCCAGGGACCGGGCGGAGGACGCGCGCTACCGCTGACCCGCGCGGCGCATCGCGCGCCGCCGTCGCCAACGCCACGACGACATGATGTTCACCACCGCGCTCTTCTATTTCTTCGCCGCGATCCTGATCTTCGCGGCGCTGCGCGTCGTCACCGCGCGCAACCCGGTGCATTCGGCGCTATGGCTGGTGCTGGCGTTCTTCACCGCCGCAGCGATCTGGCTCCTGCTGCACGCCGAGTTCCTCGCGATCGTGCTGGTGCTGGTCTACGTCGGCGCGGTGATGGTGCTGTTCCTGTTCGTCGTGATGATGCTGGACGTCAACTTCGACAACCTGCGCAAGAGCTTCCGCAGCTACATCCCGGTGGGCGCGACGGTGGGCATGCTGGTGCTGCTCGAGATGACGCTGGTGCTGATCGGCGGTGGCACCGCGAATGCGCCTTCCGCCGGGCTGTCGCAGCCGTCGAATACCAAGGCGCTCGGCGCGCTGATCTACGTCGACTACGTCTACCCGTTCGAGATCGCCGCGGTGGTGCTGCTGGTGGCGATCGTCGCGGCGATCGCGCTTACATGGCGGCGCCGCAAGGAGACGCGCTACCAGAACCCGTCCGCGCAGGTGAAGGTGCGTCCGCGCGACCGGCTGCGGATCGTCAGCATGGCCTCGGAGAAGCGCGAAGACTGACGCGACCACAAGGGGAGGCCGCGGCGCGGGGAGGGCCCGTGCAGCGGTGGCCGACAACAACAAACACACCGACACGATGTCCCTTTCGACGGCACCGACGCTGGCGCATTACCTGATCCTGGGCGCGATCCTGTTCGCGATCAGCATGGCCGGCATCTTCCTCAACCGCAAGAACGTCATCATCCTCCTGATGGCGATCGAGCTGATGCTGCTCGCCGTCAACCTCAACTTCATCGCGTTCTCGTACCACCTCGGCGACATGGCGGGGCAGGTGTTCGTGTTCTTCATCCTGACGGTCGCCGCCGCCGAGTCGGCGATCGGCCTCGCGATCCTCGTGCTGCTGTTCCGCAACGTCGGCTCGATCGACGTCGACGACCTCGACGAGCTCAAGGGCTGACGCCATGGCGATGACCACGCTCTACCTCGTCGTGCCGCTGGCGCCGCTCGTGGCGTCGGTGATCGTCGGGCTGTGGGGACCGATGCTCGGTCGCCGCGTGTCGCATTCGCTGTGCATCGCCGGCGTCGCGCTGGCGATGGTCGCCTCGATCGTCATCGCCCGTGACGTCGCCGCCGGCCACCTCTTCAACGGCGACATCTACACTTGGCTGCAATCGGGGAATCTCAAGCTCACGATCGGGTTCCTGATCGACCCGCTGACGGTGACGATGATGGTGGTCGTCACGTTCGTGTCGCTGATGGTGCACGTCTACACGATCGGCTACATGGCCGACGACCCGGGCTACACCCGCTTCTTCAGCTACATCTCGCTCTTCACCTTCTCGATGCTGATGCTGGTGATGAGCAACAACTTCCTGCAGCTCTTCTTCGGCTGGGAGGCGGTCGGCCTGGTGTCGTACCTGCTGATCGGCTTCTGGTACACGCGTCCCACCGCGATCTACGCGAACCTGAAGGCGTTCCTCGCCAACCGCGTCGGCGACTTCGGCTTCATCCTCGGCATCGGCCTCGTGCTCGCGGCGTTCGGCTCGCTCGACTATGCGGAGGTGTTCGCCAAGGCGCCGTCGCTCGGCGAGACGACGCTGGTCCTCGGTTTCGGCCACTCGTCGCTCCTCGTCACCGCGATCTGCATCGGGCTTTTCGTCGGCGCGATGGGCAAGAGCGCGCAGGTGCCGCTGCACGTGTGGCTGCCCGACTCGATGGAAGGCCCGACGCCGATCTCGGCGCTGATCCACGCCGCGACGATGGTGACCGCCGGCATCTTCATGGTGGCGCGGATGAGCCCGCTGTTCGAGCTCTCCGACACGGCGCTGTCGTTCGTCACCGTGATCGGCGCGACGACTGCGCTGTTCATGGCGTTCCTCGGCATCGTGCAGAACGACATCAAGCGCGTCGTCGCCTACTCGACGCTGTCGCAGCTCGGCTACATGACGGTGGCGCTCGGCGTGTCGGCGTATTCGGCGGCGATCTTCCACCTGATGACGCATGCGTTCTTCAAGGCGCTGCTGTTCCTCGGCGCGGGCTCGGTGATCATCGCGATGCACCACGAGCAGGACCTGCGCAAGATGGGCGGGCTCGCGAAGTACATGCCGATCACCTGGATCACCGCCGTCGTCGGCTCGCTCGCGCTGGCGGGGATCCCGCCGTTCGCCGGCTTCTTCTCCAAGGACGCGATCATCGAGGCGGTGGCGGCGTCGCACATCCCCGGCCACTCGTACGCCTATTTCGCGGTGATCTGCGGCGTGTTCGTCACGGCGTTCTACTCGTTCCGGATGCTGTTCCTCGCGTTCCACGGCGCGCCGCGCTTCGGCGCGCGCGCCGCGGCCGGTGAGCATGCCATGGCGGCCGCGCCGCACGACCACGAGGAGTCGCACGACGCCGGCGACGAGCCGGGCCACGACGACCATGACCATGGTCCGCCGCGCGAGTCGCCGTGGGTGGTCACCGTGCCGCTGATCCTGCTGGCGATCCCGTCGGTCTACGCCGGCTGGGCGTACATCGAGCCGATGCTGTTCGGCAACTGGTTCGGCAACTCGATCGTCGTCAGCCCCGCGCACGCGGCGATGGCCGAGCTCAAGGAGGAATGGCACGGCGTCGGCGCGTTCATCGCGCATGGCCTGACGGGCCTGCCGTTCTGGCTCGCGATCGCCGGCATCGCGTCGGCCTGGGTCTGCTACATCCTGCGGCCGTCGCTGCCGGCGCGCCTGCGCGCGCTCGCGGGCCCTATTTACACGCTGCTCGACAACAAGTACTACTTCGACCGCTTCAACGACTGGTTCTTCGCCGGCGGCACGCGCGCGATCGGCCGCCTCGCGTCCAACGTCGGCGACCGACTCGTCATCGACGGCTTCTTCGTCAACGGCTCGGCGCGGCTGGTCGGCTTCCTGGCGTCGGTGCTGCGGCGCCTGCAGTCGGGCTACGTCTACCAGTACGCCTTCACCATGATCATCGGCGTGTTCGCGCTGCTGACGTGGTGGGTCGTCCGATAGGGCGCGCGCGATGCCGTATCTTTCGCTCGCCATCTTCGTGCCCATCGTCGCGGGCCTCGCGACGCTGGTGATCCGCGACGACCGCGACGCCGCGCAGGCGCGCTGGATCGCGCTGATCGGCGCGCTCGCCGGGTTCGCGGTGACGATCCCGCTGTGGATCGACTTCGACACCACGACCGCGTCGATGCAGTTCGTCGAGCAGATGGAGTGGGTGCCGCGCTTCGACATCAACTATCACCTTGGCGTCGACGGCATCTCGATGCCGTTCGTGCTGCTCAACAGCTTCATCACGCTGGTGGTGGTGTGGTCCGCGTGGGTGGTGATCGAGCGAAGCGTCGCGCAGTACATGGCGGCCTTCCTGATCATGTCGGGCCTCGTCAACGGCGCGTTCGCGGCACTCGACGGCGCGCTGTTCTACGTGTTCTTCGAGGCGATGCTGATCCCGATGTACCTGATCATCGGCATCTGGGGCGGTCCCAACCGCGTCTACGCCGCGCTCAAGTTCTTCCTGTACACGCTGCTCGGCTCGTTCCTGATGCTGGTGGCGATCATCTACCTGTACAACGCCTCGCAGAGCTTCGAGATCCTCGACTGGCACCGGGTGCCGCTGGCGTTCGGCGTGCAGGTGCTGCTGTTCGTGGCGTTCTTCATGGCGTTCGCGGTCAAGGTGCCGATGTGGCCCGTGCACACATGGCTGCCCGACGCCCACGTCGAGGCGCCGACCGGCGGCTCGGTCGTGCTGGCGGCGATCACGCTGAAGCTCGGCGCGTACGGCTTCGTGCGCTTCATCCTGCCGATCGTCCCCGACGCGAGCCACGCGCTGTCGGGCTTCGTCATCACGCTGTCGCTGATCGCGATCATCTACATCGGCTTCGTCGCGCTGGTGCAGGCCGACATGAAGAAGCTGATCGCGTACTCGTCGATCTCGCACATGGGCTTCGTCACGCTTGGCTTCTTCGTGTTCAGCGCGCTCGGCATGGAAGGCGGCCTCGTGCAGATGATCTCGCACGGCTTCGTGTCCGCTGCGATGTTCCTGTGCGTTGGCGTGCTCTACGACCGGATGCACAGCCGGCTGATCGCCGACTACGGCGGCGTCGTCAACACGATGCCGAAGTTCGCGGCGTTCGCGATGCTGTTCGCGATGGCCAACGCCGGGCTGCCGGCGACGTCCGGCTTCATCGGCGAGTTCATGGTGATCCTGGCGTCGGTGCGCGCCAACTTCTGGATCGGCTTCGGCGCCGCGATCGCGCTGATCCTCGGCGCGTCGTACACGCTGTGGATGTACAAGCGCGTCTGGTTCGGCGAGGTCGCCAACGCCGCCGTCGCCAAGCTCACCGACCTCTCGCGCCGCGAGTTCTGGCTGCTCATGGTGCTCGCGCTCGCCGTGCTGGCGATGGGCATCTACCCGAAGCCCGTCGTCGACGTCATGCACGCGTCGGTGGTCAACCTGCTGGCGCACGTCGCCCAGTCCAAGCTCTAGCGATCCGATGAAGGCCGACCTCGCCACCGCGCTGCCCGAGATCACGCTGCTCGCCTGTGCGTGCCTCGTGCTCGTCGTCGACGTATTCCTGCCGGCGTCGCGCCGCCACGTGAGCTACTGGCTCGCTCAGGGCGCGCTGCTGCTCACCGCGTGGATGGTGCTGACGTCGGTGCGCGCCGAGCCGGTGCGCGGCTTCAACGGGATGGTCGTCGACGACAACATGGCCGATCTCCTCAAGCTGACGGCCATCGTCGCGGTGTCGCTGATGCTGTTCTACGGCCGGCGCTACTTCACGGTGCGGGGGCTCTTCACCGGCGAGAACTTCGTGCTGGTGCTGTTCTCGCTGCTCGGCATGATGGTGATGATCGGCGCCGGCAGCTTCGTCACGCTGTACCTCGGCCTCGAGCTGCAGTCGCTCGCGCTGTACGCGCTCGTCGCCTCGCAGCGCGACCGCCCGGGACCCGCCGAGGCGGCGATGAAGTACTTCGTGCTGGGCGCGCTCGCCTCGGGCATGCTGCTCTACGGCATGTCGATGGTCTACGGCGCGACCGGCTCGCTCGACCTCGACGCCATCGCGCAGGCGAGCCTCACCGCGAACAAGGACCATCGCCTGCTGCAGCTCTTCGGCCTCGTGTTCATCGTCTCGGGCATCGCCTTCAAGCTCGGCGTCGTGCCGTACCACATGTGGGTCCCCGACGTGTACGAGGGCGCCCCCACGCCGATCACGCTGCTGGTCGGCACGGCGCCCAAGCTCGCCGCGTTCGCGTTCGCGCTGCGGATGCTGGGCGGCGCGCTCAAGGGGGTCGAGTACGACTGGCAGGGGATGCTGATCGTGCTGTCGCTGCTGTCGATGGTGCTCGGCAACGTCATCGCCATCGCGCAGACGAACATCAAGCGAATGCTCGCCTATTCGCTGATTGCGCAGATGGGCTACATGCTGATGGGTTTCCTCGCCGCCGACCGCAACGGCTTCTCGTCGGCGATGTTCTACACGGTGTCCTACGTGCTGACGAGCGTCGCTTCGTTCGGCATGATTCTGCTCTTGTCACGCGCCGGCTTCGAGGCCGACCTGATCGACGACTTCAAGGGCCTCAACCAGCGCTCGCCGTGGTGGGCGTTCATGATGCTGATCGTCATGTTCTCGCTCGCGGGCGTGCCGCCGACGATCGGCTTCTACGCCAAGTTCGCGGTGATCGAGGCCGCGATCAACCAGGGCTTCGTGTGGCTCGCGGTGGCGGCGGTGATGGCGTCGCTGGTCGGCGCGTTCTACTACCTGCGCGTCGTCAAGGTCATGTACTTCGACGATCCCGTCGACGCGGCGCCGCTCGATGCCCGCGGCGACGCCCGCGTGCTGCTCTCGATCAACGGCTTGGCACTCCTCGTGCTAGGCATCCTGCCGCAGCCGCTGATGGGGCTTTGCGCGATCGCGCTCACGCAATCGCATTACTGATCGCGAACGCCCGGGCTCGCCAGCGGGTGCGGCGGCCGGTAAACTGACAGCGCGCCGTTACAGGCGGCGCACCCACCCGATCATGCGCGTCGGCCTCTTCGTCACCTGCCTCGTCGACCTGATGCGACCCAGCGTCGGCTTCGCGGCGATCGAGCTTCTCGAGTCCGCGGGCGCCGAAGTCTACGTGCCGCCGGCGCAGACCTGCTGCGGGCAGCCCGCGTACAACTCGGGTGACCGCGCCGACGCGCTCGCGCTCGCGCGCAAGGTCGTCGGCGAGTTCGAGGGCTGCGACCATCTCGTCGTACCGTCGGGGTCCTGCGCCGGGATGATCCGCACGCACTACGCCGACCTCTTCGCCGACGATCCCGCGTTCGCCGCGCGCGCGGCGGCGCTGGCGGCGAAGACGCACGAGCTCACGTCGTTCCTCGTCGACGTGATGAAGGTCACGCGAGTCGCGGGCCGCTACGACGGCACCGTCACCTACCACGATTGCTGCGCGGGACTCCGCGAAATGGGCGTGAAGGCGCAGCCGCGCGTGCTGCTCGCCGGCGTCGCCGGGCTCACGCTCAAGGAGATGCCGGAGTGCGAGACCTGCTGCGGCTTCGGCGGCACGTTCTCGGTCAAGTTCGGCGAAATCTCGACGCGCCTCGCCGACAACAAGTGCCGTCACATCATCGGCAGCGGCGCCGACGCGGTGGTGCTGGGGGACGTCGGCTGCATGCTCAACATCGAGGGCCGGTTGCGTCGCCGCGGCGACAGCGCGACGCGCGTGCTGCACGTCGCCGAAGTGCTGGCCGGGAAGCCCTGAGGGAATCGCCGTGCAGGTCGCATCGATGCATTTCAAGGCCCGCGCGCACGAGCGTCTCAACGACGCGCAGCTGCAGCGCAACCTCGCTAGGATCCAGGGCAAGTTCGTGCAGAAGCGCCGGGAGGCGCTGACCGAGCTCGACGACGTCGACGCCACGCGCGACGCCGGCCGCGACATCCGCCAGCGCGCGCTCGACAACCTCGACGTCTGGCTCGAGATGTTCGAGCGCAACGCCGCGGCGCGCGGCGCCACGGTGCTGTGGGCCGAGACGCCGGCCGACATCAACAGGCTGGTGCTGGAGATCGCGTTCCGCCACGGCGTCAAGTCGATCATCAAGTCCAAGTCGATGGTGTCGGAGGAGTCCGCGCTCGACCACGCGATCGAGGCGGCGGGACTCACCGTCGTCGAGACCGACCTCGGCGAGTACATCCTGCAGATCAACGGCTACGAGCCGCCGTCGCACATCATCGGCCCGGCGCTGCACAAGTCGAAGGAGGAGGTGTCGGAGCTCTTCGCGCGCCAGCATGGCACGCCGCGCAAGGACGACATCGCGGCGCTGTGCCTCGAGGCGCGCGGCGTGCTGCGCCGCCACTACCTCGCTGCCGACATGGGCATCTCGGGCGGCAACTTCTTCGTCGCCGAGACCGGATCGGTCGTGCTCGTCACCAACGAGGGCAACGCCACGCTGGCGACGACGTTGCCCAAGGTCCACGTCGCGATCTCCGGCATCGAGAAGGTCGTGCCCACGCTCGAGGACGTGGCGACGCTGATGCGCCTCCTGCCGCGCTCGGCCACCGGCCAGTCGATCTCCAACTACGTCGACGTGCTGTCCGGCACCAAGGGCGAAGGCGAGTTCCACGGCGCCGAGCACATGTACTTCATCGTCGTCGACAGCGGCCGCACCGAGGTGCTGGCCAGCGAGGTGCGCGAGGCGCTGCGCTGCATCCGCTGCGGCGCGTGCATGAACCACTGCCCGGTGTACCAGAACGTCGGCGGCCATTCGTACGGCTGGGTGTACCCGGGGCCGATCGGCGCGATCCTGACGCCGATGTACGTCGGCCTCGACAAGGCGCGCGACCTGCCGTCGGCGTCGACGTTGTGCAACCAGTGCGGCGTCGTCTGCCCGGTGCGCATCCCGCTGCCCGACCTGCAGCGCAAGCTGCGCGAAAAGGCGTTCGAGCGCCGCCTCGGCACGCCCGGCGAGCGCTTTGCGCTGAAAGCCTGGTCGTGGCTCGCGCGTCGCCCGGCGCTCTACGGCCTCGCGGCACGCGTCGGCGTGCGCGTGCTGCGGATCATGGGCGGTCGCCGGCGGATGATCCATCGGTTGCCGTTCGGCCACGGCTGGACCGATGGCCGCGACATGCCCGCGCCTCGCGGCCGCACGTTCCGTG
Source organism: Burkholderiales bacterium (assembly GCA_025935675.1). Classification (GTDB taxonomy): domain Bacteria; phylum Pseudomonadota; class Gammaproteobacteria; order Burkholderiales; family Casimicrobiaceae; genus VBCG01. The sequence goes on from JAICUU010000026.1 coordinate 18,519, forward strand.
AGCTCCATCGCCAGCGCGCCCGCGAGGCGCGCGCCACACAACCGGTCCCGCCACGATGAACGCACCGCACCCGCAGCCCGCACCCGCACTGTCGCGACGCGCCGACTCGCTCGGCACCGAGAACGCCTTCGTCGTGCTCGCCGAGGTTAACGCGCTCGCGCGCTCCGGCAAGGACATCGTGTCGTTCTGCATCGGCCAGCCCGATTTCCCGACGCCGCCCAACGTGCAGGAGGCGGCGATCCGCGCGATCCACGACGGCCGCCACGGCTACACGCCCTCCGCGGGCATCGACGAATTGCGCGCCGCCGCGGCGCGCGACATGGGTGCGCGTCGCGGCCTCGAGATCGCTGCCGGCGAGGTCGTCGTCGGCGCGGGCGCGAAGCCTTTCATCGCCTACACCATCGCGTCGGTCACCGACCATGGCACCGGCGACGAGGTGATCTACCCGGTGCCGGGCTTCCCGATCTACGAATCGCAGATCGTCGCCAACGGCGCGACGCCGGTGCCGATCTACCTGCGCGAGGCGCGCGACTTCGCGTTCGATCCCGCCGAGCTCGAGGCGGCCATCACGCCGCGCACGCGCCTTCTGATCCTCAATACGCCGCACAACCCGACCGGCGGGATCCTCAAGGCAGCCGACCTCGACGCCATCGCCGCCGTGCTCGCGCGCCATCCGCAGGTGTGGGTGTACGCCGACGAGATCTATTCGCGGCTGGCGTACGACGGCGCATTCGAGTCGATCGCCGCGCGTCCGGGGATGCGCGCACGCACGATCATCGGCGACGGCGCGTCCAAGACCTGGGCGATGACCGGCTGGCGGATCGGCTACGTGGCCAACGCGGCGCTCGCGCCGGTGTTCACGCGCTGGATCACCAACACCGATTCCTGCGCGTCGCAGATATCGCAGTGGGCGGCGCTCGAGGCGATCACCGGCACGCAGGCGCCGGCCGACGCGATGCGCGCGACGTTCCTCGAGCGGCGCGAGCTGATCGTGCGCCTGCTCAACGCCGTGCCCGGGTTCCGCTGCCGCACGCCGGGCGGCGCGTTTTATGCGTGGCCGAACGTGACCGAGGCGTGCCGGATGGTCGGCGCCGCCGACTCCGAGGCGCTTCGCAAGCGCCTCCTCAACGAGGCCGGCGTCGCCGTGCTCGCCGACACGCACTTCGGCCGGCGCGTCCCCGGCGACGGCCAGCACATCCGCTTCTCCTACGCGACGTCGAACGCGGCGATCGAGGAGGGCGTGGCGCGCATCGCGGCGTTCATCCGCGGCGCGAGCAACCGATGAGCGACGACGCGCACGGCGGTGGCATCGCGGCGAACGCCGACGCGCGGCGCGCGATCCTCGGTCGCGTGCGCGCGGCACTCGGCGTGCGCGCCGGCGACGCCGCGTGCACCGGTGACCCCGCACGCGATAAGGCCGCACGCGCAGGTGACCCCGCACGCGATAAGGCCGCGCGCGCAGGTGACCCCGCACGCGAAAAGGCCGCGCGCGAGAAGGTCGCGCAGGATTACGTCGCGGCGCACGCGCAGGGCCCGCGCCCGGCGATGCCCGAGGATCTCGTCGCGCGCTTCGCGCACCGCGTGCACGACATGTCGAGCACGCTCGAGCGTATCGCGTCGCGCGACGAGATCCCGCACGCGGTCGCGCGCTACATCGACGGCCTCGACCTGCCGGACGCGCTCGCCGAGCAGCGCTCGCGCCTTGGCGTGTGCTGGCCGGACTTCGCCGACCTCGACTGGGACGTTGCCGGGCTCGCGATCGAGACGCGGCCGACGCAGGGCCACGACCGCCTCGGCATCACCGGCGTGTTCTGCGCGATCGCCGAGACCGGCACGCTGGTGTTCACGTCGGGCGCGGCGACGCCGACCGCGAGCGCGATCCTGCCCGACACGCACGTCGCGGTGGTCCGCGAAAGCCAGGTGGTGTCGGGAATGGAGGAGGCGTTCGCGCGGGTGCGCGCACGTCACGCGACGTGGCCGCGGGCGATCAACTTCATGTCGGGGCCGTCGCGCACCGGCGACATCGAGCAGACGATCGTGCTCGGCGCGCACGGGCCTTTTCGCGTGCACGTACTGCTGCTGCCCGGCTGACGGGTCGGACCTACGCCGCACCGTGGCGGATGTGACGAGCGATGCGACGCCCCGCGGGGGAGACGTAACGCGGTGCGCCCGCTCGCTATTCCGGCGTCGGCGCCGGCTCGATGAAGAGCTCGTCCACGTAGCACCAGCCCCAGTCCTCGCCGGGCTCGAGGCTTCGCATCAGCGGATGGCGCGTGTGGCGGAAGTGCGCGGTCGCGTGGCGGTGGGGCGACTGGTCGCAGCAGCCGACGTGTCCGCAGCCGAGGCACAGGCGCAGGTGCACCCACTCGCTGCCGATCGCGAGGCACTCCTCGCAGCCATCGGGTGTGCGCGGCGCGACGTCGCGCACGGTCGCGAGGTGCGTGCAGGTCACCGGCATCGGGCGTAAGCGCCGGCGCGCGAGCGCGGCGTCAGTCGCCGAACTCGTCGAGGATCGCCTCGACGCGGCTCGGGTCGGCGAGGAAAGCGTCGACGCAGCGCGGATCGAAATGCCGGCCGCGCTGGCCCTTGAGGAACTCGATGCCCTCGGCGATCGGCCAGGCTTCCTTGTACGGGCGCTTGCTCACCAGCGCGTCGAACACGTCGGCGACGGCGACGATCCGCGCGACGAGCGGGATGTCGTCGCCGTGCAGGCCGTTGGGATAGCCCGAGCCGTCGAACTTCTCGTGATGGCCGAGCGCGATGATCGCGCCCATCGACAGGTACTTCGACGGGCTGCCCTTCAGGATGTCGTAGCCGATCCGCGGGTGCGCCTTCATCGTGTCGGTCTCGGTGACGGACAGCGGGCCTTCCTTCATCAGCACCGCGTCGGGGATGCCGATCTTGCCGATGTCGTGCATCGGCGCGGCGACCTCCAGCACGTGAACCGTTTCACCGCCGAGGCCGAGATGCTGGCCGATCAGCGCGGAGTACTTGGCCATGCGCAGGAGGTGGTTGCCGGTGACCTTGTCGCGGAACTCGCCGGCCTTGGCGAGCTTGGCGAGCGTCTCGAGCTCGCGCTCGTGGATCTCCGACACCGATTTGTCGACCTGGTACTGGAGCACGCGCGCCTGGTCGGACAGCACGATCTTGTGGCGCCGCAGCTCGAGGAGGTTGGCGCAGCGCGCGCGCGTCTCGTGCTCGTCGAGCGGCTTGATCAGGAAGTCGGTGGCGCCGGCCTCGAGCGCGTCGTAGCGGATCTTGCGGTCGTCGACGACGGTGATCACGACGATCGGCACGTCGACGCAGTGCGGCAGCGCGCGCAGCTGCTTGACGAGCTCGATGCCGTCGAACTCGGGCAGCTTGTAATCGGTGAGGACGATGTCGACGCGGTTCTGGCGCGCGAACTCGAGCGCGCGCGTCGGCGTATCGAAGAGCTCGAGGTTCAAGCGCCCGTCGATCTGGCGGACGATCTCCGCGAGCAAGAGGCGGCTCGAGAAGAGGTCGTCGATGATGAGGACGGTGTTGCGCTGGGCGCGCGCGAACGCGAGCTCCGAGATCGTCCCGTTGCTCGTGCCGGCGCCCTGTGAGGCGCGAGACGTAGCGGCGCTCATGCGGCCACCCGTGAACCGGTTGCTGGATCCGGTAAGCATGCAAGAATCGGGCCCCTCGCTGGGGCCGTGATTGTCCGGAAAAGCCAAAATGTACTCCACAATGCCGCGGACTGCACCCGGGGCGTCGTGGTGGGCGCGTGGCGACGGACGGCGACTGCCCACGCGATCATCGTGCAGGCGCGACCGGCCGCCGGGCCGCCAACGTCGAAGTGGTCGGGGCGAGAAGATTCGAACTTCCGACCCCCTGCACCCCATGCAGGTGCGCTACCAGGCTGCGCTACGCCCCGACCGAAACTCGACATTATAGTGGGTCGCATCGCCCCGGGCGCGGCGCCAATCACTCGGCGGCGTCGTCGAGCAGCTTGCGGATGCGCGCGAGCTCCTCGCGCAGCGCCACGACGCCGACCGCTGCGGGTGCCGGCGCGGGAACGCTGTTCGTCGAGGGTGTCGCGCGCGCGGCGGCGCGCGGCTCGGCCGTCTCGAACTCGAGGCGGTGGCGTGCGCCGTTGATCGTGAAGCCCTGCTCGTAGAGGAGGTCGCGGATGCGGCGGATGAGCAGCACCTCGTGGTGCTGGTAATAGCGCCGGTTGCCGCGCCGCTTGACGGGTTTGAGCTGCGAGAACTCCTGCTCCCAGTAGCGGAGCACGTGCGGCTTGACCGCGCACAGCTCGCTCACCTCGCCAATCGTGAAGTACCGCTTGGCGGGGATCGGCGGGAGGTCGGCCTTAGTGGGACGCGGATCCGGCATGGTTGGCCGCCTCGACCATCGCCTTGAGCTTCTGGCTCGCGTGGAACGTCACGACGCGCCGCGCGGTGATCGGGATCTCCTCGCCGGTCTTGGGATTGCGGCCCGGCCGCTGCGGCTTCTCGCGGAGCTGGAAATTGCCGAAGCCGGAGAGCTTCACGCTGTGCCCTTGCGCCAGCGCGAGGCGAATCTCCTCGAAGAAGCGCTCGACCATGTCCTTCGCCTCGCGCTTGTTGAGGCCGAGCTGCTCGAACAGGAGGTCGGCGAGCTCCGCCTTGGTGAGCGTCATGTTCATGCTGGAGTCGTGTCCTCGTCGTGTCTCGAGCATCGGGCAGTCAACGCAGCGTGGCGCCGCAGCGATCGGCCAGCGTGCGCGTGATGCCGTGCATCGCGCCGTCGATTTCCGCGTCGGTCAAAGTACGTTCAGTATCCTGCATAAGCACCAGAATCGCAAGACTTTTTCGGCCCTCGCCGATGCCCGGGCCGCGATACACGTCGAAGAGCGACACCGCGCCGACGAACGGCGGCGCCGCGCTCCGCGCCGCGTCGAGCACGTCGCTCGCGGGCATCGCTTCGTCCACCACAACCGCGAGGTCGCGACGCACGGTGGGCGTGCGCGCCGCGGCCGCCGCCTGCGGCAGCACGGCAGCTTCCGCCGCGGCTGCGTCGATCTCGAAGGCCACGGCGGCCGCCGGCAGGTCGAAATGGCGGATGACGCGCGGGTGGACCTCGCCGATGAAGCCGACGGTACGGCCATCGACGACGAGGTCGGCTGCGCGACCCGGGTGCAG
>JAICUU010000357.1 GCA_025935675.1 Burkholderiales bacterium
AACGGCGCGTGCATCGCCGCGGGACGGATCCGGTAGAGCCAGCTGCGGCGATTGGCCGCGCGCGGCGCGGTGAACGCGGTGCCCGAAAGCTGCTCGGCGTAGAGCCCGTAGGGAACGCGTTGCGGCGAGTTCTGGCCCACCGGCAGCGCACCGGGCAACGCCTCGGTGGCGAAGGCGTTGCCGAACCCGCTCATGTAGCGCAACGCTCCGAAGTCGCCAGTGTCGCCGGCAGCCGCCGGTGCGGCTTGCAGCGGCCTGGCCAGCGTGCGCACGTCGCTCATCGGCTCAATGCGCGGCCGGCGCGTCGCCACGCACCGACGTGGTCGCTTCGGCGATCGCCTCGGCGATCACCTGCGGATCGCCGATGTGGTTCGCGAGCAGCAGCACGAGGCGGACGTTGATGCGCTCGCTCTCGGCATCGCTCAAGCCGCGATGCGCGTCGACCAGCATCGCGTAGATGTCGTCCGGGGCCTCGAGGCGCGGATTCGTGTCGAGTGTCGCCATTCCCGTCTCAGCCGCGTGCGCATGCGCGCAGCAGCGCCGCGCGCACGGCCGCGGCATCGAGCGCGCGCCAGCGCGCGCAGATGTGTTGGTCCGGACGCACAAGGTAGCACGTCCCCGGCCGCATGTCGTAGCGCCGAGCGACATGGCCGTCGCGGTCGCCCGCGCGCGCGCCTTCGGGCGTCGCGCCGACGGCGACGACGTAGCAGCGCGCATCGGCGAGTGTCGCGCGCATGGCGGCATCGATGGTCGTTGCATAGGCGAGGAGCGCGAAGCGCCCGCCGAGGCGATCGATCAGCCACGCGGCGTCGCCGCCCTCGAGCGGCGCGTCCGGCGCGACCGCGCCCGGCTCGGCGGCGCGCGCGGCGGCATCGAAGTCGCCGGGCGCATCGGCAGTGTTGAGCGGCGAGTCGCGGTGCACCGCGGGCGACGACAGCCGCCCGCTGTTCACCCATTGCCGCGCGAACGGATGCCGGCGCGCGAGGTCGAGCACCGCGTCGCGATACCTTCGCGACGCGTCCGACTTCGGCGTGATGAAATCGGTCGACCGCGTCGAATGGCGGATGTCGGCGTCGGCGGCGGCGCTCCGCTCGGCGTGGTAGCTGTCGACGAGAGCCTCCGGCGCGCTTCCTTCCAGCACCGCGGCGAGCTTCCAGCCGAGGTTGTCGGCATCCTGCACGCCGCCGTTGGCGCCGCGCGCGCCGAACGGCGAGACAAGGTGCGCGGCGTCGCCGGCGAACAGCACCCGGCCATGGCGGAAGCGCTCGATGCGCCGGCACTGGAACGTGTAGACGCTCGCCCATTCGAGCGTGAAGTCGGCTTCGGGCCCGAGCATCGCGCGCACCCGCGCCGCGACACGCGCCGGCTGGCGCTCGGCCTCGGCATCGGCGTCGGCGCCGAGCTGGAAGTCGAGCCGCCACACGTCGTCGGCCTGGCGGTGCAGCAGCGCCGATTGCCGGCGGTGGAACGGCGGGTCGAACCAGAACCAGCGCTCGGCGGGAAACGCCGAGCGCATCCGCACGTCCGCGATCAGGAAGCGGTCGTTGAACGCCTGTCCCTTGGCGGCGAGGCCGAGCGCGCGGCGCACGCTGCTATGCGCGCCGTCGCAGGCGACGAGCCAGTCGGCGTCGAACGAATACGCTCCCTCGGCGGTGTCGACGGCCACGCGCACGCCGTCGGCACGCGCGGCGACATCGGCGACGCGATGGCCGAAGCGCAGGCAGCACGCCGGCAGCGCGCGGGCGCGCTCGACCAGCATCGCCTCGACGTGGTACTGCTGCAGGTTGACGAACGCCGGCCGGTGATGCCCCGGCTCGGGGGCCAGGTCGAACGCGAACACCTCGCGCTCGCCGAGGAACACGCGTCCGGTGTTCCAGCGCACGCCTCTGGCCGCCACCGCTTCGCCGACGCCAATGCGATCGAACACCTCGAGCGTGCGCTTCGACCAGCAGATCGCGCGCGAGCCGACGCTGACGGTGTCGTCGTCGTCGAGCACGACGACCGGGGTGCCGCGTTGCGCGAGGTCGATCGCGAGCGTGAGGCCCACCGGTCCCGCGCCGACGATCGCCACCGGCGCGCGCGCGCCGTCGCAGCCGGCGCGCGGCGCATGCGCGAAGCGCGGATGCGCGAACGCCGCCGCGTCCGGCGCCGTCACTTCAGCCTTCGAGCGCGCGCCACATCTCCTTGTCGCGCTCCGCCGTCCAGATGCGGGGATCGGGATGCGCGGTGGCTTCGTCGTAGGCGCGCGACACGTCGAACGGCAGGCAGTGGTCGAAGATCACCCAGTCGCCGAATCGCGGCTTCAGCGCCGCGTAAGTCTCGTGATAGACGGTGCGCAAATCCTTGCCGGCCCGCGCGCC
>JAICUU010000343.1 GCA_025935675.1 Burkholderiales bacterium
CACCGAGAACCTGATGATGGCGGCGACCCTGGCGGACGGCACGACGGTGCTCGAGAACGCGGCGCGCGAGCCGGAGGTCGTCGATCTCGCCGCATGCCTCACGTCGATGGGCGCGCGCATCGCCGGGGCGGGCACCGACCGCATCGTGATCGACGGCGTCGCAGCACTCCACGGCGCGACGCACGCGGTGATGCCCGATCGCATCGAGACGGGGACGTACCTCGCCGCCGTCGCCGCCGCCGGCGGGCGCGCGACGCTGACCGGCACGCGCGCCGACACGCTCGACGCGGTGATCGAGAAGCTGCGGGAGGCGGGCGCGACGGTCGACGCGGGCGCCGACATCATCCGCATCGCGCGCGACGGGCCGCTCGCGCCGGTCAACCTGCGCACCACGCCCTATCCCGGGTTTCCTACCGACATGCAGGCGCAGTTCATGGTGGTCGCGACGCGCGCGGAGGGCACGTCGGTGATCACCGAGACGATCTTCGAGAACCGCATGATGCACGTGCAGGAGCTGGTGCGCCTCGGCGCGGCGATCGAGGTCGAGGGCAACACGGCGATCGTCAAGGGCGCGTCGCACCTCGCCGGCGCCGACGTGATGGCGACCGACCTGCGCGCCTCGGCATGCCTCGTCATCGCGGGCCTCGTCGCGGAGGGCCGCACGACGATCGGGCGCATCTACCACCTCGACCGCGGCTACGAGCGCATGGAGCACAAGCTCGCCGCGCTCGGCGCGCGCGTCGAGCGCGTCGCCTGACGCACCGCGATGGGCACGCCCGACGGCTCGCCGCTCGGCAAGGCCACCGTCTACACGGCTCGCTACGATCCGGGCCTCCTGTACGCGGTCGAGCGCGCGCCGCAGCGCGCGAGCCTCGGCCTTTCGTCGTCGCTGCCGTTCGAGGGCAGCGACGCGTGGACGGCGTGGGAGGCGCAGTGGCTCGACACCGACGGCCGGCCCCAGGCAGCGGTCGTGCGCTTCAGCGTGCCGGCGACGAGCCCGGCGATCGTCGAATCGAAGTCGGTCAAGCTCTACTTCACCGCGCTCGACGACACTCGCTTCGCGACCGCCGAGGCTTTTCGCGCGACAGTGGCGCGCGATCTCGGCAACGCCACGGGATCTCGCGTGCGCGTCAACCTCGTCGACCCGCGCGACGCGGCGGCGCTCGCGCGCGGCGCGCCCGCCGGCACGAGCCTCGACGTGCTGCCGCTCGCGCGGGCATACGCCGCGCCAAGCGCCGCGCAGCTCCGGCTCGCGCAAGGCCATGCCGACGAGACGCTCGTCACGGAGCGTTTCCGCTCGGTCTGCCCCGTCACCGGCCAGCCCGACTACGCAAGCATCGCGATTGCCTATCGCGGCCACGCGATCGACGCCGCGGCGCTGCGCGCCTACCTCGTCGCCTTCCGCCATCACCCCGGCTTCCACGAGACCTGCGTCGAGCGCATCTTCGTCGACGTCGAGCGCACCTGCGCGCCGGAAGCGCTCGCCGTGTCGGCGCGCTTCACGCGTCGTGGCGGCATCGACATCAGCCCGTGGCGGCGGCGCGGGGACGTCGCGATCCTCGAGCGCCCGACGCTCGTCCAGTAGCGCCCCCGCGACGCGATGCTGCGCTGCGGTAGAATCGAGCGCCGCTCCAGGGGTATCCACGAAGCATGTCGCGCATCACGCTCGCGCTGTCGAAAGGTCGCACGCTCGACGAGACGCTGCCGCTGCTCGCGGCGGCGGGCATCGTGCCGTCGGAGGACCTCGCGACGACGCGCAAGCTCATCGTCGGAACGTCGCGCGCGGACGTCGAGCTGTTGCTGTTGCGCGCTGCCGACGTGCCGACCTACGTCCGGCACGGCGCGGCGGATCTGGGTGTCGCCGGCAAGGACGTGCTGCTCGAATATGGCAGCGAAGGCCTCTACCAGCCGCTCGACCTTCGCATCGGCCGCTGCCGGATGAGCGTCGCCACGCGGCGCGGCTTCGACTGGAAGGGCACGGTGCAGCGCGGCGCGCGCATCCGCGTCGCCACCAAGTTCATCGCCACGGCGCGCGAGCATTTCGCGATGAAGGGCATGCACGTCGACCTGATCCGCCTGTACGGCTCGATGGAGCTCGCGCCGCTGGTGGGCCTCGCCGACGCGATCGTCGACCTCATCTCCACCGGCAGCACGCTCAGGGCCAACGATCTCGTCGAGGTGGAGACGATCATGCCGATCAGCTCGCGGCTCATCGCCAACCCCGCGGCGCTCAAGCTGCGGCGCGACCTCGTCAAGCCGCTGGTCGACGCGCTCGCCGAGGCGGCAAGCGGCGTGGAAGTTTCATGAGCCCGGAAGCCGCGGAGCGCAGCGCACGCGGCCGGTCCGCGTCGGCGGCGCGGCTCGCCGTGCGCCGCCTCGACACGTCGTTCCCGGGCTACGAAGCCGCGCTCGCCGAGCTCGGCGCGTGCGAGGCGGCGCAGGACGCCGGCATCGACGCCGCGGTGGCGGCGATCGTCGATGCCGTGCGCATGCGCGGCGACGCCGCGGTGCTCGAGTACACCAAGCGCTTCGACAAGCTCACCGCAA
>JAICUU010000399.1 GCA_025935675.1 Burkholderiales bacterium
CGAGGCGATCGACGCGTCGATGAGCGCTCCGCAGGGCGCGCTCGCGCCCGCCGCGCGCCAAGCCGCGCTGGCGGGTGCGATCGACGCGCACCGCAACGGCCGGCATGACGAGGCGCGCGCCGGCTATGACGCGCTGCTCGCTGACGCACCCGGCTACGCGCCGGTGCTCCATCTGCGTGGCGCGCTGCGGCGCGAGCGCGGCGACGCCGGCGCCGTCGACGACTTCGAGGCCGCGCTCGCCGTGGCACCGCGCGACACCCGGTCGCGCGTGGCCGTCGTGCAGCTGATGCTCGCGCGCCACCGCCTCGACGATGCGCGCCGTATCGCTGCCGCGGGTCTCGACGGCGCGCCCGTGGCGTCACCCGCGCTATGGCGCGCGCTCGGGCACGTCACGCTCGTGCAGCAGGACGGCGTCGCCGCAGTCAACGCTTTCGCCGCAGCGATCGCGCAGGCGCCCCTCGACGCCGAGACGCACTTCAACCACGGCGTGGCGCTGCAGATGCTGCGCCAGCTCGGCCATGCGGCACGCGCCTACCAGCGAGCGCTCGAGCTCGAGCCGGCGCTCATCGACGCGCATTTCAACCTCGGCGTCGTGTTCGACGAGATGGGCGAGGTCGATCCGTCGGTCGCCGCGCTCGAGTACGTGATCGAGCGTGCGCCCACGCGCGCCGACGCGCACCGGGCGCTTCTCAACGTGCTCGCGCGCCATTCGCGCGGCGCGCAGTGGATGCGCGCGTTCGAGCGCTTCGAGAAGGCCTGTCCCGACGCCCTCGGCCTCGTCGCCAACGCGCTCGAGTACTACCAGTACCTGGGCGACTATGCGCGCGTGCATCGCTACGTCGATCGGCTCGCGCAGGGCGAATTCAAGCCGGTGAACGACGTCGATCTCGTCGATTCGCTGGAGCAGCTCCTGTACCTGATGCTGTTCTTCGACATCGCGCCCGGCACGCAGGCGTCGCTGTACACGACGTACGACAAGGCGGCGCGGTACGTGTACGGCCCGCCGCTCGTGCGCGACGCCGTGCGCCGGCCGGGGCGCATCCGCATCGGCTACCTGTCGGCCGATTTCCGCGAACACGTGATGGGGCGGATGATGCAGGACGTCGTCCGCCACCACGACCGCGGACGCTTCGAGGTGCGGCTCTACTCGACGTCGCCGGCCGAGGACGGCGTGACCGCCGATTTCCGCAGCGCGGCGGACGCCTTCGTCGAGCTCGCGGCGCTCGGCGACGACGCTGCCGTGAAGCGGATCGCCGAGGACGATCTCGACCTCCTCGTCGACCTGTCGACGCACACCCGCGGGGCGCGCCCGGCGATCATGGCGCGCAAGCCCGCGCGCGTGGCCATCACGCACATCGCGAGCGCCGGCGCGCTCGGGTTGTCGGCGGTCGACTTCAAGCTGACCGACGCGCGCGCCGACCTGCCCGACAACGACCGTCACTACGTCGAGACGTTGCTGCCGATGGAGGGCTGCGCGTATCCGGTGCGACGGATGACCGCTGCCACCGTGCATCCGTACCACCGCGACGCGCTCGGCATCGCCGGCGACGACGTCGTCATCGGCGCGTTCGTGACGCCGCTCAAGCTGTCGCGAC
>JAICUU010000228.1 GCA_025935675.1 Burkholderiales bacterium
AGCGTCGCCGACGACGTCGTCGCGCGGCTGGCCGGCGCGACGATCGCGGTCACGAACAAGGTCCCGATCCGCGAGGCTGCGCTCGCGCAATTGCCCTCGCTCGCGCTGATCGCCATCGCCGCCACCGGCAGCGACATCGTCGATGTCGCGGCCGCCAGGGCGCGCGGGGTCGTCGTCAGCAACATCCGCAACTACGCGGTGGCAACGCTGCCCGAGCACGTGTTCGCGCTGGTGCTCGCGCTGCGGCGCAACCTCGTCGCCTATCGCGCCGACGTCGAGGCCGGCAAGTGGCAGCGAGCGAGCGCGTTCTGCCTGCTCGATCATCCGCTGCACGACATCGCGGGCAGCACGCTCGGCGTGATCGGGCTTGGCGCGCTCGGCGCGCGCGTGGCGAAGCTCGGCCAGGCATTCGGAATGTCGGTGCTCGGTTTCGACCCCGTCGCGCCGGCGGTCGAGGGCGTGACGCCGTCGAGCGTGGCCGACATCCTCCGGCAAGCGGACGTTGTGTCGCTGCACGTGCCGCTCACGCCGGCGACGCGCCACATGATCGGCGCGCAGGAGCTCGCGACGATGAAGCGGTCGGCGCTCCTCGTCAACACCGCGCGCGGCGGCCTCGTCGACGAGGCGGCGCTCGCCGAGGCGCTGGAGGCAGGGACGATCGCCGGGGCCGGCTTCGACGTGCTGACGAAGGAGCCGCCCGACGATGCGAACCCGTTGCTGAAGTTGCGCTTGCCCAATTTCATCCTGACGCCGCACGTCGCGTGGGCCAGCGCCGAGGCGCAGCAGGGACTGGCCGACCAGCTCGTCGACAATATCGAGGCGTTTGTCGCGGGCGCTCCGCGCAACGTCCTGGGCTAGCGGGCGCTGGTCGTCGTACGGCCGCTCAAACCACCATCCCGGCGCGGTCGCGGCACGCCGCATGGCCGCTCGAAGGATCCTCGCGAGGGGGGGCGCCGCTCGTTGTGCAAGCAGGGCGCAGGGGATTCAGATAAGCGGTCGCGTGGGGCGCGCCGCGCAAAGGCGCATAATGCCGACGTGCTCGTGCGTGTTCGCCGCGCCAGTCCGGTGCCACCGCGAATGTTTGCACAGTCCCCTGGCCTTCCAGGCAACAAGCATCGATGGCAGCCCGCGCGCGAGTTTCCCGCGCAGCATGCCGCCGCATCGTCGAAAGCGACCAACGTGGAGAACGTCCTTCAATGCCTGCGCCGGCATGGCCAGTGTCTTGACCTCGACATCGCGAGCGAGATCCAGTTGCCGCTCGACGACGTGCGTCGTGCGCTCGAGCTGCTGGTGAAAGGCGGCCACGCGATCACCTGCAAGCTGACGCGCTTCGAGCGCGGCAAGCCCACCGAGGCGTTGCAATGCCGTGTCGCGGGCTACATTCCGAAGCCGGCGCCCGGCCGCAAGGGCAAGTGATTCGCGATCGCGTCGATCGCCGGCCCCATCTTTGCTTGCGGCGACCGTCGAATTCGCGTATACTGCGTTTCGCGATCGTCAGGTCAGTTGCTGTTGAAGTCTCGGAGCCCGCGTTCTGCGGCCTCCTTTTTCCAACATCCAAATCGTCTTGATCTTCGTCGTCGGGGACGACAGGTCCTCGCTTTTCATCATTCGTCAGGATATCAAGACATGGCAACAGGCACCGTGAAGTGGTTCAACGAAGCCAAGGGCTTCGGTTTCATTACGCCGGAAGACGGCAGCGCGGATCTTTTCGCGCATTTTTCCGCGATCCAGTCGCAGGGCTTCAAGACGCTCAAGGAAGGCGATCGCGTCGAGTTCGATGCCGGCAAGGGCCCCAAGGGGCCACAGGCGACGAACATCCGCGTGGCTTGACGCGCGGGACGCGGCCCCTTCGGCCGCATGTGTCGATGCGATGCGAAGCGCCCGGCGTCGCCGGGCGCTTCGCCTTCGTGCGACGGAAAGGAACCGCATGGCCAAGGAAGAACTGCTGGAAATGAACGGCGTCGTGGACGAGGTGCTGCCCGACGCGCGCTACGTCGTCAAGCTCGACAATGGCCACTCGCTCGTCGCGTACAGCGCGGGCCGGATGCGCAAGCACCGCATCCGCATCATCCAGGGTGACAAGGTGTCGCTCGAGATCTCGCCCTATGACCTCACCAAGGGGCGAATCACCTTCCGGCATATCGAAACACGCGCGAACGCGGCGCCGCCCCCTCCGCGGCGGCGGTACTGATACCGGCTGAAGTCGTCGCAATCCGGGCGAAGCGCACCGCAGCGCGCCGTCCTCCCGGCAGCTCGCAAACGACCGGACAGGCGTCAGGCGCCGCGCTCCGGCGGCTCGATGCTCTCGCGGTCGTAGTAATCGACCGTGTTCTCCCCGCGAAACATCTTGCGCAGGCCGCGCGCCCCGCGCGGGCCGGCGACCACCAGGACCTTGTTCGAATCGGGATACTCGCAGGCCTCGATCTCCGCGACGTTGGACACGGCAAGGTAGCGCAACGGCACCGTCCCGGTGTTGATGATCTGGTGCGCGACCTCGGGGCCGCCAGTCGGGCAGGCGATCACGTCATGCTTGCGGATCGGATACCGCTCGCTGCCGAATCGCAGCTCGCCCTGTCCGTCGAGAATGAGGAACATCTCCTCCTCGGCCCGATGGCTGTGCAGCGGGCACTGCGCCTTTCCCGGCGGCAGGATCGTGAGGTTGTAGCCGAGCTTGCGCGCGCCGATGCCGTCGCTGAACAGGGCGCGCTTCGACGTGTAGTAGCCATTGTCCTCGACGTCGTCGAATTCGACCTCGTCGAGGTTGGCGATCGGTTTCGGCATGATTGCTCCTGTTGGGTCTCCCGGGAGGGCGGCGCTCGCATCGGCGGATGTGCGCGATTTTGCGCTGAATCGTCGCTCACGCCGGCGTCGCGGAAAACAACGTCGCTCCTGCGGAAGCCGGCGTGTCAGTCGCTCGCGTATGCGCCGGGCGCGTACCGCTTCGCCAGCCGCCGTTCGGCCAGCGCCGCGACATCGCTTGCGGTGATGCGCCTTATCTCGCCTTGCGGGGCTTCACTTTCGGAGCGAAATCCCTCCGCAGCGTCGGCAACCCCACCCCCATCGCCTCGAACCCGCCATCGGCGGCCAGCGTCTGCCCGTTGATGTAGCTCGCATCCTCGCTGCACAGGAACACGACGGCTGCAGCGATCTCATCGACGGTTCCGTAACGGTTCAACGGGATGATGTCGTAGTAATCCTGCCTTATCGCCACGCTATGCACGAGCCTGGACATTTCAGTGTCCACCGGGCCGGGCGCGACGCAGTTGACGCGAATGCCCAGCGTGCCGAGCTCGACGGCGTACTGCTTGGTGAGGTGGATCAGCGCCGCCTTGCTCGTGCCGTAGGCGACGCGCAGCGTCGACGCGCGCAGGCCCGAGATCGACGCGATGTTCACCACCGCGCCGCCGCCGCCCTTGATCATGAATGGCGCGCAGGCATGCGTGCAGTTGAACGCGCCATTGAGGTTCACCGAGAGCACGCGCTGCCATTCGGCGAACGAAGTCTCGAGGATCGGCTTGAAGATGGCGATGCCGGCGTTGTTCACCAGCGCGTCGATGCGGCCGAATGTGCGGGCCACTTTGCTGACCGCGACGCTCACCTGCTTCACGTCCGACACGTCGCAGGGTAGCGCGAGTACGCGCTCAGGCTCGGCGAGGCGCTTCTCGGTGGCGGTCAGCGTCTTGCGGTCGATGTCGAGCAGCGCGACGCGATAGCCTTCGGCGAGGAACCGCTGCGCGATCGCGAGGCCGATGCCGCGCGCGCCGCCGGTGACGACGGCGACGGGTGCTTTGCTGCTCGTCTTCGCCACGCCCATCACTCCACGTTCTGCACCTGCTCGCGCATCTGCTCGATCAGCACCTTGAGCTCGAGCGACACGCTCGAGAGCTCCGCGTCCACCGACTTCGAGCCCAGCGTGTTGGCCTCGCGATGAAGCTCCTGCGCGAGGAAGTCGAGCCGCTTGCCGGCGGCGCCGCCGGCCTTCAGCACCCGCCGCACCTCGGCGACATGCGTCGTCAGCCGTGCGACCTCCTCGGCGACGTCGACCTTGGTCGCGAACAGCGCCAGCTCCTGCTTGAGGCGCTCGTCGCCGGCCTCGGCGCCGGCTTCGCGCAACTTCACACCGAGTTTCTCCATGTACGCCGCCTGGATGGCCGGAACCCGCGGCGCCACGCGCTTGACCTGCGCGTCGATGCCGTCGCAGCACGCGAGCAGCAGCGCGTCGAGCTTGGAGCCTTCGCGCGCGCGCGAGGCCGCAAGGTCGGCGAGCGCCTGGTCGAGCAGCGCCAGAAGGCGCGCGGCGAGCTCTTCGGGTGGCACCGTGGCCTCGGCGATGACGCCGGGCCAGCGCAGGACTTCGGCGGTGGTGAGCGGCGCGATGCCCGGCACGAGCCGCGCCACTTCCTGACCCGCGCGGGCCACGTCGGCAACGCGCCCGGCGTCCACGGCGAGGCTCGCGCTGCCCGCAGCGGTCCGGGCGAGGCTCGCCCGGCAGTCCACTTTGCCCCGCTTGAGCTCCGCGGCGATCCGTTCGCGGATTGCGGGCTCGGATAGCCGCAATTCGTCAGGGATGCGCAAACTTAGGTCGAGATAGCGGTGGTTGACGCTGCGAAGCTCCACGGTGAGCGCCAAACCGGGCCATTCGGCCGACACCGACGCGAAGCCGGTCATGCTGAGAATCATCGCGATTTCCCCTGGAACGCCATGCGCGGCCCAGCATTGTAGGTGACCACCCGCCGCTGTCTTTGATGCCAACACCGCTCGTCAAGCGTCGAAAGCACCCGTGGCACACGATTTGCGATAGTTCACCGGATTCTGCGAGACTATGGAACTCCCCCGGCGTTGAAGTGCAACGCCTTGATTTTCCGATGCCCGTCACCAACCAGGCGCTGCCGTCCCAATACCAGCTGCTGAACTACCGGATCGACCGGCAGATCAGCCGTGGGGGCTTTTCGATCGTCTACCGGGCGTTCGACGAGACCGGCGCACCGGTCGCCATCAAGGAGTACCTGCCGTCGTCGCTGGTGCTGCGCACCGAGGGCGACATCGTGCGCGCGTCCTCGGCCGAGAACCTCACCTCGTTCCGCTACGGAATGAAGTGCTTTTTCGAGGAAGGCCGCGCGCTCGCCAAGATCAACCACCCGAACGTCGTGCGCGTGCTGAACTTCTTCCGCGCCAACGAGACGGTGTACATGGTGATGCGCTACGAGCGCGGGCGCACGCTGCAGCAGCAGATCCAGATGCGCCAGGACCAGATGTCCGAGCGCTTCGTGCGCCA
>JAICUU010000087.1 GCA_025935675.1 Burkholderiales bacterium
CCGGTGTCGCGCTTGCTGCGGCCGTAGTCGAACACGCGGCAGCCGCGGGCGACCGCACGCCGCATCAGCTCCCAGTACTTGAAATCGTTGGCGGCGAGATCGCGCGCCGCCTCGTCGTCGCCCGCGTAGTACGGCAGCACCTCGTCGCGGAAATAGAACGACAGCACGCTCGACACGGGCGTGCCATCGGGCGCGGTGACCGTCAATATCTCGCAGTCGTCGCCGAAGGTCGCTTGCAGCGCCTCGAAGTAGCGTCGCGGCAGCGCCGGCGTGCCGTGGCGGTGGACGTTGTCGGCGTACAGCGCGAAGAAGCGGCCGGCGTCGGCGTCGACGGCACTCGCGAGCCCGTTGCGGATGCCCTTGCGGACCATCGCGCGCTGCTTGCGCGGGATGGCGCGCAGGTTGTCCTCGTGGTCCGCGAACAGCCCCTTGCGGAACGTGACGTAGAGATCCTGCGAGGGCCAGTCCGGATGGCGCGACTCGACGTTGCGCAGCTCGAGGTGCTCGACGCCCAGCGATCGCGCGAGGCGGTCGGCCTCGTCCTCGAGCGCCGCGGCCGCCGCAGGATCGTCGGCCGCAACCCCCCCGTAGACGGCGAATGGCAGCGAGACCAGCGCGTCGCCAAAGAGGCGGCTGCGATTGCGCGCGAGCGGCAGCACGCCGACGATCGCCCCGTCGCGCTCGGCGTAGAGGAAATGCGGCGCGTGGCCGAACACGCCGGCGATGATCTCCAGCCAGCCGGCGCGGTGGAAGAACGTCGCCGCCTTCGAGCCCATGACGAACGCGTCCCAACTCGCGGCGCCGGCGGCATCGCCGCGCGCGAGCGTGCGGATGCGCAGTGCCGGCGCCACCCGCGGCGGCGCGGCGCGCTCGACCACGGCGGCTTCGCTCATCATGCGACGACTCCCTCGGGCACGCGCAAAGGCAGGAAAACCTCGTCGACGCGACCCCACTCGAAGTCTTGCAAGAGGCGCGCCAGGCGCGCCTGCATGCGCGTGAGGTTGAGGTAGTGCCGAAATCGCGTGCGCGCATCGATGCCGGGAACGCGCGGCTGCGCGGGATCGACTTCCCACGGATGGAAGTAGAAGATCGCAGGCGCCTCGTCGCGGCGGTTCACGCGGCGCAGCAGCCAGCGCGACATCGCGTACGGCATCAGGCGAAAATAGCCGCCGCCGCCCGCCGGCAGATTGCGCTCGAAAACGCGCGCCGTCGTTACCGGTACTTCGACGAGGCCGGGCCGCACCTCGTGCGCGAAGCGCGGCGCATCGGGCATGCCGTAGTGGTCGTGCCGGATCGGGTAGACGCTCGAGCTGTAGCGGTAGCCCGCGTCGCGGATGGCGTCGAACGCCCACGGATTCGCGGTTCCGATCGAGAAGCTCGGCGCGCGGTAGCCCTTCACCTCGCGGTCCGCGAGGTCCTCGAGGATGACCTTGGCGAGCTTGATGTCGGCGAGGAAGAGCTCCGGGCTCTGCTCGGTCGCGCGGCGATGGGCGTAGCCATGGCTCGCGAGCTCGTGGCCGCACTCGACGATCCGCCGGACCACCCGCGGATGCCGCTCGGCGATCCAGCCCAGCGTGAAGAACGTCGCCCTCGCGCCGGCGTCATCGAGCAGCGCGAGGATCGTGTCGATGTTGCGCTCGACGCGGCATTCGCGCGTGTCCCACTCGCCGCGCGGAATATAGGGAGCGAACGCCGACACCTGGAAGTAGTCCTCGACATCGATCGTCAGCGCGTTGACGATCGGCGCGGCGTGCACGGCCCGCGTGCGGCCGGCGCTTGCGGCACGCCGGACGTCGGCCGCCGCCGGTGCCGCCGCGGAATTCATGCGGCCTCCCGGCTGGTGGTCTGGCGCCTGTCGAGCCATTGCCGCAGGTCGGCGGCGATGCGCTCCGCGGCGCGGCCATCCCAGCCCTCCGGCACGCGCCCGCGCTTGCCGCCGGTGGCGAGGATCGCGTCGACGTTGCGCAGGATCGCGGCGCGATCGCGCGCGACCAGCGTGTTGGTGCCCTCGTCGATCGTGATCGGCCGCTCGGTGTTCTCGCGCACCGTGAGGCACGGCACGCCGAGCGCGGTGGTCTCTTCCTGGATGCCGCCCGAATCGGTGAGGACGACAGCCGCCGCCGACATGAGTCCCAGCATCTCGAGGTAGCCCTGCGGCGGCAGCACGGCGATGCGCGCACCGCCGAGCATGCGACCGAGGCCCGCGCGCTCGATGCTGGCGCGCGTGCGCGGATGCATTGCGAACACGAGCGGCAGGCGCGTCGACACCTCGACGAGCGTGCGCAGCAGGTCGGCGAGCGTGGCTGGATCGTCGACGTTGGACGGCCGGTGCAGCGTGACGACGCCGAACGCGCCCGATGCGATTGCGGGATCGGCGCCGCCTTGCGCGAGCGTGACGGCCGGCGCCACCGCGTGCGGGCGGCTCGCCAGCAGCGAGTCGATCATCACGTTGCCGACGAAGCGGACGCGCTCGGCCGCAATGCCCTCGCGCTCGAGGTTCGCCAGCGCCGTGTGCTCGGTCGTGTAGAGGCGGTCGGCGATCTGGTCGGTGAGGACGCGGTTGATCTCCTCGGGCATCGCCCGGTCGAAGCTGCGCAGTCCCGCCTCGACGTGGACGACGGGCACGCCCTTCTTGGCGGCGACGAGGCTGCACGCCAGCGTCGAGTTGACGTCGCCGACGACCAGCACGCAGGCCGGCGCGTGTGTGTCGACGAGCGGCTCGAAGCGCCGCATCACCTCGGCGGTCTGCACCGCATGGCTGCCGGATCCCACTTCCAGGTTGACGTCGGGAGTCGGCAACGAGAGATCGGCAAACACGCGGTCGCTCATCGCCGCGTCGTAGTGCTGGCCGGTATGCACGAGCAGCGCCGGCATCGGCGGGCGCGCTGCCGCGAACGCGCGCAGGATCGGCGCCATCTTCATGAAGTTGGGCCGTGCGCCGACGACGCACAGCACCGGCGCGTCGCGATGCGAAGCAGCGTCACGGCTCATTGCAATGCTCCAGGGTCGCGCGGGCCGATGCTCGTGATGCCGGGCTCGCCCGGCTTGCGAAGGGCGTCGAGCAACTGCTGCAGCAGTGTCAAAGTGGCATTGGCCTGGCGCTCGAGGCGCGTCAGTCGCTCCTCCACCTCGTTGGCCTGCAGGCCGGCGATGAGTTGCGACGCTTCGCGCGTCACCGCGGCGTCGAGCTCGAAGTCGAGGCGCAGCGGCACCGGCCCGTTGGCGAACGCCTTCACGGTGCTCGTGTCGTTGACGGCGACGGGCGGCGGCGGCTCGGCCGGCACCGGACCCGAGAACGTCTCCTCGCTGATCTCGCGCGCGACCTCCTCGACATCGCCACGCGAGAATGCGCGCTTGCCGGCAAGGAATCCCGACAGCAGGACCCGATCGCAGACTGCGTTGATCCGCCGCGGGATGCCGCCGGTGACGCGGTGGATCGCCTCGTAGGCGCCGTCGTCGAAGCGCGGCACGCCCTTCCAGCCGACGTGGCCGAGACGGTGCTCGACGTAGCCGCGTGTCTCGTCGGCGTCCATCGGGCCGATGTGACAGGCGGCGATCACGCGCTGGCGCAACTGCAGCATCTCCGCGCTTTGCATCGTGTCGCGGAATTCCGGCTGGCCGACGAGGAAGCTCTGCAGCAGCGCGTGCGTGTCGAGCTGGAAGTTGGACAGCATCCGCAGCTCCTCGACCGCGCGCGGCGCGAGGTTCTGCGCCTCGTCGACGATCAGGAGCGCGCGCTTGCCCTGCTGCGTGATGCCGACGAGAAACGCCTCGAGCGTCAGCAGCATCTCCGACTTGGGAATCTCCTTGCTCGGCAGGCCGAATGCCGCACCGACCATGCGCAGCGTGTCCTCGGCCTCGAGCTGGGTGCTGACGAGCTGCGCCGCGACGACTTTCGATTGATCGAGCTTGTTGAGCAGGCTGCGCACGATCGTCGTCTTGCCCGCGCCGACGTCGCCGGTGATGACGATGAAGCCCTCGTTCTGGTGCAGCCCGTACTCGAGGTACGCCATCGCGCGCCGATGCTGCCGGCTGCCGAAATAGAACGACGGGTCCGGGTTGAGCTGGAACGGCTTTGCGGTCAGGCCATAGAACGATTCGTACATGGCCGACGCTCAGAACTGGTAGAACAGCGTCGCGATCAGCGCGTTCTCCGTGTAGTCGCTGTTGGTCCCGGCATCGCTGTTGAAATGGGTGTACCGGTACTCCACGGTGCCGGTGGTATGGCGGCCGAAATGCGTCGCGAGCCCCGTGCGCGCCGTCCACTCCTTGCTCTTGATGTCGGCGCCGGACGTCGCGCTGGTCTCGCGCCACGTCCCGCCAAGGTTGAACGTAGTGAACGGCGTGACCTTGTGGCCGAGGTTGGCACTCGCACCCCATTCGCGGGTGTTCGGGGTGGTCGCAGGGGGGACGTCCGGCCCGGTCGCCACGAGGTTGTCGCGTGTCAGCCGGTAGACGGCGAACGAGATCGTGTTGCGCACGCCGAGGATCGCCGCCGATGCTTCCTGTCGCCGCTCGATGTACGAATTGCCGACGACGAAGTCGGACGGCAGCCCGAGGTCGCCCGGGATGTTGCCGCTTTCGAGCAGCCGCTGCACTTCTGACGCGCGGTCGGCGGGATCGGGAATCCGCGTCGCCAGTGCCGCGAACAGCATGTTGTACGCCGCCGTGTAGCCGGCGCCGCCGATACGCGACTGCGCATCGGTGGTGACGTCGCGCTTGTCGCTGAACGAGAGCGCGAGGTACGGCGACCGGTTGCTGGCCCCGTAATTCCAGCCGTCGCCGAAGAAGCGATGCTCCCAGTTGCCGAAGACCTTGCTGCGCTGGGTCGGCGCCCATTCGAAGCCGCCGCCGTAGGTCGTGTTGCCCTCGGTCTGCAGCGTGATGTAGTTGTTGCGCTCGTAGCCGGCGGTCACGTGGACGTGGAGTTGCGGATCGAACGCGTAGATGGCCGTACCGCGCACGCGATCGTCCTGCGTGTCCCGCGCCGTCTCGAAGTCGGAGCGCTGGCTCGTCGCATCGGCGCTCCAGCCGAGCGCATCGATCCGCGTCTCGCCCTGCAGTCGTGCCGTCACGAGACTCGTCCGCTCGTTGCCGGTCGCCGTCGACGTGGAATGCAGGTCCGTATAGTCGTAACGAACGAGGTAGTTGGTCGTCCCCGCAAGGCGTCCTTGCACGTAGGGGCTGACCTGGTAGGTGCGTGTCTCGGTGCGGTTGGCGCTCGTCGTCGTGTCGGTGGGCCGCGGGCCGAAGGGCGAGATCGCCTCCTGGTCGATTGCGGCGCGCGCGTCGATGAACAGGAAGTGCTCGATCGCCTCCAGCGAGCCGAACGCGTTCAGGAAATTGCGCAGGTCGTTCTGCGACGAATCGCGCGCGTAGATGAGGTTGTCCATCCGGTAGTCGAGGTGCAGCTTGACGCGCCTGCCGCTGCCGTCGATACGGATGCCGGGAATGATCTCGGTGATGAAATCGCTGCGCGCGCGATTGTCCGGCAGCTGGTCGACGTTGTCGGTCGCGGTGCCGCGTACGGTGATGCTCGGCACGAAGACCCAGCCGCCGCGTCCTTGCGAGCCCGGCTCACCGCTTGCCGCCGTCGCATCCGCTTTCGCCGGTGCCGGTGCCGGTGCGCTGTACGGCGCGTCGGCGAGCTGCGCCGACGCCGCGCCCGCGACGCCGAACGCCAGCAGCCCCGCAATCCGGATCGCGCGCGCCGCTCGCCCGTCAGTTGCCATAGCCATAGCTATATCCGTAGCCATAGCCGTAGCTCGATCCCGCCGCGTTCGAGCGGGTCTTGTTCAGCATCATCAGCCGGATCGGGCATGCCTCGATCGTCGCGAGCGCCTGCTTGACCGCGCCCTGCTGCGTCTGCTCGGCCTCGACGACGATGACGATCTGCCCCATCTGCGTCGCGAGGACGCGCGATTCGGTGGTCACGAGCAGCGGCGGCGAGTCGAACACGATGATGCGATCGGCGTAGCGACGCGACATCTCGTCGAGCAGCGCACTCATCGACGCGCTCGCGAGGAGCTCGGTCGCGCGCGGATGCGGGTTGCCGCTCGGCAGGATCGAGAGCTTCTCGACGTCGGTCCGGATGAGGACGTCGCGGACATCGGTGTCGTCGTCGACGAGGAGATCGAGAAGCCCCCGCGTCTGCGGCCAGCCGAGGAGCTTCGGCAGCGACGGCCGCGCCACGTCGGCGTCGACGAGGAGTACCGTGTGGTCGAGCTCCATCGCGATGCTCATCGCGAGGTTGAGCGCGGTGAAGCTCTTGCCCTCGCCGGGCAAGGCGCTCGTGATCATGATGAGGTTGCCGTGGCGGATCGACGACGCGTTGCGACCCGTCGCGTTCTGGATCAGCGGGCGCTTGAGGACGCGGAACTCGTCGGCAATCTGCGAGCGCGGCGCGTCCGGCGTGACGATGCCCGCCGCCGCGAGGCGCGGCAGGTCGAGCGACAAACGCCGCGTGGGCGGCGCCTCGGTGTGCGCAGGCGACGGCGCCGCGGGCGGCTCGAGGGCTCCGACGCCGTTCGCCGGGCGCAGCGCGCGCACCGCCTGCTGCGCCGCGGCGCGCTCGATCAGGCTCTGTTCGGGGCGCGCGACGCGCTGCGCATCCGGCGCGGGCGCCGCCGCCGGCGCGTCGAAGCCCGCTTTGCGCAATTCCTCTAGGCGTTTCGCCGCCTGCTCGATGAGGCTCATGTGTGCGTCCTAGATCGCGGCACGCGCGGTGTGCAGGAACAAGAGCAGGAATCCGGCTCCGAACGACGCCAGGAACGCGATGAACCCCGAGACGAACCCGACCAGGCGTCGCCGCTCGCGGCGCCTTTGCACGGCGCTGACGAGCATCGACACGGTGCCGAGCACGGGCAATCCCGTCGCCTCGCGCAGCGCACGCGAATCGTTGAACGTCGGCCACAGGCGGCTTGCCACCAGCGCGGCGAAAAGGCCGGCGCCGAGCGCGCCCACCAGCGCGAGCGGGAACAGCAGCAGCCGGTCGGGCGACACGGGCTGGGGCGACACGCGCGGAGGGTCGATCAGCCGGAAGTCGGCGACGCCGGTCGTCGCATCCATCTCGCCGGAGATCTCCGCGGACTCGCGGCGCGCCACCAGCACGTCGTAGTTGCGCTTGTTGATGTCGTAGTCGCGATTGAGCTGCGTGAACTCCGCCTCGATCTCGGGCACGCGCATCGCCGACGCCTTCAGGGCCGCGTAGCGACCCTCGTACTCGTTGACGCGCGCCTGCATCGACGCGACGTTCGCCTCGGCCTCGGCGAGCGACACCTTGAGCTGCTGGTAGACCGGGTTGGCGTTGATCGGCGTGCCCGTGGCCGCGCTGCGCACCGTCGCCGCCTTGCGCTGCGCCGCCTGCTCGGACTTTTGCTGGGACTCGAGGTCGGCGATGACGCGCTTCAACCCGACGATGTCGGGGTGCTCGTCGGTGTAGCGCATGCGCAGCGTGTCGAGGTTCTTGCGCAGCGTGTCGAGCCGCGCATCGACCGTGGTCGCGCTGTTGTCGGCGGGCGCCTGTTCGGCGACGTCGGGCAGGAACGTCGGCTCCTCGCCAGCCACCTGGCGCTTCAGCGCGTCACGCGAATTCTCGGCCTGGTGCAACTCGAGGCGTGCCTGCGCGAGCGCCTGCGACACCTCGTTGATCTTGCCGTAGTAATCCTTGCCGTCGGCGCTCGCGTAGCTCATGTTCTTGAGCTTGAACTCCTTCAGCCGGTTCTCGGCATCCTCGAGCTTCTTCTCGTAGACCTTGATCTGGTCGTCGATGAATTTCTTGGCAGTGTCGGAGTCCTTGCGCTTGCCGCCCAGGCTCGTGTCGAGGAATATCGACGTCAGCGACTGCACGACGCGCTTGGCGCGCTGAGGGTCGGTGTCGCGGTACGACAGCGTGTAGAGGTTGTCGCGGCCGGTGCCGACGATCTGCAGCGATTTCACCAGGCCGTCGATCATCCGCTCCTCGTCCTGCTTGGAATGCGTGGCGAGGTCGAGGTCGGCCATGCGCATCAGCTTCTCGACGTTGGGCCGGCTGATCAGCGTGCGCGACAGCATCGACAGGCGCTGCTCGACGTTGGGCTGCACCGCGATGCCCGTCATCAGTGGCTTCAGCACCGACTGCGTGTCGACATAGATGCGCGCGGACGCCTCGTACTTGTCGGGGATGCGCACGATGACGAGCGCGGCGATGACGCCGACGATCCACACGACGGCGAGGCCGAGCCAGCGCCGCTGCCACATGCCACGCAGCACTTCGCGTGCTTCGCGTATCAGTTCGTCCATTGCAGGGTCCGTTTGAGGCGGCGCGCGGTGGCCGCGCGCTGCGATTCCGTCAGAACCAGCTTTGCGGAATGAAGAGCACGTCGCCCGGCTGCATCTGCACGTTGGCCGAGACGTCGCCGCGCTTGACGAGGTCCTTGACCCGCACGCGGTACTGCTTGTTCCCGTCGGCGGTGCGCAGGATCGTCGCGTCGTTGCCGTCGGCGAAGTCGGTGACGCCGCCCACCGCGATCATCACGTCGAGCAGCGTCATTGCCTGGCGATACGGCAGCGTCTGCGGATGCGGCACCTCGCCGACGACGCGGATCTGCTGGTCGGGCGGGCCGACGAAGTTGGTGACGACGACGGTGACGACCGGGTCGCGAATGAACTTCCCGAGCGCCTTCTCGATGTCGCGCGCCAGCGTCGACGCGTCCTTGCCCTGCGCAGGCAGGTCTTCGACGAGCGCCGTCGTGATCTTGCCGTCGGGCCGCACCGGCACCGTCCCCGACAGCTCGGTATTGCGCCAGACGATGATGTTGAGCTGGTCGCCGGGGCCGATCTTGTACGTGTAATCGGACGAGGCCGCGGTCGCGGGCGCCGGCGGCATCTCGGTCGTCGCGCATCCGGCCAGGACGCCGAGGATCGACACGAGCGCAAGCCGATGCAAATTGTTCAACAGGGCAACGAATCGGCGGGAA
Organism: Burkholderiales bacterium; assembly: GCA_025935675.1. Lineage (GTDB taxonomy): Bacteria > Pseudomonadota > Gammaproteobacteria > Burkholderiales > Casimicrobiaceae > VBCG01. The sequence continues at coordinate 8,958 of JAICUU010000087.1, forward strand.
GCGGTGGGCATGGCGATTCTCTCCAACTGGCGATGGCCGGCCGGCATGGGCGGGGCGGACTTCGGAGCATAGCGGAAAACATCGGAACTGCAATGCTCGACGGAGGAACGCGCGCGATGGGGCCGCAAGCGGTCAGGCGGCTCGTGGCTGTTCGGCTTGTGGTGTGCAAATTGCAAAAACTGCCATGCCACCGTCGAATATTCGCCTCGACGGGCCGAACCGGCGAAATTCATGACACCGCGATGACGTGGGGTCCCGCGACATGTTGCACTGCACTGCACGTGCAATGCGGCCCAAGCTCTTCGCGCGCACCCGGACTTGGCGCTGCAAGCCGGCAGGAACGGGCGACGTCGGCGTGCATGGAACGTGGCAACCCCGCCGGGGCGCCGGCCGACCGCGTTGCGGGCAAAACGGGATGGGGTGGCTGATGGGACTCGAACCCACGACAACCGGAATCACAATCCGGGACTCTACCAACTGAGCTACAGCCACCATCGGTCACGGCGGCCGAGGACTCGGGGATGCCGGACAGCCTGTCATTTTAGCCGACTTTGCCCGCCCGCCCCGAGCCGCGGGCCCGTTGCGCACGGCGATCTGGCGCGCCCGACAGGACTCGAACCTGTTACCCCCGGCTTAGAAGGCCGGTGCTCTATCCGGATGAGCTACGGGCGCTTCGTACGGATCAACGCGCGGCGGCGACGTCCGGCAATGGTCGGGGTGAGAGGATTCGAACCTCCGACATCTTGCTCCCAAAGCAAGCGCGCTACCGGGCTGCGCTACACCCCGAAGCGGCCGATTATGCCAGTCGCATCCACGGTCGAGCCGGATGCCGGTGTCGCGTTGCGGTGTTGCCGAACGACCGGGCAAGGCCGCCGCCTATACTTTTCGCCAACGCGCGCGCCGCGCGCACTCGCCTCGAAAGGATCGCCATGAGTCAACCCGTGGACGTCGCCGTCCTCGTCGGCAGCCTGCGCAAGGAATCGTTCAACCGCAAGATGGCGCACGCGCTCGCCGAGCTCGCGCCGCCGTCGCTCAAGCTCGAGATCGTCGAGATCCGCGACGTGCCGCACTTCAACCAGGACGAGGAGGCGAATCCGCCGCCGGCGTCCGCCGCGTTCAAGGCGCGCATCCAGAAGGCGCAGGCGGTGATCTTCGTCACGCCCGAGTACAACCGCTCGGTGCCGGGCGTGCTCAAGAATGCGATCGATGTCGCGTCGCGGCCCTACGGCAAGAGCGCCTGGGACGGCAAGCCTGCCGCGGTCGTCAGCGTGACGGGCGGCGCCCTCGGCGCCTTCGGCGCCAACCAGCATCTCCGCCAGTCACTGGTGTTCCTCAACATGCCGACGCTGCAGCAGCCGGAGGCCTATATCGGGCAGGCGGCGTCGCTGTTCGATGCCGGCGGCAAGCTCGTCAAGCCCGAAACGCGCGAGTTCGTCGGCAAGTTCATGAACGCGTTCGTGGCCTGGGTCGAGAAGATCCGCCGCTGATCAGCGCCCGAAGCGACGGATGACGGCGAGCGCCTCGTCGATCGCGCGCGCGCCGTCGCCCGTCTTCACCGCCTGCTGCACGCAGCCGTGCAGGTGGTGCTCGAGGAGCTCGCGTGCGAGCGCGTCGAGCGCCGACTGCACAGCGGCCACCTGCGTGAGGATGTCGATGCAATAGCGGTCGTCGTCGATCATCCCGCCGATGCCGCGCACCTGGCCCTCGATGCGGCGGATGCGCTTGCTGAGCGCGGCGTGATCGTGGCGCGCAACCAGCGGGTGCGCCGGCGCGGCCGCCTTCGCCGGTACCGCGCCCGTCTTCGGCGGTGCCATGCCCGCCTGCGCCGCACGGATGCCCGCCTTTGGCGGCGCCGCAGCGGCGCGCGCCGCGCGGCCACCCGTCTTGAGCGCCCTTCGCGTGCTAGTCCGCGAGGCCATAGCCCGCATCGTCGAGCGCCTCGGCGAATTGCGCGCGTCCCGCCTTGACGGGATCGAACGCGATTCGCGCACGCGGCGGCTGCAGCGTCACCGTGACATCCGCAACGCCGGGGACCGCCTTCAGTACGCGCGTCACGCTGCCGACACAGCCGTTGCAACTCATGCCGTCGATGGCGATTTCGAGTGTTTGCATGGTGGTTCTCCTCAAGATTTGAAGTTCGTCCGGGCGGGCCTGAAGCGGCGCAGCAGCAGCGCATTGCCGACCACCGAGATCGAGCTCGCCGCCATCGCCGCGCCTGCGAACATCGGGTCGAGCAGCGCCATCGCCGCGAGCGGGATGCCGAGCACGTTGTAGCCGAACGCGAACGCGAGGTTCTGGCGGATCTTGCGCAGCGTCGCGCGCGCGAGCTCGATCGCGTCGGCGATCGCGCGAAGGTCGCCGTGCATCAGCGTGATGTCGGCCGCCTGCGCGGCGATGTCGGTTCCCGACGCCATCGCGAACCCGACGTCGGCCGCGGCGAGCGCCGCGGCATCGTTGGCGCCGTCGCCGGCCATGCCGACGACGGCACCTCCCGCCTTGAGCGCGGTGACCGCCTCGACCTTCCGCGCGGGCGAAAGACCCGCGCGCACGTCGCTGATGCCGGCATCGGCGGCGATGCGCGCGGCCGTCGCCGCGTGATCGCCCGTGAGCATCGTCACGCCGACACCCATGCGCGCGAGGAGTGCGACGCCCTCCGGCGACGACATGCGCAACGGGTCGGCGAGCGCGAACAGCGCGACCGTCGCGCCGTTGACCGTACATGCGACGATCGTGCGGCCATCCGCCTGCCAGCGTGTGATGGCGTCGGCATCGTCTTCGCCGAGCGCGGATGCCGTCGCCGCGAGCGAGCCCAGCATCGCGATGCGCCCATCGCCGAGCGCCGCGCGCATGCCCTGCCCCGCGATGCTGGCGACGTTCCCGACGTCGGCCGGCACGGCGCTCGCCGAGCGCAGGTGTGCGGCGATCGCCGCCGACAGCGGATGCGTCGATGCCCCGGCGAGCGCGGCAGCGACCGACATCGCGAACGCGCGATCGCCAGGCGGGAGGCGCACGTCGACCACGTCAGGTTTTCCCGCGGTCAACGTGCCGGTCTTGTCGAGCGCCACGTGCGTGAGGCTCGCCGCCGTTTGCAGCGCGGCCGCATCGCGCACGAGGATCCCGAGCTCGGCGGCGCGGCCGGTGGCGACGACGATCGCCGACGGCGTCGCAAGGCCGAGCGCGCACGGGCAGGCAATCACCAGCACGGCCACTGCGGCCACGAGGCCGCGCTGCGGATCGGTCGCGCCGAGCCACCAGGCGGCGAACGTGACCGCCGCGATCGCAAGCACGGTCGGCACGAACACCGCCGACACGCGATCGGCCAGCGCCTGCACCGGTGCGCGCGAGCCCTGCGCCTCGCCGACGAGCCGCATGATCGCCGCGATCCGCGTCGCCGCACCCACGCCGGTCGCCTCGCAGGTCAGCACGCCGTCGTGATTCTGCGTGCCCGCGTACACCTTGGCGCCGGGACTTTTCGCGACCGGCAGGCTCTCGCCCGTCAGCAGCGACTCGTCGACGCTGGATGCGCCGGTCCGCACGATCGCGTCGACGGGAATTGCCTCGCCGGCGCGCACGACGACGAGGTCGCCGGCGACAACCGTTTCGACCGCAACGTCCAGCGTCGTGCCGTCGCGAATCACGCGCGCCGTCTTCGGCACGAGGCGCGCGAGACCCTCGAGCGCCGCCGACGCGCGCGCCTTGGCGCGCAGCTCGATCAGCTTGCCCAAGAGGACCAGCGTGATCACCACGGCAGCCGACTCGAAATAGACGTGCAGGTCGTCGCGGTTCAGCGCCGTGACGACCGCGCTGTAGAGCCACGCAACGCTCGTGCCGAGGGCGATCAGCACGTCCATGTTCGCGCCGCCGCCCCGCAGCGCGTGCCACGCACCGACGTAGAAGCGGCGCCCCGCCCAGAATTGCACCGGCGTCGCCAGCAGCCATTGCCAGCCGCGCGGAATCGCCTCGCCGTGCTCGACACCGGGCCACGGCAGCATCAATGCGAGCAGCGGCACCGTCAGCACCGCCGCGACGATGAAGTCGCGGCGAATCGCCGCGAGCGCTTTCGCCCGCCGCTGCGCATCCGCGGCACGATCCGCCGCAGGATCGCGGCGCAGCGTCGCACCATAGCCTGCGCGCTCGATCGCGCTGATCGCCCGCGCGGCGTCAGGCGCGCCATCGAACGCGACGGTCGCCGTCTCCGTCGCCACGTTCACATGTGCGCTGAGGCCCGGCTCGCGGCCGACGACACGCTCAATCCGCGCCGCGCAGGCCGCGCACGTCATGCCGGTGACGCTGAACTCGAGGCGTGCCTGCGGTTCGAGAGCCCTGTCCACGTCCCGAAACATATACCCCGGCCGGGTATAATTCAACTGTCACCTGCCGGCCACTTTGCCGGCCTCGCGCCGTGCGGGTGTCATCGGGCGAGGGGTATGCCCGCCTTGCGCCATGCGCGTGTCATCGGGCGAGGGGTACGCTCGCCTCCCGTCGTGCGCGTGTCATCGCGCGAGGGGTACGTCCGCCTCCCGTCGTGCGCGTGTCATCGGGCGAGGGGTACGCCCGCCTCCCGTCGTGCGCGTGTCATCGGGCGAGGGGTATGCCCGCCTTGCGCCATGCGAGTGTCATCGGGCGAGGGGTACGCCCGCCTCCCGTCGTGCG
>JAICUU010000086.1 GCA_025935675.1 Burkholderiales bacterium
CAGCAGGCCGATCATGATGTTGACGACGACCACCACGCCGAAGTGCACGAGGTCGATGCCGAGCGCCTTCGCCGGCGGGATCAGGATCGGCACGATGACGAGCAGGATCGTCGTGCCCTCGAGGAGGCAGCCCAGCGCCAGCAGGATGCCGTTGACGAGCAGCAGGTAGCCGACCGCCGTCATGTGGAACTGCGCGACGAAATGCTGTATCGACAGCGGGACGTTCTCGATCGTGACGACGTAGTTGAACACCATCGCGCCGCCGATCAGCATGCCGATCGACGTCGTCGCCTTGGCGCTCTGCTGGAGCACGCCGAGCAGCTGCCGCCACGACATCGCGCGGTAGATGAGCGCCGAGGCGAGGAGCGCATACGCGGCGGCGGCCGCGGCGCCTTCGGTGGGCGTCATCACGCCGCCGTAGATGCCGAACAGCAACACGACCGGCAGCATCAGCGCGGGGAACGCGTCGAGCGCGATCTTCGGGATCTCGCGCAGCGGCACCGGCGGCTCGACCGGGTAGCGGCGCCTGCGGGCGATCAGGGTGTTCATGATCATGAACGCGAGCCCGAGCAACAGCCCCGGGATGACGCCGCCGAGGAACAGGAAACCGATCGACGTGTCCGACACCAGCGCGTAGACGACCATCGGGATCGACGGCGGGATGATCGGACCGATGATCGCCGCCGACGCGGTGATGGCACCTGCATACGCGATCGGGTACTTGCCGTCGCGCGTCATCATGCCGATGATGATCCGGCCGATGCCGACCGCGTCGGCGATCGCCGAGCCCGACATGCCCGCGAAGATGATGTTGGCAACCACGTTGACGTGACCGAGCCCGCCGCGGAAGCGGCCGACCAGCACGAGGCAGAACTTGAGCAGCCGGTCGGTCAGGCTCCCCGAGTTCATGAGGTCGGCGGCGAGGATGAAGAGCGGCACCGCGAGCAGCACGTAGCTGTTGAAGAGGCCGTTCAAAAGCTGCTCGGCAGCGGTGCCAAGGTCCAGGCCGGCGAGCAGCAGGTAGAAGATCGACGCGCCGATCATCGCAAGGCCGATCGGCAGGCCGAGGATGGCGAGCGTGACCAGCGCGACGATGCACAGCGTGAAATGGCCGGGCATCAGCGCGGCTCCTCCACGGCCGCCGCAGCCAGCGGCGGCGAGAATGCACGCCAGGCGATCAGCGCATGGCGGAGGATCTGCGCGACGACGAACAGGATGTAGATCGAGTAGAGGATGTCGAACGGCATCCGCAGGTAGGCGGTGTGCTCGCGCTTCATGAACGTCACGTAGCTCCATGCCGCGGGCAGCGAGACAGCGAGCAGGACCATGAATGCGATCGAATAGACGGCGCGGAACGCGCGCTGTGCGCGCGGCCCGACGATGGCGTAGATGATGTCGAAACGGATCTCGTCGGCGTCCTTGAGCACGAAGCCCGCGCCCCACAGCACCACCCACACCCAGCACAGCACGGTCACCTCCTCGGTCCAGCCGAGTGGCGCGTTGAACACGTAGCGGAAGGTGATCTGGAGCAGGAAGCTCACGAACATCGTCGCCATCAGGAGTGCGGCGACGACGTTCGCGAAGCGATCGAGCCAGGCGCCCAGGCGCGCGAGGCGCGGCGTCATGTCGGATCCCCGTGCAAATCGAAGGCGCGCCCGGCGCACGAGTGGCGCGGCGGCCACGCGCATGCGGGCGCGCAGGCGACCGTGCGCTGCGCGCGCCGGTCGTCGCGCTCGCGCAGCGCGTGCGCGATTGCGCGCACCCGGACCAAGGCGCTACAGCGCGTTGATCTGCTCGAGCGCGCCCTTCGGCCAGTCCTTGCCGTACTTGTCGACGTACTTCTTCTGCGCGTAGCTGCGAAACGCGGCAACGTCCGGCGTATAGACCTTCTTGCCTTCCTTCTTGAAGTACTCGGCGACGTCGCGCTCCTGGCCCGTGAACTTCGTCGTGTAGTCGTCGACCGCCTTCTCGGCGGCGGCGCGGAAGCGCGCCTGCTCGTCCTTCGACATCGCGTCGTACACCTTGGTAGTGACGACCATCACGTCGTAGCCGAGCACGTGGCCGGTCAGCACGAACTGCGACGTCACCTCGTCGAACTTCATCAGCTTGCTCAGGAGCAGCGGGTTGTCCTGGCCATCGATCGCGCCGGTCTGCAGCGCCGTGTAGACCTCGGCGAACGCCACCGGCGTGGGGTTGACGCCGATCGACTCGCCGAGGAACTGCCAGAACTCGCCCGGCGGCATCCGCAGCTTGGTGCCGGCGAGGTCCTGCGGCGTGCGGATCGGCTTGTCCGGCCGCAGGTTGACGTGACGCGCGCCGAAGTAGACGGGCGTGATCACCTCGATGCCGAGCTGGTCGCGCGCCATCTTGCCGAACTCGCGGCCGACATCGCTCCTGAAGGTCTTGCGCAGGTGATCGACGTCGCGGAAGAGATAAGCGGAGGTCATCAGCGACCACGCCGGGATCTGCTTCGAGATGTCGGCGGGCGCGAGGTTGCACATCTCGAGGTTGCCGCGCTGCAGCGCGACGAGCTCGGTGCCTTGCTTGAACAGCGTGTTGTTCCAGTAGGGCTCGAAGTCGAAGTGATCCTTGATTCCCGCCGCGAACGCCTTGTAGGCCTCGGCGCGCAAGTCCTGCTCGGTGAACGCCGAGCTGAACCGCAGCTTGACCTTGTCCTGCGCGAACGCGGGCTCGAGCGCGCCGAGCGCGAGCATCGAGGCGCCGGCCTTGATGAGGCCGCGCCGCATCGTCGAATGCTTCATGGTTGCTCCTCCTCGTTGTTGATGCGTTTCGGCATTTGAAGTCGTGCCGGTCTTCCCGGCGCGAACCGCGCGGCCGGAGGATCGTGCAATAATAGCCGGAACCTAGGAGATTTTCCAAACCATGGGATTGATCTCGAGCAGGATCGCGCCGCGCCCGGCGCGGCTCGCGGACGAGGCCACGTCCATGCCTCGCGACCGGAGCGCCGCCGAGACGGCGACCGCGGGCGAGCTCGCCTACCGGCGCATCCGCTCCGACATCGTCGTCGGCAGGCTCGAGCCCGGCCGCAAGCTGACGCTCGAGCGGATGCGCGAGGCCTACGGCACCAGCGTCAACACGCTGCGCGAGCACCTGAGCCGACTCGCCTCGGAAGGCCTCATCGTTGCCGAAGGCTCGCGCGGCTTCCACGTCACCGGCATTTCCGCGAGCAACCTGCGCGAGGTCGCGGCGATGCGCGAGCTTCTCGAGGGCCACGCGCTGCGCCTCGCGTTCGAGCGCGGCGACATCGAATGGGAAGGCGGCGTGGTCGCCGCCCATCACAAGCTCGCGTCGATCGAGCAGCAGATGGCCGCGGGCCGCCACCTCGATCCCGAGGAATGGCGGCACTACGACTGGGCGTTCCACGCCGCGCTGATCGCCGCCTGTGGCTCGACGGTGCTGCTCGAGACCCATGCCGCGATCCGCGACAAGTACCTGCGCTACCAGATGATCGCCGCGATCTACCGAGGGCGCGCGGCGAGCGAGGAGCACCTCGCGCTGCGCGACGCTGCGCTCGCGCGCGACTGGCGGCGCGCGCAGCGGGTGCTCTCCGCGCACATCGGCGACTGCGTCGCGCAGATGGTCGACGAGCTGCCCGCGCACGCCGCGGCGCGCTGACGACCTCGCCCGCGTAAGCGCGAACGCGCGAGGCGCGGGCGCGCCTTGCATCATCTCGATCGTTGCGCGGGCGCACGCCCGGCGCGCAGTGCCCGCCACCCGCCACCCAGCCAGGAGTCCCATCGCATGACTGCCGTTCCGGCTCGTCCCCTTTCGCTCGGCGTGCTCGGCGCCGCCAACATCGCCCGCGCGTTCATCAATGCGGTGCGCGGCTCGCCGAAAGTCGACGTCGCCGCGGTCGCAAGCCGCGATCCCGCGCGCGCCGCCGCGTTCGCGCGCGACACGGGCGTCGCGCGCGTGCATCCCGACTACGACGCGCTGCTCGCCGATCCCGCGATCGAGGCGGTCTACGTGCCGCTCGCCAACACCCTGCATGCGCAATGGGCGATCCGCGCCGCCGAGGCCGGCAAGCATGTGCTGTGCGAGAAGCCGCTGGCGGTGTCGGCGCCGGAGGCGCGCGCGATGATCGCCGCGGCGCAGCGCCACGGCGTCCATCTCGTCGAGGCGTATCCATACCGCGCGCAGCCGCAGATGGCGAAGCTGCGCGAGCTCCTCGCCGAAGGCGCGATCGGGCGATTGCGCACCGCGCAGGCATCGTTCGGCTTCCCGCTGTCGGATCCCGCCAACATCCGGATGGACACCGCGCTCGCCGGCGGCGCGCGGATGGACGCGGGCTCGTACCCGGTGAGCTTCCTGCGGATGGTCTCCGGCGAGCGGCCGCGGCGCGTGCACGCGGTGTCGCGGATCGGCCCGACCGGCGTCGACGTGACGACGCTCGCCACGCTCGAATTCGAGAGCGGCCTGTTCGCGCAGATGGCCTGCTCGTTCGAGACGGCGCGCCACCGGCCCGCGCTGCTGGTCGGCGACGCGGGCACGATCATCACCACGTACTACAACGACACGTCGGCGGCGCTGCCGGCGCGCATCGACCTGCGCCAGGGCGTCGCCTACGATACCAAGCTCCAGGCGATCGAGACCCCGACAGCGAGCGGCTTTCGCGCCGAGGCCGAGTCGTTCCACGATCTCGTGCGCGCGGGCGCCGCGCACTGGTCGGGCGCCACGGCGGCGGAATCGATCGACATCGCGCTGACGCTCGACGCGATCGCCGAGAGCGCGCGCGAGGGACGCGCGGTCGACGTCGCCGCCGGGAACTGAGGCGGTGGACCACGACGATCTCGTCGCGCTGCTCGCGCGGCTCGACATCGATTGCGTCCGTGTCGACCATCCGGCGGTATTCACCGTCGAGGAATCGGACCGGCTCGTGCCGGCGATGCGCGGCGCGCGCACCAAGAACCTCTTCCTGCGCGACAAGAAGGGGCGGCGCCACCTGCTCGTCGTCGCCGCGCACGACAAGCGCGTCGATTTGAAGCGCCTCGCCGACGTCGTCGACGCCAAAGGGCTGTCGCTCGCGTCCGACGAGCGCCTCCTCGCGCACCTCGGCGTGACGCCGGGCAGCGTCAGCATCCTCGCGCTTGCCAATGACGGGGCGCGCGCGGTCGAGCTCTTCGTCGACCGTGACGTCTGGCGCCAGGACACCGTGCTCGCGCACCCCCTCGTCAACACCGCGACGCTCGCGATTCCGCGCGAAGGCCTCGCGCGCTTCCTCGCGCATACCGGGCATGCGCCGACCGTCGTCGACGTGCCCGCCGCGTGAGCGGGCGGTGCATTAGACTGGAGGCTCACGAGTTGCCCGCGTCGACGTCGAGGCTGGATTTCCGCCTGCGCGGGGATGACGATCCACCGCCGATGAAGCTCCGCCGCCTCGCCCCGCTCATTGCGTCCGTCGCGCTCGCGTCGCTATGCGCGCGCCCGACGCTCGCGGCGAAGCCGATGCCGCCCGAGGTGTCGCTGCAATCGATCGATTCGATGGTCGCGACACCCGACGGCGCGAAGGCGCGGCTTACGCTGCGCGTGCGCAATCCAAACGACTTCGACGTCGCGGTCAAGGCGCTCGACTACCGGCTCGTCGTCGACGGCGGAAACGCGTCGAGCGGGGCGGTCGCGCAGCCCGTGACGCTGCCGGCCGGCGCGACGACGCCGGTGGTGCTCGACGTGCGCATCGACCTTCGCGTCATGGGTCGCGCGCTCGAGCGGGCGCTGCGCACCGGGCGCCTCCCTTACAAGGTGAGCGGCACGCTGACCACCGCCGACGGGCTGTGGCTGCCGTTCCACCACGACGACGCGATCGAGATGCCGCGGATCGAGATCCACTGAGGATGGCGTCGCTCGCGTTCACCAAGATGCAGGGCGCCGGCAACGACTTCGTCGTGTTCGACGGCATCGCGCAGCGCTTCGACCTCGACGCCGATGCGATCCGCCGCCTCGCCGACCGCCGCTTCGGCGTCGGCTGCGACCAGGTGCTCGTCGTCGAGCGTCCGATGCGCGCCGACGCCGACTTCCGCTACCGGATCTTCAACGCCGACGGCGGCGAGGTCGAGCAATGCGGCAACGGCGCGCGCTGCTTCGTCGTGTTCGTCCGCGAGCGCGGCCTCACCGACCGGCGCGAGATCCGCGTCGAGACGAAAGGCGGCCTGATCGTGCCGCGGCTCGTCGCCGGTGGCGAGGTCGAGGTCGACATGGGCGCGCCGCGCTTCGCGCCTGCGGACGTGCCGTTCACCGGTGGCAGCGGCGGCGCGGTCGACACGCTCGACGTCGACGGGCGGCCGGTAGAGGTCTCGGTGCTGTCGATGGGCAACCCGCATGCCGTGCAGGTGGTCGATGACGTCGACGCCGCGCCGGTGACGCGCGAAGGCCCGCGGATCGAGCATCACCCGCGGTTTCCCGCGCGCGTCAACGCGGGCTACATGGAGGTCGTCGATCGCGCTAACATTCGGCTGCGCGTGTGGGAGCGCGGCGCGGGCGAGACGCTCGCATGCGGCACCGGCGCCTGCGCGGCGGTGGTCGCGGGCATTCGCCGCGGCCTCCTCGATCGCGCGGTGAAGGTCGCGGTGCGCGGCGGCACGCTGTCGATCCGCTGGCCGGGGGACGACGCGCCGGTGACGATGCAGGGCCCGGCGGCGCGCGTGTTCGACGGCGAATGGCGCGATACCGGGCGCGCGGGGCCCCGATGAAGAGGACGATGCGGCGTCGATGAACCCCAAGGAAATCGCGGACTACCTGCGGGACAACCCGAGCTTTTTCGACGATCACGCCGACGTGATCGGCGACCTGTCGGTGCCGCATCCGCACGGCGGCCACGCGATCCCGATCGCCGAGCGCCAGGTGCTCGCGCTGCGCGACAAGAACGCCGAGCTCGAGACCAAGCTGCGCGAGCTGATCGGCTACGGCACCGAGAACGACGTCGTCAGCGAGAAGCTGCACCGCTCGACGCTCGCGCTCTTCGCCGCACCCGACCTCGAGACGACGCTCGCCGTGCTGCACCACAGCCTGGCCGAGGATTTCGCGGTGCCGTCGGTCGCGGTGCGGCTGTGGGGCCGCGTGCCGGAGCAGTCGTACCTGCCGGAGCTCGCCGCTGTCTCGGCGGAGACGCGCGGCTACGCCGACGCGCTCGGCTCGCCGTATTGCGGCCCCGAGGCCGCGTTCGAGACGAGCGAATGGTTCGACGACGCCGATCACCTCGCGTCGTTCGCGTACCTGCCGCTGCGCACGACGCAGACGTTCGGGCTGCTGTCGCTCGCGAGCCCCGACGCCAACCGCTTCCATCCGGGCATGGGCACCGTGTACCTGATGCGCCTCGCCGAGCTCGCGAGCGTGGCGATCGCGCGCTACCTGCCCGCCAACTGACGGCGATCGACGCGATGGGCGCGCGCGCGACGGCCGACAACGCGGCGGCGGTCGCGCGCTTCGTCGAGAGCCTCGCGACGCGCCCGGCGCACACCCGCAGCGCCTATGCGCGCGACGTCGAGTCGCTCGCGTCGCTCGCGGACGCGACGCCGCTCGCTGCGCTCACCCGCGCCGAGCTCGCGCGCCACCTCGCGACATTGCGCGCGCGAGGCCTGTCGGGGCGCAGCCTCGCGCGGATGCTCTCGGCGTGGCGCGCGTTCTACCGGCATCTGCTCGGCATCGACCGCGGACAGGCCGACGACCCGACCGCGGGACTGCGGGCGCCCAAATCACCGCGGCGATTGCCGTCGGCGCTGTCGCCCGACGAGGCGGTGCAGCTGGTGACGATCGCCGCCAACGACGTGCCGGGCATCCGCGATCGCGCGCTCTTCGAGCTCGCGTATTCGTCGGGGCTGCGCCTGTCCGAGCTCGCCGGCGTCGACCTGGCGCGGCTCGACCTCGCCGCCGGCGAGGTGCGGGTGATCGGCAAGGGCTCGAAGGAGCGCATCGTGCCGGTGGGCGCGGCCGCGCGCGAGGCGCTCACGCGCTGGCTCGACGCGCGCCGCGCGATCGCGCGAGTCGATCCCGCCGCGGTGTTCGTCGGCCGCAGCGGCAAGCGGTTGACGCCCCGCGCCATCGAGGCGCGGCTCGCGCAATGGGCAATCAAGCAGGGGCTCGACCGCCACGTGCATCCCCACATGCTGCGCCATTCGTTCGCGTCGCACGTGCTGCAGTCGTCGGGGGACCTTCGCGCGGTGCAGGAGATGCTCGGCCATGCGTCGATCGCCAGCACGCAGGTCTACACGCACCTCGATTTCCAGGCGCTCGCCAAGGTCTACGACGCCGCGCATCCGCGCGCGAAGCGACGCAAGCCGCGCGGAAGCTAGTCGGCGGGCTGCGCCTCGAGCGCCTTCTCTTCGAGCGCCTCGATCTCGAGCGACGCGGCAAGCTGCGCGAGCCGCGCCACGACGCCGTACGAGTAAAAGCGGTTCGGCGGGCAGTCGGAGGGGCCGGCGAGGTCGGGAATGCACGGCGTGTCGAACGCGAGCGGCACGAACTGCGCGCCCGGCGCGTTGAGGTTCTCGTCCTTGCCGCGCGCCGGGTGCACGCGGTAGAAGCCGCCCACGACGAAGCGGTCGATCATGTAGACGACGGGCTCGGCGATGCCCTCGTCGAGCGACTCGAGCGTCGGCACGCCTTCCTGGATCAGCACCGACGTCACCTCGAGGCCTTCCTTCACGACCGCCATCTTGTTGCGTTGCTTGCGGTTGAGGCCGACGACATCGGAGGGCTCGCGCACCGTCATGATGCCCATGCCGTAGGTGCCGGCGTCGGCCTTGACGATGACGAACGGCTTGTCGTCGATGCCGTACTCGCGGTACTTGCCGGCGATCCGCTCGAGCACGGACGCGACGTTCGACGCGAGGCATTCCTCGCCCTCGCGCTCGTGGAAGCTCACCGCGCTGCACACGCCGAAGTACGGGTCGACGAGCCACGGGTCGATGTCGAGCAGCTTGGCGAACTCGCGCGCGACGCCGCGGTACATCTCGAAGTGGTGCGACTTGCGGCGGTTGTACCAGCCGGCCGACAACGGCGGCGCGATCGGCTGGTCGATGTCGACGAGGATGTCCGGCACGCCGCCCGACAGGTCGTTGTTGAGCAGCACCATGCACGGGTCGAAGCCGTCGAGCCCGACGCGCCGGCCCTGCCGCGCCACCGGCTCGACGTCGATCGCGCCGCCGCCGTCGAGCGCGATCGACGTGCGCGCGGTGATCTCGGGGTTGATCGAGCCGACGCGCACGCGCATCCCCGCCTGCCGCAGGATGCTCTCCAGCGTCGCGACGTTCTGCAGGTAATGCGGGTTGCGGGTGTGGTTCTCCGGGATCAGCAGCACGCCGCGCGCATCGGCGCAGGCGCGCTCGACCGCCGCCTGCACCGCCTGCACGCATAGCGGCATGAACGCCTTGTTGAGGTTGTTGAAGCCGCCCGGGAAGAGGTTGGTGTCGACCGGCGCGATCTTGAAGCCGGCGTTGCGCAAGTCGACCGACGCGTAGAACGGGATCGCGTGCTCCTGCCACTGGCCGCGCAGCCAGCGCTCGATCTCGGGCATCCGCTCGAGGATGCGGCGCTCGATGTCCATCCAGGGACCGGACAATGCGGTGGTGAGGCGGGGAACCATGGCCGAAGCTGCGTCGTGACGCGCACGATTCTATACGCCGCCGGTGAACGGCCCTATTGCGGCGCGCACATCGCGACGCCGAGCGGTCCCGCGCCTTCCGGCGTGTAGCCTTGCGCGATCATCGCCGCGCGATCGTCGAGGCTCGTGACGAAGCGGTGGTTGGGCGCGCCGCCCATGCCGTTGTTGAAGAGCCGGTAGACGGGATCGGTCCCGTCCGGACAGACGCCGTCGGCGGCCGGCGCGAACAGCGCGAACGCCGCGGACGATTCGAGCGTCCAGTCGGGAAAATCCGCGAGCACGTCCGCGCATGCGTCGGGCAGGCCGTAGAAATGCGTGCTGATGCCGGCGAAGTGGTCGTTGAAGAACCGGCAGACCGGCGCGCTGGCGGCCGGCGGCGATTGCGTCGCATCGTACGCGTTGAACGAGCGGCCGGTCGGCTGCCAGTCGGCGAACGGCGCGACCCCGAGCGCGGCCTGCTCCTGCGGATTCGCGGTCATGAAATAGTGATGCAGTGCCGCGTTGAAGTATTCCTTGACGACGGCCGTTGCCCCGGTCGACGGGCCGGCGATGCCGATGCCGGTGAGCGCGATCAGCAGCGGATGCGGAATCCCGTCGTCGGTGATGCGCACCGACGCGTGTCGTGACCCTGCGATGACGGGCGAAAACGCCGCCACCAGCGTGCACGAGCGGTCACCGAGGAGCTGCCTCGGCATCGGCAGGCACGAGCCGCCGGTGACGGCGAAGTCCTCCATGCCGTCGAGCGTGAGCAACCGGAGCGTCCCGGTGCCGCCGATGTTGGTGATGGTGATCGTCAGCGATCTGGCGGGATCGCCGAGTTGGACCTTGCCGAAAGCCACCGTGTCGTCGGGCGAGACGACGAACGCGCCGGCGCTGCGGGACGGGTCGCGGAACACCGCCCGCATCTCGGTCGCCGCAAGGAGCGTCACGTCGCACACCGGGGTCGCATCGCAGTGCGCGCAGATGTCTGAGCCCGAGTCGCAGGCGTCGCTCTGCCAGTGCACGAACACGTATCCCGAATCGGCCGTGGCCGTCAGCTCGACCGCCGTTCCGGCATTGAACGTCGCGACGCAGTCGCTGCCGCAGTCGATGCCGCCGATGTCGCTCGTCACGCGGCCGCCGCCGGCAGTGACGATGGCGAGGGTGACTTGCGCGGGCGCCGCGACCGCCGGAGCGGCGACGCCGGCCAGCCATGCCAACAGGCACGCGGCCGCCAGCAGACGGCAGGCTGCGGACCACCGGTTCCACGCATTCGCGTTCACCATGGCTTCTCCCCCGGCGCGCGCTCGGGCGGCGCAGTTGCCCATCTTCGCAGATTCCGGCCGGCCGGGTGGGACGCTGCCGCCAGGCGCTCGGAATTCGCAAAAAATGGGGCGCCCGGTGGGGCGCCCCGGAAGAGCCGCAGAGGAGGAAACGGCTATTCGATGCGCTCGCCGTGCAGGCTGAGGTCGAGGCCCTCGCGCTCCTGCTCCTCGGTGACGCGAAGGCCCACGACCATGTCGATCACCTTGAGCAGGACGAAGCTGCCAACGCCGCTGACGACCAGCGTCGTCGCCACGGCGCCGAGCTGCACGAGGAAGTCGCCGTCGGCGCCGCTGATCGCCTTGACGTTGAGCGGACCGGTGAGGAGCGCCCCGACGATGCCGCCGACGCAGTGCACGCCGAAGGCGTCGAGCGAATCGTCGTAGCGCAGCGCGCGCTTGACCGACGTCGCGGCGAAGAAGCAGACGACGCCCGCGGCGATGCCGATGACGAGCGCGCCGCCCGCGCCGACGAAGCCCGACGCCGGCGTGATCGCGACAAGCCCGGCGACGGCGCCCGAGGCGATGCCGAGCACCGACGGCTTGCCCTTGGTCAACCACTCGGTGAACATCCACGCGAGCGCGGCGGCGGCGGTGGCGAGCTGCGTGACGAACATCGCCATCCCGGCGCGGCCGTCGGCGGCAACCGCCGAGCCGGCGTTGAAGCCGAACCAGCCCACCCACAGCATCGACGCGCCGATCAAGGTCAGCGTCAGGTTGTGCGGCGCCATCGGCTCGCGGCCATAGCCGATCCGCTTGCCCAGCACCAGCGCGCAGACGAGGCCGGCGATGCCGGCGTTGATATGCACGACGGTGCCGCCCGCGAAATCGAGCACGCCCTTGCCGGCCCAGAAGCCCGTCGGCTCCCACATCATGTGCGCGATCGGCGCGTAGATGAGGAGCGACCACAGGCCCATGAACCAAAGCATCGCCGAGAACTTCATCCGGTCCGCGAACGCGCCGCAGATGAGCGCCGGCGTGATGATCGCGAACGTCATCTGGAACATCATGTAGACCGACTCGGGGATCGACGGCGCGAGGTGCGACACGGTGAGCTTGCCGGCCTCCTTCTCGAACAGCATTCCCGACAGCAGCACGCGATCGAACCCGCCGAAGAACGAACCGCCGGGCATGAACGCGACGCTGTAGCCGGCGACGACCCACAGCAGCGTGACGAGGCAGGTGATCGCGAAGCTCTGCATCAGCGTCGCGAGCACGTTCTTCTTGCGCACCATGCCGCCGTAGAAGAGCGCGAGCCCCGGGATCGTCATCATCAGCACCAGCGCGGTCGACGTCATGACCCACGCCGTGTCGCCGCTGCTGATCTTGTCGGCGGCGACGAGCGTGGGCGCCGTCGGCGCGGCCGATGCCGCGACGGGTGCGGTTGCGGCCGCGACGGCGGGCGCCGCTGCCGACGACGTTGCCGCGGGCGCGGCGTCCGGCGTCGCGGCCTTGTCCTGCGCGTGCGCCGGCGCGACAACCAATGCGGCGGCGAGCGCGAGCATTGCGAACAGCTGCTTCATCGAAGCTCTCCCCTCAAAGCGCGTCCGCGCCGGTCTCGCCGGTGCGGATGCGCACGACCTGCAACAGGTCGAAGACGAACACCTTGCCGTCGCCGATCTTGCCCGTGTTCGCGGATTTCTCGACCGCCTCGATGACGCGGTCGACGAGGTCGTCCTTGATCGCGGCCTCGACCTTGACCTTCGGCAGGAAGTCGACGACGTACTCGGCGCCGCGGTAGAGCTCGGTGTGGCCTTTCTGGCGGCCGAAGCCCTTGACCTCGGTGACGGTGATGCCCTGGACGCCGATCGCCGACAAGGCCTCGCGGACCTCGTCGAGCTTGAACGGCTTGATGATGGCAGTGACGAGCTTCATGGTGTCCCCGTTTGGATGCGCGATGCGCGTGTCAGGCTAGAACGTCTTCTTCACGTAGACGACGCCGCGCGCCTTCGACGTGTCGTAGCCGGTTGCGTCGGTGTAGAACGGCGCCTTGGCGTCGTTGTCGGTGTAATACGCGCCGACCTCGACGTTCTTGAAGAGGCCGTCGGGCACGACATACGACACGCCGAGCTTCCAGTCCGAATAGCCGGCCTTGCCGTCGCCGGTGCCGTCGTGGCGCACGTCGAGGTAGCCGTAATGGCCGATCAGCGACAACCCGGTGTCGGTGACCGGGTACGCGACCGACACGTCGACGTAGCAGGTGCCGTCGGTGTCCTGGCCGGTCGGCTTCGCGCCGAAGTAATTGGTCGTCGACCAGGACAGCTTGGCGCTCACCCACTTCCAGCCGATCGCGCCGTAGACCTCGAACGTGTCGGCGTCGACGGCGCCCGGATTGCGGCTGCCGGGGTAGGCGTAGTAATAGCCGCCGACGTCGTAGAACCAGTCCGAGTCGCCGATCGCGTGCCTGAAGCCGCCGTAGAAGTCCCACTCGACGCTCGAGCGGTGGTAGGCGTTGAAGTCCTCGAGCCAGGTCACGTTCGACGCCCAGGTGCCGACATAGAAGCCGCTCTCGTGCGCAAGGTCGAAGCCGCCCTGGATCGCCGGCTTGCCGGCAGTCTGGGAGATGCCGCGGAAGATGTATTCGCTGAAGAGGCCGACATTGGACGAGAACGTCCAGTCGGGCGCGGGCGCCGGTGGCGGGGCGGCGGCCGCGGGCGGCGGTGTCTGCGCCGATGCGGCTGCAGCGAGCGACAACGCGAGCGCGGCGGCGACGATATGCGGCGAGCGGATGCGGC
>JAICUU010000196.1 GCA_025935675.1 Burkholderiales bacterium
CGGCCGACGGGCGGATGATCGTCATCGAGATGAACCCGCGCGTGTCGCGGAGCTCCGCGCTCGCGTCGAAGGCCACCGGCTTCCCGATCGCCAAGATCGCCGCCAAGCTCGCCGTCGGCTACACGCTCGACGAGCTCCGCAACGACATCACCGGCGGCGCGACACCCGCGTCGTTCGAGCCGACGATCGATTACGTCGTCACCAAGGTGCCGCGCTTCGCGTTCGAGAAGTTCAAGGCCGCCGACGACCGCCTCACCACGCAGATGAAGTCGGTGGGCGAGGTGATGGCGATCGGCCGCACGTTCCAGGAATCGCTGCAGAAGGCGCTGCGCGGCCTCGAGACCGGCGTCGACGGCTTCAACCTGAAGTCGGTCGACATGGAGAAGATCAGCGACGAGCTCGCCTACCCGCGCGCCGAGCGGCTGTGGTACGTCGCCGACGCGTTCGGCGTCGGCATGACGCTCGAGGAGCTGCACGCCCATACCAACATCGACCCGTGGTTCCTCGCGCAGATCAAGGCGATCGTCGACACCGAGCTCGAGGTGGAAAAGCGCACGCTCGACGCGATCGGCGCCGCCGACATGCGCGCGCTGAAGCGGATGGGCTTCGCCGACCGGCGCCTCGCGCACCTCCTCAAGTCGACCGAGAAGGACGTGCGCGATCGTCGCCATGCGCTCGGCGTGCGCCCCGTGTACAAGCGCGTCGACACCTGCGCGGCCGAGTTCGCGACCAGGACCGCGTACATGTACTCGACCTACGAGGACGAGGACGAGTCGGCGCCCACGGATCGCAAGAAGGTGATGGTGCTGGGCGGCGGCCCCAATCGAATCGGGCAGGGCATCGAGTTCGACTATTGCTGCGTGCACGCGGCGATGGCGCTGCGCGAGGACGGCTTCGAGACCATCATGGTCAACTGCAACCCGGAGACGGTGTCGACCGACTACGACACCTCGGACCGGCTGTACTTCGAGCCGCTGACGCTCGAGGACGTGCTCGAGATCGTCGACCGCGAGAAGCCGTGGGGCGTGATCGTCCAGTACGGCGGGCAGACGCCGCTCAAGCTCGCGCGCGACCTCGAGAAGAACGGCGTGCCGATCATCGGCACCTCGCCCGACATGATCGACGTCGCCGAGGATCGCGAGCGCTTCCAGAAGCTGATCGACCGCCTCGGGTTGAAACAGCCGCCGAACCGCACCGCGCGCACGGAAGGCGAGGCGCTCGAGGCGGCCGAGGCGATCGGCTACCCGCTGGTGGTGCGGCCGTCGTACGTGCTGGGCGGGCGCGCGATGGAGATCGTCCACGACCCGCGCGACCTCGAGCGCTACATGAAGGAGGCGGTCAAGGTCAGCAATGATTCGCCGGTGCTGCTCGACCGTTTCCTGAGCGACGCGATCGAGGTCGACGTCGACGCGGTCAGCGACGGCACCGACGTCGTCATCGGCGGGATCATGGAGCACATCGAGCAGGCGGGCGTGCATTCCGGCGACTCGGCGTGTTCGCTGCCGCCGTTCTCGCTGTCGCGCGAGCTGCAGCAGGAGATGCGCCGGCAGACGGTGGCGATGGCGAAGGCGCTCGAGGTCGTCGGCCTGATGAACGTGCAGTTCGCGATCCAGGACGGCGTCGTCTACGTGCTCGAGGTCAATCCCCGCGCGTCGCGCACCGTGCCCTACGTGTCGAAAGCCACGGGCCGCCCGCTCGCCAAGATCGCCGCGCGCTGCATGGTCGGGCAGACGCTGCGCGCGCAGGGCGTCGAAGGCGAGGTCGTACCGCCGTATTTCTCGGTGAAGGAGGCGGTGTTCCCGTTCATCAAGTTCCCCGGCGTCGACACGATCCTCGGCCCCGAGATGAAGTCGACCGGCGAGGTGATGGGCGTCGGCGACACGTTCGGCGAGGCGTTCGTCAAGAGCCAGCTCGCCGCGGGCAACCGGCTGCCCGCGTCGGGAAACGTGTTCATCAGCGTCAAGAACGCCGACAAGCCGCGCGCCACCGAGGTGGCGAGGGCGCTCGTCGCGCATGGCTTCGGGCTCATCGCCACGCGCGGCACCGCGGGGGCGCTGGCCGCGGCCGGCCTGCCGGTGCGCACGATCAACAAGGTCGCGGAAGGACGTCCCAACATCGTCGACCTCCTCAAGAACGACGAGATCGCGATGGTGATCAACACCGTCGAGGAGAAGCGCACGGCGATCCAGGACAGCTACCACATCCGCCGCGCGTCGCTCACCGACCAGGTGCCGACGTTCACGACGATCGCCGGCGCGCGCGCCGTGGCGATCGGCCTCGATTACCTGCCGACCCTCACCGCCTATTCGCTGCAATCGCTGCACGAGCGGCTGGCGGCGAACGCGCGCACGACGCCGCACGACGAGGTGCCGGCGACGCCCGAGCCCGCGCGCGCGCAAGCCGCGAGCTGAAGCCCGCCGCGCCGGTCGCGCGCAACGCGGCGGCGGCACGCGTCGACCCACGTTTTCGCAGAGCCGAACGATGACCAAGATCCCGATGACCGTCGAAGGCGAGCGCCGCCTCAAGGCCGAGCTCGCACGCCTCAAGTCCGTCGAGCGCCCGGCGGTGATCGCCGCGATCGCCGAGGCGCGCTCGCACGGCGACCTCTCGGAGAACGCCGACTACGACGCCGCCAAGGAGCGCCAGGGCTTCATCGAGGGCCGCATCGCCGAGGTCGAGCACAAGCTCGCCGGCGCGCAGGTGATCGACCCCGCCACGCTCGACGCGGACGGCCGGGTGGTGTTCGGAGCAACGGTGGAAATCGAGGATGCGGACTCGGGCGAGTCGCGCACCTGGCAGATCGTCGGCGACGACGAGGCCGACATCAAGCACCGGAAGATCTCGATCAACTCGCCGATCGCGCGGGCGCTGATCGGCAAGTCGGCCGGGGACGTCGCGGAAGTCGCCGCCCCCGGCGGCACGAGGCACTACGAGATCGTCGCGGTCCGCTACGCCTGACGGCGCGCGGCCCGCGACGGGCGGTGCCGGTCAGCGCGCGAGCGCGAGCCGGCGCAGGAAGGCGATGCTGCGGGAGATCGCCGAGGCGACGTCGTCGGCGACGCGCATCTGGCGGATCGCCGCCTCGCGGTCCGCATGGTTCAGCTGGATATCGTCGAGGAGACCCTCGAGCGACTTGGGGGCAATCATTTGGTGGGTTTTCGGCATGTTCCGTCTCCTTGGTTACAGGCCGCTTATGCTGCGGCGCACCATGGAATATACGGGCTCTGGCGCCAAATCCCAATCGCATGTTCGGATGCCGCCGATCGGCCTCGCCGATCGACAACAACAACTTGATTGGAAACGATTTTTTTGCGGTTAGCCGTCGCGGCCGCGCTTGCGGATCAACGGCGCCTGCGGCGTCGACGCGACGAACCGCCCGGCGCCCCGCCGCGAAAGATACGGCATTGCAGCACCGGCGCCGGGCGGGGCGTCCCGCCGGCGGCGTCGCGCATCCGCGTTGCCCCCCGGCCGCGCTGCCGGTTTCGGCTGCACCGGAGGGGGCGCGGCCGCCTTGTCGGGGTTCTCGCGCCAGACGATCAAGAGCTTGCCGAGGTGCTGGACCGGCGCGCATTGCAGCGCATCGCCAATCGACGCGAGCATCACCTCGCGCTCGGTGCGCGATTCGCTGTGAACGCGGATCTTGATGAGCTCGTGCGCCTTGAGCGCAACCTCGATCTCGGCGAGCACCGCGGGCGTGAGCCCGTGCTGGCCGATCGAGACCACCGGCTCGAGGTGATGGGCACGCGCACGCAGCGCGCGGCGGTCCGCGGAGGCAAGGGTCGGCATGGCGGCAGTGTAGCCCGGGCCCGTCGTGTAATGTCCAAGCCATGACCCGCAAGGCCACCGGCGCCGCCGCGCTCAACCCGGCCGGCCGCAAGCACCGCTTCGGCAAGGCGTGGATGCACGACCACGTCAACGACCATTGGGTCCAGGAGGCGCGGCGGCTCGGCTATCGCTCGCGGGCGGCGTTCAAGCTCCTCGAGATCGGCGAGCGCGATCGCCTGTTCCGTCCCGGCATTCGCGCCGTCGACCTCGGCGCCGCGCCCGGCAGCTGGAGCCAGGTGCTGGCGCGAAAGCTGGGCCGCGGCGCGACGATCGTCGCGGTCGACCTCTTGCCGATGGCGCCGGTCGGCGGCGTCGTCGCCGTCGAAGGCGACTTCGCCCAGGACGCGGGCCTGGCGGCGGTCGAGGCGGCGCTCGGCGGGAGGGACGTGGGTCTCGTCGTGTCGGACATGGCGCCGAACCTGTCCGGCATCGACGCCGTCGACCGGGCGCGCGGCGTCCATCTCGCCGAGCTGGCGCTCGAATTCGCCGTCGCGTGGCTCGAACCGGGGGGCGACCTCGCGGTCAAGATGTTCCAGGGCGAGGGCTTCGACGGCTTCGTCCGCGCGGTGGGCATCCACTTCGCCAAGACCTATGTGCGCAAGCCCAAGGCGTCGCGCGACCGCAGCCGCGAGGTGTTCGTCGTGGGCAAGGGGTTCGTTGGCCGGGCGGGCGACGGTTCAGGGGCGGGGACCGGCTAGAATCCACCCTGGTTGTCCCCACGTAGGGACACGTGGCATTTCTTCGTCCTGCCGAGGCGCGCGGTCGCGCCGGCGGGCTGCGACCGACGACCGCCGGCAGGAGTGGGATTTGAACAATCTCTTTAAGAACATCGGGATCTGGGTCGTCATCGTTTTCGTGATCCTGATCGTCGTCAAGCAGTTCGACGCGCGGCAGACCGTGCGCGACACGCCCTCGTACTCCGAGTTCATGGACCAGGCCAAGGCCGGCAAGGTCGAGTCGGCGACGATCGAGGGCCGCAAGATCACCTGGGTGTCGAACGACAAGAAGAAGTACGTTACCTACAGCCCGGGCGACATCTGGATGGTCGGCGACCTCGTCAAGGAAGGTGTCAAGGTCGATGCCAAGCCCGAGGAGGAGCAGAGCTTCCTCGCCCAGGTGTTCATCTCGTGGTTCCCGATGCTGCTCTTGATCGGCGTGTGGATCTTCTTCATGCGCCAGATGCAGGGCGGCGGCCGCGGCGGCGCGTTCAGCTTCGGCAAGAGCAAGGCGCGGATGCTCGACGAGTCGAACAACACGGTCACGTTCGCCGACGTCGCCGGTTGCGACGAGGCCAAGGAGGACGTCGCCGAGCTGGTCGAGTTCCTGCGCGATCCCTCCAAGTTCCAGAAGCTCGGCGGCCGCATCCCGCGCGGCGTGCTGATGGTCGGGTCGCCGGGCACCGGCAAGACGCTCCTCGCGCGCGCGATCGCCGGCGAGGCCAAGGTACCGTTCTTCTCGATCTCGGGCTCCGACTTCGTCGAGATGTTCGTCGGCGTCGGCGCCGCGCGCGTGCGCGACATGTTCGAGCAGGCCAAGAAGAACGCGCCGTGCATCGTGTTCATCGACGAAATCGACGCGGTCGGCCGCCAGCGCGGCGCGGGCCTCGGCGGCGGCAACGACGAGCGCGAGCAGACGCTGAACCAGCTTCTCGTCGAGATGGACGGCTTCGAGGGCAATGCCGGCGTGATCGTCATCGCCGCGACCAACCGCCCCGACGTGCTCGACCCGGCGCTGCTGCGCCCGGGCCGCTTCGACCGCCAGGTGGTGGTGCCGCTGCCGGACATCCGCGGCCGCGAGCAGATCCTGCTCGTGCACATGCGCAAGGTGCCGATGTCGCCCGACGTCAACGCCGCGGTCATCGCGCGCGGCACGCCGGGCATGTCGGGCGCGGACCTCGCCAACCTGGTCAACGAGGCCGCGCTGTTCGCCGCGCGCGGCAGCAAGCGCCTCGTCGACATGCACGACTTCGAGCGCGCCAAGGACAAGATCATCATGGGCGCGGAGCGGCGCTCGATGGTGATGGACGAGGAGGAGCGCCGCAACACCGCCTACCACGAGTCCGGCCACGCGCTGATCGGCAAGCTGCTGCCGAAGCTCGATCCGGTGCACAAGGTGACGATCATCCCGCGCGGGCGCGCGCTGGGCGTGACGATGTCGCTGCCGGAAAAGGACAAGTACAGCTACGACCGCGAGTTCCTGATGAACCAGATCGCGATGCTGTTCGGCGGGCGCATCGCCGAGGAGGTCTTCATGGGGCAGCAGACGACCGGCGCCGCCAACGACTTCGAGCGCGCGACGCACATGGCGCGCGACATGGTGATGCGCTATGGCATGAGCGACGCGCTGGGCCCGATGGTGTACGCGGAGGACGAGGGCGAGGTGTTCCTCGGGCGCTCGATCACGCGCACCAACAACGTTTCCAGCCACACGCTGCTGAAGATCGAGAACGAGATCCGCCGCATCATCGACGAGCAGTACGCGCTCGCCAAG
>JAICUU010000265.1 GCA_025935675.1 Burkholderiales bacterium
GTGTAGGTGAGCGGCAGCAGCATCGCGATCGCGGAGAGCGCGCCCATGCCGGGCAGCACGCCGATCAGGTTGCCGACCAGCACGCCGAAGAACGACCACATGAGGTTGTGCGGCTCGAGCGCGACGCCGAAGCCGAACCACAGGTCGGAGAGCGATTGCCAGATCATTGTCTATTGCTTTCCGAACAGCGGCAGCTGGATCTGCAGCGCCCACCAGAACACCACGACGGCGATCGCCGTGATGGCGAGCGCGAGGCCCATCGCCTGCCGCCAGCGGTTGTCGCGGTCGGCGAACGCGCTGATGAAGACGATGGCGAAGGCGGCCGGCACGAGGCCCACGTGCTCGGCGATGGCGACGAAGGCGACGATGCTGGCGGAGATCAGGAACCACGCGCGCCATTCGGGCTTGCGGCGCTCGACCGGCACCGCGGGCGGCGCGGCGAGCCAGCCGGCGACCGCGATCGCGACACCTGACAGCGCGAGGATCGCGCCCAAGGCGACCGGGAAGAAGCCCGGACCCATGCGGGACAGCGAGCCGATCGAGTAGCGCGCGCCGAAGCCCGCGTAGACGATCCCGGCCACCACGAGGCCGGCGCCGCTCCAGAAATCCTTGTCCAACGTGCGGACGTCGCGTCGCATCGGTGCGCGCCTCCTCGTGGTTGCGTTGCCTCGCGGCGTGCGCTGCGACCGCTGATCGCGGCGTTGCCGGTCGGGCGCGCGGGTTGGGGCCTTGCTGGAAGCTGCGATGATAGCGTCGCCGCCGCGGCGATGGAACGCCCGCGCATCCTGCGGTAGATTGCCCGGATGACGACGCGCGCGGCCATCATCGACGACGCGCTGGCGTGGTTCGACGCCGGCCACTTCCGCGACGCGCTCGCGCGCCGCGTCGCGTGCCGCACCGAGAGCCAGCGTGCCGACGCGGGCGACGACCTCGTCGATTACCTCGAGCATGCGATCGGCCCCGCCCTCGACGCGATGCGCTTCACGCGCTGCCTCCTCGCCAACCCGGCCGGTCCGCCGCTGCTCTTTGCGGAACGTCACGAACGCGACGATGCGCCGACGATGCTGACCTATGGTCACGGCGACGTCGTGCTCGGCTACGACGCGCAATGGCGCGAGGGCCTGTCGCCGTGGCGCGTCACCGTCGAGGGTGACCGCTGGTACGGCCGCGGCACCGCCGACAACAAGGGGCAGCACAGCCTCAATCTCGCAGCGCTTGCACGCACGCTCGAGGCGCGCGGCCGCCTCGGGTTCAACGTCAAGCTCCTGATCGAGATGGGCGAGGAGACCGGCTCACCCGGATTGCGCGCGGTGTGCGAGCGCGAGCGCGCGCGGCTCGCGGCCGACGTCTTCATCGCCTCCGACGGGCCGCGGCTCGCCGCGCGCCGGCCGACGTTGTTCCTCGGCTCGCGAGGCGCGTTCAACTTCGACCTCGCGGTCGACCTGCGCGAGGGCGCCCATCACTCCGGCAACTGGGGCGGTCTCCTCGCCAATCCCGGGACGATCCTCGCCAACGCGATCGCCTCGCTGGTCGACGGCCGCGGCCGCATCCTCGTCGCCGGCTTGCGGCCGCAGGCCATTCCCGAGGCGGTGCGCGCGGCGCTCGCGGACATCGAGCCCGGCGAGCCGGGTGGCCCCTCGATCGACGGCGACTGGGGCGAGCCCGGCCTTACCCCCGCGGAGCGCGTGTTCGGCTGGAACACGCTCGAGGTGCTCGCGTTCAAGACCGGCAATCCCGAGCATCCGGTCAACGCGATCCCGCCGCGTGCGAGCGCGCATTTGCAGGTGCGCTTCGTCGCCGGCTGCGATCACGAGACGTTCGTGCCGGCGATCCGCGCGCATCTCGACGCGCGCGGCTTCGCAGCGGTGCGCTGCACGCCCGCGCGCGCCGAGACGATGCGCGCGACGCGGCTTTCGCCGGACCACCCGTGGGTGCGGCGCGTGGCGGCATCGGTCACGCGCACCACCGGCGCGCCGCCGGCGATCCTGCCGAACCTCGGCGGGTCGCTGCCCAACGACTGCTTCGCCGAGGTGCTCGGCTTGCCGACCGTGTGGATCCCGCATTCCTACCCCGGCTGCGCGCAGCACGCGCCGAACGAGCACCTGCTGGCATCGGTCGCGCGCGAGGGCCTTGCGATCATGACCGGGCTTTTCGTCGATCTCGGCGACGATGCCTGGACGTCGCCCGCGTAGCGCAGCCATGGGCGAAAGCCCGTCGCGTCGCTTGCGCGCCGGGCGGGCGATTCGGCACAATCGGACGCTTTGCGCGATCGACAGCTCGCCGTCGACGGAATGCGTGGCGTGGCCGGTCGACGGCGCCGTGCGCAATCGTAAGCATCCACGATGAACGACCCAACCTCCAACATGAAGCGCGCGGGCGCTCCGCGGCAAGCACCGGCCGGCAGTGACGCATCGGCCGAAGGCGACATCAACCTCTCGCCGCTGCGCCGGCAATGGGAGGCCGAGCACCTCGCACCCGCGACGCGCGCGATGCTGGCGGAGGACGCGAAGGTCTTCCTGCACCAGTCGCTGTCGACGCCCTGCTTCAACGCGCTCGCGTCGGCCTCCGGCATCTGGCTGACCGACGTCGAGGGTCGCCGCACCATGGACTTCCATGGCAACAGCGTCCATCAGGTCGGCCATGGCCACCCGCGCGTCGTCGACGCGGTCAAGCGCGCGCTCGACACGCTGCCGTTCTCGCCGCGGCGCTTCACCAACGACGCGGCGATCGCGCTGGCGAAAAGGCTCGTCGAGCGCGCGCCGGGCGACCTCGCCAAGGTGCTGTTCGCGCCGGGCGGCACCAGCGCGATCGGCATGGCGCTGAAGCTCGCGCGCGTCGCCACCGGCCGCCACAAGACGGTATCGATGTGGGACGCGTTCCACGGCGCGTCGCTCGACGCGATCTCGGTGGGTGGCGAAGCGCTGTTCCGGCGCGACATCGGGCCGCTGATGCCGGGGACTGAGCACGTGCAGCCCTGCGATCCGCGCGGCTGCCATTTCGGCTGCGGCGGCACGTGCAATGCGCGCTGCGCCGACTATGTCGACTACGTGCTCGGCAAGGAGGAGGACGTCGCGGCGGTGGTCGTCGAGACGATCCGTTCCACCGACGTGCAGATCCCGCCGCGCGCCTATTACGAGTCGCTGCGGCGCGCCTGCGATCGCCACGGCGCGCTGTTGATCCTCGACGAGA
Organism: Burkholderiales bacterium; assembly: GCA_025935675.1. Classification (GTDB taxonomy): domain Bacteria; phylum Pseudomonadota; class Gammaproteobacteria; order Burkholderiales; family Casimicrobiaceae; genus VBCG01. Next base: position 3,190 of record JAICUU010000265.1, read on the forward strand.
TCCCGATCGGGCTCGGGCGCACCGGATCGCTCTATGCGTTCGAGCGCTACGGCATCGTCCCCGACATGGTGGTGCTCGGCAAGGGGCTTGGCGGCGGCGTGTTTCCGATGGCGGCGCTCATTGCGCGCGAAGGCCTCGACGTGGCGGCCGACCGCGCGCTCGGCCACTACACGCACGAAAAGAGCTCGGTCGGCTGCGCGGCGGGACTCGCCACGCTCGACGTCATCGACGACGAGGGGCTCTGCGAGCGCTCGCTCGCGCTGGGCGCGCATGCGGTAGAACGCCTTCGTGATGCGAAGCCGCGGCTGCCGGCGATCGGCGACGTGCGCGGCGCGGGACTTTTGATCGGCGTCGAGCTCGTCCAGCCCGCGACCGGCGCGCAGGACCGCGCGCTCGCCGAGCGCGTGCTCTACCACTGCCTCGGCGCCGGTCTTTCGTTCAAGGTGGGGCAGGGCAACGTGCTGGTGCTGGCGCCCCCGCTCGTCATCGCGAAGGACGATCTCGATCGCGCGCTCGACATCGTCCTCGACGCGATCGCCGCATGCGGACGGAAGTGAACGCCCCCCGAAGCGCGCTTCGCGCGCCTCCCCCCACTGGGGAACGAGCGCCCTCAGGTGGGTCCACCGGCGGCCCTTCGGCGCTATGAAGATCGTCCGCACCGACGCCGAGCTCGAGGTGCCGCGCGTCGACCGCGTGCTGCGCGAGCGCGGGTACGACCTCGTGCTGCTGCCCGATTCGGTCACGCGCGACCGGCTCATCGCCGAGGTCCGCGACGCCGACCTCGTGCTGATGTGCTACACGCCGATTCCCGCCGAAGTGATCGGCGCCGCGCCGAAATTGAAGGGCATCGTCAAGTACGGCGTGGGGATCGACGCGATCGACATCGACGCGGCGCGCCGCCGCGGCATTCCCGTCGTCAACGTGCCGGAATACGCGGAGGAAACGGTCGCCGAAGGCGCGATGGCGCTGATGCTCGCGCTCGCGAAGA
>JAICUU010000316.1 GCA_025935675.1 Burkholderiales bacterium
GCGTACCGAGGCCGCTTCGCTGCACGTCGCCTATGCGGCGACCGTCGACATCACCCACCATTTCGCCGATCCCGCGACGTTGGCCGCGGCGCCGCTGGCCGGCATCCCGGTCGAGGTGCTGCCGTACCTCGCCGCGAGCCGCTATTGCCAATCGGACCGCCTCGGCGAATACGCCGATGCGGAATTCGGCGCGATCCCGCCGGGCTACGCGCGTGTCGAGGCGATCGCGCGCTGGGTGCAGCGCCATGTGCGCTTCAAGGCCGGAACGACGAACACGTCGACGAGCGCGCTCGACACGCTGGTCGAGCGCCAAGGGGTGTGCCGCGATTTCGCGCACCTCGCGATCGCGCTGTGCCGCGCGCAGAACGTGCCGGCGCGCTTCGTCACTGGCGTCGACTACGGCGCCGATCCATCGCTCGGGCCGTGCGACTTCCACGCCTACGTCGAGGCGTGGATCGCCGACCGCTGGTACCTGTTCGATGTGACCGGCATCTCGCCGCCGACCGGGCTCGTGCGCATCGGCACCGGCCGCGATGCGTCGGACGTCGCGTTCGCGACGATCTACGGCCCGGTGCGCACCCACGCGCCCAGGGTCAGCGTGCGCGCCCTCGACGATCCGGCGCATGGCGTGCACACGCCGCAGCCGACGACGCTCGCCGTGTCGACGGCGACCGCCGGGGTGCCGGCGCCTTCGCTCGCCGGCGGCGACGCCGCGGCGCTGCCCTTCCTGCTGCACGGCACGCGCGCGGGCGCCGAGGGCCGGCGACCGCATTAGCGGATCGGCGCGCTACGCGGCCTTCGCGCGGCGCGCGCCGGGCGCTACCGCGACCTCGCGCGCCGCGCGCTGCCCGCTCTCGACGCCGCCGTTCATGTAGCCCTGCCAGTCGGCGGAGGTGTGCTCGCCGGCGAAATGCACGCGGCCCTCGCGCGTGTCGAGCGCGCCGTTGAGCGTCGAGTACTGGCCCGGCTTGAAGAGCGCGTACGAGCCGCGCGTCCAGGGATAGCGCTCCCAGGCGTTGCGGATCGCGCGGCCGTTGTAGTGCGCGGCGGTGCCGGGCAGCGCCGCGTCGAGCATCGCCAGCGCCTCGCGCGCGCGCTCTTCGATCTCGCCCTCGCCGGCGCGCGTCGCCGTCGAGCCGCCCGAGAAGCAGTTGACGATGCCGGATCTGCCGGGTTGCGCACGCGTCACTTCCCAGCTCGTCTGGAACACGTCGTCGACGCGCGTCTCGGCGGTCGACTTGAGCGGCTGCCAGGCACGCGTGTCGAACTGGAGCTGCAGCTTGCAATTGCGCCCCATGCCGAGCTCGCGGATCGCGCGGGTCTTGCGCGCCGAGAAGCCCGCGCCGCTCGTGTCGACCTCGCGCAGCAGCGTGAACGGCAGCGCGAGGATCACGCGGTCGGCGATCTCGTCGTGCAGCGACTGGCCGCGCGCGATCGTCACGCGCATGCGCCCGTCGCCGCGGTGCGCGAGCGCCACCAGCGCCGCCGACGTGGTGACGCGGTCGCGCAGCCGCTCGCCCAGCGCGCGCACGATGCCATCGTTGCCGCCTCTGATGTGATAGCGCTGGTCCGATTCCTCGTAGGGCGAGAAATGCTCGCGCGGCGACGCCTTGAGCAACGCCACCACGGTGGCCGCGCTGGTCTCGTAGAGGTCGCCGCCCAGCTCCTCGACGTATGCGTTGCCGACGAGCCGGCCGAGGCGCGACGACGCGCCGCCCGGCACGCGCGACGCGATCCAGTCGGTCGCGCTCATCCGGTCGATCGCGAGCTGGGCCGGCGTGTGATGGCGCCACGTCGGCAGCGCGTCGCCGAGCGCCTTCGCGTCGCGGTCGAGCGCGGGCAAGAGCGCCGCGAAATCGCGGTCGATGTCGGCGAGCGGGTAGACGCCATCGGCGAAGCGCACGACGGCGTCGGCGTCGGGTGCCTGCGCGGCGGTGAGATCGTCGAGCTCGAGCCCGAGCTCGGCCGCGAGCGCGCGGATCTCCTTGTGACCGGAGTCGATCAGCTCGCCGCCGCGCTCGGCCACTTGCCCGTCTGCGAACACGTTGCGTTCTGAAAGGCAGCGGCCGCCGAGGCGTGGCGACGCTTCGTAAAGGGTCGCCATGATGCCCGCGCGGGCGAGCGCATCGGTCGCGCACAGTCCCGCGAGCCCGCCGCCGATGACGATCACGCGCGGCGCGGCGGCCGTGCGCGCCATCGATGCCGCCCACGCGACCGGCGCGGGCACGAGGCTCGCGGCCGACCAGGCGGCCGATCCGATCAGCAGCTTGCGTCGCCGCGTGTCGACCGGCGCCGCAACCTCGGGTTCCGATTGCGCAAGGCGCGCGCGGCGCGCCGATCGCTGCAACAACGACAGGAGCTGCCCGCGTGCCATTGATCGCCTCCCCTCGTGCGCCGCCGCCGCCATGCCGGCAACGTCCGGGCGTCGCCGGCAGTATCGCCGAAGCCAGCGCCGCGCAACAGCGCGGTCAGCGGGGACGAGCCGACGGCGCGGCGCGGCCCTGGGACGGCAGGCCGCGCGCCGGCCCGACAAAAAGGGCCGCATGCGCGGCCCATTTTTTGGATCGAAGAAGCGTCGCGCTACTTGAGCGACACCTCGACGCGGCGCGACTCGCGGTCGTCGCCCGCGACGTTGCCCTGCGACACCATCGGCTTGTCGAGCGCGATGCGATCCTCGGCGACACCGGCCGCCTTCAGCGCATCGCGCACCGCCTCCGCACGCTGCTTGGCCAGCGCCTCGTTGGCCGCCTGGTCGCCGGAAGCGTCGTGATAGCCGGACACCGACAGCTTCTTGCCGGCGTCGGCCTTGGCCTTGGCGGCGAACGCATCGAGCTTCGCCTTCTCGTCGGCGGGAAGATCGGCGCTGCCGGTCGCGAAATAGAGCTTGACGACGTCGCCCGCGACGGCCGGCGCCGCCATCGACGATGTCGCAGCGGCCGGCGCAGCCGGCGGCGTGGCCGCGACCTTGCCCAGGCCCCACACGCCGAGCAGCGGCACGATCATCAGCGCGACGATGTTGATGATCTTGATCAGCGGATTGACCGCCGGGCC
>JAICUU010000390.1 GCA_025935675.1 Burkholderiales bacterium
ACGTTGCCGGCGACGACGGCCGCCGGGTAGCGCGGCGCGAGCATCGAGCCTTCGGGAATGACGATCGACAGCGGTTTGAGGCACCCCGCGTTCATCGGGATCTCGTCGTCGACCAGCGTGCGGAACACGTAGAGGACCGCCGCCTTGCAAACGGCCGACGGCGCGTTGAAGTTGCTGGCGAGCTGCGGGCTCGTGCCGGTGAAGTCGATCGTCGCACGACGCGCGTCGCGGTCGACGCGGATCGCGACCTTGACGATGGCGCCGTTGTCCATCGCGTACGCGAACTGGCCGTCGGACAGGACCGCGAGCACGCGGCGCACCGCCTCCTCGGCGTTGTCCTGCACGTGGCGCATGTAGGCGCGCACGACCGGCAGCCCGAAGTGCGCGACCATCTTGCGAAGCTCGTCGGCGCCGCGCGCGCAGCTCGCGACCTGCGCGCGCAAGTCCGCGAGGTTCTGCTCGACGTTGCGCACCGGCCAGCGGCCCGACGTGAGGATCGCGCGCAGCTCGTCCTCGAGGAAGCGACCCTCGCGGACGAGCTCGACGTTGTCGAGCAGCACGCCCTCCTCCTCGACCACGCGCGAGTCCGGCGGCATCGACCCCGGCGTGATGCCGCCGATGTCGGCGTGGTGGCCGCGCGCGGCGACGAAGAATCCCGGGCCCTCGCCGCGGGTTGAGTGCAGGAACACCGGCGCGATCACCGTCACGTCGGGCAGGTGCGTGCCGCCGTTGTACGGCGCGTTCAGCACATAGACGTCGCCGGCGCGCATCGTGCCGCGCCGGCGCGCGATGATCGTCGCCACGCTCTCGCCCATCGATCCCAGATGCACCGGCATATGCGGCGCGTTGGCCACGAGGTTGCCGTCGGCGTCGAAGATCGCGCAGGAAAAGTCGAGGCGCTCCTTGATGTTCACCGAGTACGCGGTGTTGGCGAGCGTGACGCCCATCTGCTCGGCGATCGCCATGAACAGGTTGTTGAACACCTCGAGCAGCACCGGATCGGCGTCGGTGCCGATCGCATGCGAGCGTGCGAGCGGCGCGATGCGCGTGAGGACGAGATCGTCGCGCGCCGACAGCACCGCGCGCCAGCCCGGCTCGATCACCGTCGTGGCATTGGCCTCGCGCAGGATCGCCGGGCCGTCGATGGCGTCGCCGGCGCGCAGGTCCTCGCGGGCGAACACCCGGGCATCGTGGAACGCGCCGCCGGTGTAGATGCGGTTGACCTTGATCGGCCGCAGCGCGCCCTCGCGCGGCGCGGACGCCTGCGAGGTCGCGAGCGCCGCGGCGGCGCGACCGATCGCCTCGACCGCGACCGCCTCGATCACCAGCGCGCGGCCCGGCATCCGGAAGCCGTACTGTGACAAGTACCGACGCTCGAATTCCGCGACGATCGCCGCGGCGTCGTCGCTCATCGCGATGTCGAGCGTGGTGTCGGTGCCCTCGTACTTGAGGTGCAGGCTTCGCAGGCACTCGATGTCGCGGGCGTCGATGCCTTGCGCCGACACGTCGGCGCGCGCCGCGCCCTCGAGGTCGTCGAGCGCACGGGCGGCGTCGGCGAGCGACGCCGTCGTCAGCGCGGTCTCGCGCGCCGCCTGGCGCAGCGCGCGCACGTCGGCGAGCCCCATGCCGTACGCCGACAGCACGCCGGCGAGCGGGTGGATGAACACGCGCGTCATGCCGAGCGCGTCGGCGACGGCGCAGGCGTGCTGGCCGCCGGCGCCGCCGAAGCAGCACAGCGTGTAGCCGGTGACGTCGTAGCCGCGCGCGACCGA
>JAICUU010000307.1 GCA_025935675.1 Burkholderiales bacterium
GAAGCACGGCTGCGCGTCGAGCTGGATCACGCTCGAGCTCACCGAGAGCGCGATCCTCGACGACCCGGACAACGCGCTCGAGAACCTGCAGCGGCTGCACGACCTCGGCTGCCGGTTGGCGATCGACGACTACGGCACCGGCTACTCGTCGCTCGCGTACCTGCGGCGCCTGCCGGTGCACGAGCTCAAGATCGACAAGAGCTTCATCGTCGGCATGGCGCACAACAGCGACGACGCCGTGATCGTGCGCTCGACGATCGACCTCGCGCACAACCTCGGCCTTACGGTCGTCGCCGAGGGCGTCGAGGACGAGGCGACGCTCGACCGCCTGCGCGCGCTCGGCTGCGACCGCGTGCAGGGCTACCTGATGGCGCGACCGCTCGCGGTGGCCGACGTGGCGCCGTGGATGCGCTCGTCGCCCTGGGTGCGCGGCAGCCGCGACGCCGCGCCGCTGCGCCGCGTGGTCTGACGAGGTCCGTCCCCGTCCCCCCTGTCATTCCCGCGCAAGCGGGAATCCAGCATTGACGTTTGCAATGGCGAATCCCCCAGTCGCGTCTCGCCAGCAACGACCAAAACGTCATCCATTCGACCGATCGCCGCACCGGGCCGCCATGCGGTTTCATCGCGCTTTCCTCCCGTGCGATCGATCCATGCGCATCCCTGCCGCCACGCAGCACGAACTACCGCGCGAACGCCTGCTCGCGCGCGGCGCCGCCGCCCTCACCGACGTCGAGCTCGTCGCGGTGATGCTGCGCTCGGGCGTGCGCGGTCACGCGGTGCAAGACGTCGCACGCGCCGCCGTCGAACGCTTCGCCGGACTCGCGGGACTCGCCGCCGCCGACGTTGCCGACGTCGCGGAAATCCCCGGCATCGGCCCCGCGAAGGCGGCGCAACTGCGCGCGGCCGTCGAAATGCTGCGCCGCGCGCTGCACGAGCAGATGGCGCGCGGCGACGCGCTGTCGTCGCCCGATGCGGTGCGTGACTACCTGCGCCTTACGCTGGCGTCGCGCCCGGTGGAGGTGTTCGCCACGCTGTTTCTCGACACGCAGCACCGGCTGATCGCCGCCGACGAGCTTTTTCGGGGCACGCTGTCGCAGACCAGCGTGTTCCCGCGCGAGGTCGTCAAGGCGGCGCTGGGCTACAACGCTGCCGCGGTGATCTTCGCGCACAACCATCCGTCGGGCGTCGCCGAGCCTTCGCGCGCCGATGAGCTCCTGACACAGTCGCTCAAGTCGGCGCTTATGCTGGTCGACGTGCGTACACTGGACCACTTCGTCGTCGCCGGCCCGACGGTGCTGTCATTCGCCGAGCGCGGCCTGATCTGAGGTCCCGCATGGCACGCCCGCTCAAGGGGCGGCGCTGGACAGCGGCTTGCCCTTTTCGACGACGTATGTCGCGATCACCGTCGCGCCATCCCCGCCCGATTTGGCGTCGTGCGCGGTGCTGGGCGGCACCTTGTACGAATCGCCGGCCTTCATCGGCCGCGGCGGCTCGCCGTCGATCAGCAGCTCGAAGGAGCCGCGCATCACATAGCCGGACTCTGGGCCCGGATGGGTGTGACGACCGATCGCGACATTGGGCGCGATCTCCGCGATGCCGATCACGGTCTCGTAGGCGGTGCCGGGCACGTCGAAGCGTTGCAACGGCGTGCGCTTGATGCCTGACGCCGCCGCCGGTGGCGTCTGCTGCGCCGCGGGCGAATGGATGCAAACCAGGACTGCGATGGCGGTGATTATGGCCAACATGGACTTGCGCATGTGTTCGATCCCCGGGGTGGAAGACGCTCCGATTGTCGGACGGCCTCAGCCGGGCGTCTTGGACTGGCGCGAACTGCACGCAGGACTACGACGCAATTGCCGGGACGTCATGCCCGGATGGACATCGGAGCTGCGGCGATGCACACTCGCGGCGGCCATGATGACGTTGCGGAGCGGCCCATGACGACCATCGAGCGCAATGTGTACGCGTCCTCGCGTTTCTCGACGCGGGGGCTTCCCACGCAAATGCGGTTGCCGGCATTGCGCGATCACTTCGGCCAGTCGATCCGTCTTGCGATCGATGCGGAGCCCGGGCAATCCGTGGACATGGAGGTTCACCAGGCGCCGGGCTTGCGCCGCGCGAGGATGCTCTCGCCGCTGACCGCCCGGGTGATGCGCCCGGCGCCGATGCTCGCCGACGGCGAGGACTCGATCTGCCTGATGATGAAGACCGCCGGCCACATGGCACTCGAGCAGGGTCGCCGCCGGGGGGTGCCGCGATCCGGCGATGGCATCCTGCTCGTCTATCGCGAGCCCGCGGTGCTGCAACTCGTCGCGGCCAGCTACGTGGCGGTTCGCGTGCCATTCGCGGCGATCGCGACACTGGTCGGCGATGCCGGCAGGGCCGCCGCGCTGCGCATTTCGCGCGACTCGCAGGCGTTGTCGCTGTTGCGCGCGTACGTGATGGGCATGCCGGAGCGGATCGCCGACCCCCGCCTCGGACGACTCGCCACGTCGCACGTCTACGATTTGATCGCGCTGGCGATTGGCACCTCCGATGACGCGAGGCCGATCGCCGCGCAGCGCGGACTGCGCGCGGCGCGCCTCGATGCCCTGACCGCGGACGTCATTCGCCATCCGGCGCTCACGCTCGAAGAACTCGCGCTGCGGCACGGCATTTCGCCGCGCTATGTGCAAATCCTGTTCGAGCGGACCGGTACGACGTTTTCCTTGTTCGCGCTCGAGCGCCGGCTGGATGTGGCGCGCGGCATGCTCGCGAGTCCGCGCTACGCTTCCTGGTCGGTGACGGCGATCGCCGTCGAGGCGGGCTTCGGCGACCTGTCGTATTTCAATCGGCGCTTCAAGCGCCGCTTCCAGACGACACCCTCGGCGCTGCGCATGCAGTGCCTCGAACGTGGACAGTGGACAGCCGCGGAGCAAGCACGGGGTGAGCATTTGGAACACACGCTTCGGCGCGCGGATCGTGGCGCAGTCCACCGCGCGTTCGACGATCGATAGCCGCTCGAAGTGCCGGCAGACGGAGTGGCCACGAGGTCCAACGCCGCGTCGGCGATGACAAACGAGGGCCTGGCTACAGCGTGACGGCGTACACCTCCACGGCGCTCGCCTTGCCCTTGAGCTGCACGCCGCCCAGCGATTCCAGCACGAAGGCGTTGCCGATGCCTTCGCGCGTCGC
>JAICUU010000406.1 GCA_025935675.1 Burkholderiales bacterium
CGCGAGGCCGGTTACAAGCTTGTAACCCGAAGTTCCTTGGTCATCGCGCGAGGTGCCCTTACCCTCGACTTGTCGGCGCCCGTTGGGGCGCGCCTCGAAGGTCGTGAATGTCCAAGGTTTACGTACTCCATGAGAACGACGCCTGGGTCGAGCCGCTGCGCGTCGCGTTCGACGAGATCGGCGTGCCGTTCGCCGAGTGGTTCGTCGACGACGGCCTGCTCGACCTCGGCGCCGAGCCGCCGCAGGGCGTGTTCTACAACCGGATGAGCGCGTCGTCGCACACGCGCGGGCATCGCTACGCGCCCGAGCTCACGGCGAGCATTCTCGCGTGGCTCGGCTCGCACGGCCGCCGCGTCGTCAACGATTCGCGCGCCCTCGACCTCGAGATCAGCAAGGTGAGGCAGTACGAGGCGCTCGCGCGCTGCGGCATCCGCACGCCGCGTACCGTCGCGGCGGTGTCGAAGGCTTCGCTGGTGGCCGCGGCACGCGGCTTTTCCGGCCGCTTCATCACCAAGCACAATCGCGCCGGCAAGGGCCTCGGCGTCAAGCTGTTCGACAGCGTCGCCGCGCTGGAAGCGCATGTCGCGAGCGACGCGTTCGAGCCGTCGGTCGACGGCATCACGCTGGTGCAGGAATACATCGCCGCGCCGCAGCCGTTCATCACGCGCGTCGAGTTCGTCGGCGGCCGCTTCCTGTACGCGGTGCGCGTCGACACGTCGCTCGGCTTCGAGCTCTGCCCGGCGGACGTCTGCCAGGTGGGGGATGCCTTCTGCCCGGTCGGCGAGTCGGCGGCGGCCACGACGATCGCGTCGCCCGCGAGCGCGCCGGCGGCGCCCCGCTTCTCGATCGTCGACAACTTCTCGCACCCGATCGTCGAGCGCTACCGGCGCTTCATCGCCGACAACGGCATCGGCATCGCCGGCATCGAGTTCATCACCGATCGCGAAGGCGAGCTCTGGACGTACGACGTCAACACCAACACCAACTACAACCCCGACGCCGAGCGCGCCGCCGGCAAGTCCGGCATGCGCGCGATCGCGCGCTATCTCGGTGACGAATTGCGCAAGGTCGAGCGCAGCGTTCCCGAGACGATGCTCGCCTGATCGGGGCAAGCCGGGAAAGCGCATCGGTCGGGCGAATCGTCCTCGTCATCCCCGCGACGCCCTCGTCATCCCCGCGACGCCCTCGTCATCCCCGCGACGCCCTCGTCATCCCCGCGAAAGCGGGGATGCAGCCTTGACGCTGCGGACGTGACGTCACGACTGGATTCCCGCCTTCGCGGGAATGACGGCGCTGCGGACGTGATGTCACGACTGGATTCCCGCTTCCGCGGGAATGACGTTGGCTAGCACTCGCGTGCCGGTTTCTTGCCCTCGGGCTCGGGGTGGATGTTGTCGACCCAATGCACCTCTTCGGGATTGGGCTCGACATTGGGCAGGTCGAGGTTGACCACGACCGGCTCCTGACCGGAGCGACACAGCACGCACGACAGCGGCTCGTCGTCGCTGGCGTTGATCTCCTGATGCGGGACGTACGGCGGGATGTAGA
>JAICUU010000240.1 GCA_025935675.1 Burkholderiales bacterium
GGATTCTCGCTGCGCTCGCGGCGACTGATCGAGGCGCTCGCCGATCCGCGGATCGAGGGCGAGGCCGCCGAGGACGAGCTCCTCGCGCGCACGTTCCGCCCGCTCCTCGAGCGCGACCACGGCATCCGCTTCGGCACCGCGGCGCTCGCCGACCGCTTTTCCTTCGAGGTCGCGCACGCCGCGCCGAATACGTTCGGGTTCCACGGCCTCTACAACTTCGCGCGCGTGCTGCCCGCCGCCGAAGTCGCGGCGCTCGCGGCGCAGTTCTCCGACGACGTCGCGCGCTCGCCGCAATGTGGGCAGCTCTTGCGCAATGCGCGTGCGCTGCGCCAATGGCCCGCCGTGACCGCGCTGGCGCAGCGAATGCTCGCGGCGATTCCCGGGAATGCGGAAGCGACGGCCGCGCTTGCCGAGGCGGCGCAGCGCGACACTCCTTACGCCGGCGTCGGGCGCAACGATCCATGCCCGTGTGGCAGCGGCAAGCGGTTCAAGCATTGCCATGGGCGCGGCGATGGCGGCCCGGGCACGAACACCGCTGTGAACGCCGGAAACGTCGCTCCCGTGACCCCACGCGTCTCGCCGGCCGCCAGCGATGCCGCATCGATCGCCGCGAACGTCCCTTCGACCGGCGCGCGCGCCGCCACGACCGCTGCGAGCGCCGCTCCGAGGCCTGAAAAAGGCGATCCCACCGCGTCAGCGGGTGCGCGGTCCACAGCTGGCGCGACACCCGTCGACGCGGCGCGGTCCGTCGAAGCGCCTGCGACGGTCGATGCCCTCACCGCACGCGCGCTCGCCGCGCATCGGCGCGGCGCGCTGGACGAGGCGATCCGCGACTACCGCGCTGCGCTCGCCATCGACCCCGACGCGCCGACCGCGATGCACTTTCTTGGCGTCGCGCATTACCAGCGCGGGCGCTTCGCCGACGCGCTGTCGCTCATCGAGCGCTCGCGCGCGCGCATGCCGCAGGAGGCCGAGTTCCACAACAACGCCGGACTCCTGTACACGGCGCTCGACCGCATCGACGACGCGGTCGGCGCGTTTCGCGACGCGCTCGCGCGCCGCCCCGATCACGTGACCGCGCTCAACAACCTCGGGCTCGCGCTCGCGCAGCGCAACGACCTCGACGCGGCGCTCGATGCCTACCGGCGCGCGCTCGCGGTAAAGCCCGATTTCGCCGAAGCGCGCTGGAATCTCGCCATCGCGCTGCTCGCGCGCGGCGACTACACGGAAGGCTGGCGCGAGTACGACGCGCGCCTCGAGCTCGCGGCGCTCGGCGGCGCGCCCTGGCGCGCGGTCCATCCGCGCTACGCCGGTCAGCCGCTCGAAGGCCGCACCCTGCTCCTGCGCGCCGAGCAGGGGCTCGGCGACGCGCTGCAGTTCATCCGCTACGCGCAGGACTTCGCCGCGCGCGGCGCGCGCGTGATCGTGCAGGTGCCCGATCCGCTCGTCGCGCTGTGCGCAAGCGCGCCGGGCGTCGCCGCGAGCGTCGCCATGAGCGCGCCCGTGCCCGCGGCCGATTTCGAGCTGCCGCTGTTGTCGGTCGGGGCAGCGCTCGGACTCGACGCGGCGTCGGTCGCGCGCGCGTCGCCCTATCTCGTTGCAGATCCCGTGCGCATCGCGCATTGGCGGTCGATCGTGCGCACGCGGCCGGCGCGCTTGCACGCCGGGCTGTCATGGGCCGGCAATCGCCACCACGCCAACGACCGGCGTCGCTCGATCGCGCTCGCGCGCCTCGCGCCGCTGCTCGCGCTCGACGGCGTCGCCTGGTATTCGCTGCAGCACGTCGACGGCGAGGACGAGGTGGCGCGCGTGCCCGAGGCGTCGCGCCTGATCGAGCTCGACGCCCGCCACGACTTCGACGACAAGGCGGCGCTCGTCAGCGCGCTCGATGTCGTCGTCAGCGTCGACACCAGCAACGCCCACCTCGCCGGTGCGCTCGACGTGCCGCTGTGCCTGCTGCTGCCGTACGCCGCCGATTGGCGGTGGGGCACGCGCGCGGCGACGACGGCATGGTATCCATGCGCGCGCCTCTACCGGCAGCCTGCCGCAGGCGACTGGCAGTCGCCGGTCGCGGCGGTCGCGTCCGCGCTGGCGCGGCGCGACCTGCCCGGCCGCGTGCTCAGTCGAAGCGAGACCGCGCCTCGGGAAGACGTGCGGTGATAGCCTCCGCGAACGCGACCACCGGCGTCGCGTCGTCGAAGAGCCGCGCGCGATGGGCCGTGATCGCGGCCGACTGCGCATCGCGCCACGCGCGGTCCCGCGCGATGCGCGCGGCGATCGCGCGATAGCCGGCGTCGTCACCGGCGACGAGTTCGTCGATACCCATGAGGCGCAACATCCCGGCGCTCTGCCGCGCGCGCATGAAGCGCCCGGGCCGCGCGACGATCGGCAGCCCCGCCGCGATCGCATCGAGCGACGTGTTGCCGCCCGACCAGCGCGAGGTATCGAGCATCGCATCGCACACCGCATTGACGGCAAGGTAGCGGTCGTGCCTCATCGGCGGCAGGTAGATCACGCGGGCGCCGAAGTCGACGCGGGCGACCTCGAGGGCCCGTGAAAGACGCGCGCGGTAGCGCGCCGACGTGAATGGATTGGGCTCCGCGAACTGCACCAGCATCGCATTCGGGTTCTCGGCGAGCACCGCGGCAAATAGCGCGTCGTCGTCGGGATGGATCTTGAATACCGACTGCGGGCACAGGAAAAGCGTGCGGTCGGCGGGCAGGCCGAGCTCGGCGCGGGTCGCCGTAATGGTCGCTTGCGGCATCCGGTAGCTCGTGCCGATGCCCGGCAGGCGCACGAGCGCTTCGGAGTAATGCGAGGCGCCATCCGGCGGCTCCATCGCGTCGCTCGAGAAGAAAACGTCGATCGCGGCATGGCCGGTCGTCACCGGATGACCCCAGCCGGCGCATTGCAGCGGCGCAAGGCGTTGCGAGGCCAGCGCGAAGGTCGTCGCGTCCATGCCGAGCTCCGGGTACACGAGCACGTCGGGCGCATCGGCGGCGATCGCGCGGGCCACCGCGCTCGGCATCCGCGCCGGCAGCGCGCGCGTCACGTCCACCGCCGCGCGCAACGCGGTCGCGAGCGGATCGGCGGAGGGACGCAGGTCGTAGAGCACGATCTCGAAGCGCGCACGATCGAGACCGGTGATCCAGCTCGCGAAATAGCGGCCCACTGTGCCGTCGCGAAAGAACGACGACACGAAGCCGATGCGATTGCGAGTCCCGCGCGTGCCGCGCGGCCGCGCGGGCACGCGCGCCGCGTCGACCAGCGAGGCGACCAATGTCCCGTACGCGACCTGCAGCGTGCGGTCGTCCTCGCCCTGGTACGCGAGCAGGAAATTGCTCCAGCGCAGCGCATCGAGGCGCGCATCGGCGTCGAGCGGCGCCGATGCCTGCGGGAGCTCGCGCGCGAGCGCGGCAAGCCCCTCCGCATAGCGCGCACGCGAGCGTGAGATGTCGGCCGCATCGGCGCCGACGTTGGGCAGCATCAGCTGCGCACCGATGCGCGCCCTCAGCAGCGTGGCATCGCGGCGCACCGCCTCGGCGAATACGCGCCGCGCGCCGTCGAGGTCGTCGGCATCGGCCATCGCGCGGCCGAGCTGGACGCACAAATCCGCGTTCGCGGGCGACTGTCGCACCGCGCGCATGTAGAGATCGATCGCCTCGGGCAGGCGATCCCCATTGCGGCGCAGCGACGCGAGCTTCGCCAGCGCCGTGACGTTCGCCGGATCGAGCGCGATCGCCCGCTCGAGCGCGTCGGCCGCCTCGCTCGCGCGCCCGGCGTCCGACAGCGCCGAGCCCAGGTTCCCGAACGCATGCGCATAGTCGGGCGCGAGTCGCGTTGCGTGCACGAACGCGTCGATCGCCTCGGCCTGCGAGCCCGCCTCCCACAGCGTGCTGCCGAGGTTGTTCCAGGTGCGCGCGTCGTTCGCGTCCAGCACCAGTGCGCGGCGTAGCGCATCGACGGCGCGCACGCGATCGCCGGCGATGCCGCGGACGACGCCGAGCTCCGACCAGGCTTTCGCATCGGTGGGCACGAGCGCCGCGACGCACTCGAGATCGTCGAGCGCCGATACGAGGTCGCCCTGCGCCTCGGCCGCGCGCGAGCGCAAGCGCAATGCCGCGACCTGCGTCATCGAGGCGAGACCCGCGTCCGCGAGCAGCGTGCTCAGCATCGATCGCGCCGCGCCGGCATCGCCCTGCTGAAGCCGCGCCGCCGCGCCGGCGAGCGCGTCAGCGGGCGTGCCCGTCGCCATCACCCGGTGCCTCGCCGCCACGCGCGGCGAGCGCCGCGTCGTAAGCGTTCTCGAGGTTGCGCACGTAGACCCGCGGATCGACCACCGCCGGGTCCGACATCCGCGCGCGCAACGACGCGCGCACTTCTCGCGCGAAGTCTCGATCGGTGGCGAGGCGTACGGCAATGTCGACATACTCCTTGCCGCTCGTCGCGACGGTCCGCGTCTCGCCGACGTGCGACAGGATGCTGTAGCCGGTGCGCTCGCCGTGCGTCTGGCCGACCAGCGTCACCACCGGCACGCCCATGTTGAGCGGCTCGATCGTGCCGTTGACGTTGCCGAAGGGCATCGGGTCGAGCACGAAGTCGACGAGCGCGTAGCGCGCGAGGTTGGCCGCCTCGTCGGCGCCTTGCGGCAGCACGATCGACCGCGCAGGATCAATCCCTGCGGCCGCGAGGATCGCGGGATAGGTGTCGCGCAGCCAGTCGGCATTGGGCGAGAACGCGAGCCTCGCGAGCGGGATGCGCTCGAGGATTTCGCGCCACAATGCCGTCGTCCGTCGCGACAGCTTGAGCGGCGTCACGAACGCGCCGATGACGACGTCGTCGCCGGCGATGCCGAGCGCGTCGCGGTGGTACGGATGCACGGTGGCAGCGGTCATCCGTCGCACCGGATACGCGCAGCCCTCCATCGGCAGCA
>JAICUU010000360.1 GCA_025935675.1 Burkholderiales bacterium
ACATCTGGTCGACGACGCGCTACCTCGATTTCGCGCCCAAGCTCTTCGACGCGTTGCGCACGCGCTACGGCTTCGACCATCATCTTCTGCACGACGTCCATCATCGGCTGACGCCGATCGAGGCGGCGCGGCTCGGCCGCGCGCTCGAGCCGTACCGGCTGTTCTGGATGGAGGATCCGACGCCCGCGGAGAACCAGGAGAGCTTCCGCACGATCCGCGCGCACACGGTGACGCCGATCGCGATCGGCGAGGTGTTCAACAGCATCCACGATTGCCGGACGCTGATCGCCGAGGAGCTCATCGACTACATCCGTGCGACCGTCGTCCACGCGGGCGGCATCACGCACTTGCGCCGCATCGCGAGCCTCGCCGAGTTGCATCACGTGCGCACCGGCTGCCACGGCGCGACCGACCTCTCGCCGGTGTGCATGGGCGCGGCGCTGCACTTCGACATCTCGGTCGCCAACTTCGGCGTGCAGGAGTACATGCGCCATACCGACGAGACCGACGCCGTGTTCCCGCACGCGTACACGTTCGAGCGCGGCTTCCTCTACCCGGGCGACGTCCCGGGCCACGGCGTCGACATCGACGAGACGCTTGCCGCGCGCTATCCGTACAAGGCGGCGGCGCTGCCGGTCAACCGCCTCGAGGACGGCACGATGTGGAACTGGTAGCCGCGAGTCGAGTTTCGCGCTGGGGAGATTGCCTGCGCGATGGACGCACGCATTGCATCGTCATTCCCGCGCATGCGGGAATCCAGCTCTGACGCTAAGGCTTCGCGCGCGGCGCGGCGACGTAGGTCCCGCTCTTGCCGCCCGATTTATCGATGAGCGCGATGTCGCCGATCCGCATACCGCGGTCGGCCGACTTGCACATGTCGTAGATCGTCAATAGGCCCGCGGCGACGGCCGCCATCGCCTCCATCTCGACGCCGGTGCGGTCGCGCGTCTCGCAGGTCACTTCGATCGTCACCGCATGGCGATCGCGGTCGAGCGCAAAATCGACGCCGACCCGCGTCAGCGACAATGGATGGCACAGCGGGATGAGGTCGGACGCGCGCTTCGCCGCCATGATCGCGGCGATGCGCGCCACGCCGAGCACGTCGCCCTTCTTCGCGGTGCCGGCGGCGATCGCCGCGAGCGTCGCCGGCTGCATCGCGATCGACCCGCCGGCACGCGCGATCCGGTGCGTGACGTCCTTCGCGCCGACGTCGACCATCCGCGCCGCGCCGCCCTCGTCGAAGTGCGTAAAATGCGCCGTCGCTGGCGCCTTGCGCGCGGTCGTCGTCTTGCGGGGCATGTTTCGGGAGGCGATGGCCGAGGCTCACCGGCCCCGCGTTGAACTCGCGAAGCCGTTGCGGCATCTTAGCACCAGCACCGTGCACGGCAGCCCTGCCACGGAGGACCGACGCGCGAGCGCCATCCGCATGTCGACGAGCGAATCCACGATCGAGCCCACGCCGGGTTGTCGCGCGCAAACGGCCCGCCGCACGCGCGCGCGCCGCGCCGTTGCCGCGGCGCTGGCGGTTGCCGTCGTGCTGGCGCCGCTGCCGGGCGCCGTGCATGCGCAGTCGGTGTTCTCCGGCAGCCTGCCGCCGGCGCCCAACCTCCCCCCGCCGCTGCCGCCCGTCTCGAGCGCGCTGCCCGAGCTCGGCGACTCGTCGCAGGTCGACCTCTCGCCCGCGCAGGAACGCAAGCTCGGCGAGGCGGTGATCCACCAGGCGCGGATGCGCGGCGCGATCATGGACGATCCCGAGGTCAACGATTACCTGAACGACCTCGGCCAGCGCCTCGTCGCGGCGGTGCCCGACGCGCGGATGGATTTCCAGTTCTTCGCGGTCAACGACAAGGAAATCAACGCGTTCGCGCTGCCCGGCGGGTTCGTCGGCGTCAACACCGGCTTGATCCTGCTGACGCAAACCGAATCGGAGCTCGCGAGCGTGCTCGGCCACGAAATCTCGCACGTGACCCAGCATCACATCGCGCGGATGATCGCTTCGCAGAAGGACACGATGCTGATGCAGCTCGGCGCGCTCGCCGTCGCCATCCTCGCCGCCAAGGCCGGAGGCAACTCGGGCGGACAAGCCGCGCAGGCGGCGATCGCGTCGGCGCAGGCGCTGTCGATCCAGCAGCAGCTCAACTTCACCCGCGCGCACGAGTACGAGGCCGACCGCATCGGCTTCCAGCGCATGGTCGCCGCCGGCTTCGATCCCAACGCGATGGCGTCGTTCATGAAGCGCATGCAGGATGCGACGCGCTTCTCGGATTCGGGCGCGCCGAGCTACCTGCGCTCGCACCCGGTCACCTCGGACCGGATCGCCGAGGCGCAGGCGCGCGCGCAA
>JAICUU010000158.1 GCA_025935675.1 Burkholderiales bacterium
CGGGATGCGGCTCATGCCGGGGTAGAGCGACATCCGCGTGCGCAACCGCGGCGAGCCGGGTCGCTGGTAGCGGAATGCGCGCTCGGTGAAGCCGCGGTCGTCGAGCGGCAGCACGCCGTAGCGCCCCGCCTCCACCCACCACTGCGCCTCGAGCCGCGCGACGATCTCGGGATGCGTCGCCGCGAGGTCGTCGCACTCCGAAAAATCGGTGTCGAGCCGGTACAGCTCCCAGCGGTCGTTCTCGTACGATTGCCCGCGATGGTGGAACGCCACCGCCTTCCAGCCGTCGTGCACGATCGCGCGATGCGAGAACATCTCGAAATACTGCGTGGGATGTCGCGTCGGCGCGGCCGCGTCGGTGAACGAGTAGCGCATGCTGACCCCGTGCAACGGCAGCTGCGGGATGCCGGCGCGCACGCGCGGCGCTTCGATGCCGGCGAGGTCGAGGATCGTCGGCGCGATGTCGATCGCATGATGGAACTGCGCGCGCACCTCGCCGCGCGCGGCGATGCCCCGCGGCCACGCGACGACGAGCGGCGCGCGAACGCCGCCGGCGTGGGTGTTCTGCTTGTAGCGCTTGAGCGGCGTGTTGCCCGCCATCGCCCACCCTTTCGGGTAGTTGGTCTGGCTGCGCGGGCCGCCGATGCTGTCGAGGCGCGCGAGGTTGAACGCGAGGTCGGGCTGGTTGCCGTTCTCGTACGCGACGATGTTGGTCGAGCCGCCGGCGCCGCCTTCCTGGCTCGCGCCGTTGTCGGCCATCACGATGAACAGCGTGTCGTCGAAGCGTCCCTGCGCCTTCAATTCCGCGACGAGCCGGCCGAGCTCGCTGTCGGCGTGATCCACCATGGCCGCGAACGCTTCCTGCAGGCGCGCCGCGACGCGGCGCTCGTCGCCCGGCAGGCTGTCCCACGGCGCCACGTCGTCGTTGCGCGGCGCGAGCCTCGTGCCCGGCGGGATGATGCCCATCTCGAGCTGCCGGCGGTGACGCGTCTCGCGGATGCGGTCCCAGCCCTCATCGTAGCGCCCGCGATACTTGTCGAGAAAAGCCTGTGGCGCCTGGTGCGGGCAATGCGCGGTGCCGAGAGGGACGTACAGGAAGAACGGTCGCGGGCTGGCCGTCGAGGCCTGGTCGCGCAGGAAGCCGATCGCGTGATCGATGAGGTCCGTCGTCAGGTGATAGCCGTCCTCGGGCGACTTCGGCGGGTCGACGCGGTGATTGTCGTAAACGAGGTCGGGGTAGAAGTGGTCGGTGAGCGCGTCGAGGAAGCCGTAGTAGCGATCGAAGCCGCGCGCCAGCGGCCACTGGTCGTAAGGGCCCGCGGCGCTGGTGGCGTCGATCGGCGCGAGATGCCACTTGCCGACGCACATCGTGCTGTAGCCGGCGTCGCGCAGCAGCTCGGCGACGGTGGCGGCATCGTGGCCGACGTGGCCGCGCGCATTGGGAAAGCCGCTGTCGGCGTTGGCGAGGAACGCCATGCCGACGCTGTGATGGTTACGCCCCGTGATGAGCGCGGCGCGCGTCGGCGAGCACAGCGGCGTCACGTGGAACGCGTTGTAGCGCAATCCCTGCGACGCGAGTGCATCGATCGTCGGCGTTTCGATCTCGGCACCGTAGCAGCCGAAGCTGCCGAAGCCGACGTCGTCGAACAGCACGACCACGACGTTGGGCGCGCCCTCGCGTGGCAGGGCAGGGCTCGGCCACCACGGCGTCGAGGTTTGCCACGTGGTGCCGATGCGGCCCTCGAAGCGGCCGTCGGGCGTGGCGTCGGCGTTGGACATGCGGGCTTCGCTCCAGGTGGTTGCGCTTGACGACGCCGATGCGCGACGATACCGTGCGCAATGCGGTGCGCAATCGATTGTGCCACCGATGCGTTCGCGAATGCAACGGCCGCGGCCATAGGTTGACCCGTGGTGACCCGGAAATGAAAAAGCACAAGTCGACGATCTACGACCTCGCCGAGCTCGCCAAGGTATCCGCGTCGACGGTCAGCGCCGTGCTCAACGGCAACTGGAAGGAGCGGCGCATCGCCGAGGCCACGGCGATGCGCGTGCAGCGGCTCGCGGAGGCGCACAAGTACAGCGTCAATCGCCAGGCCAGCGGGCTGCGCACCAACAGCTCGGGGTTGATCGGCATGATCATCCCGATGCACGACAACCGCGTGTTCAGCGGCATGTCGCAGGTGTTCGAGCGGCTCGCGCGCGAGCGCCACTGGTACCCGATCGTCGTCAGCACGCTGCGCGACCCCGCGCTCGAGCTCGAGACGGTGAAGACGCTGATCTCGTACCGGATCGAGCACCTGATCGTCGGCGGCGCCACCGATCCCGACTCGGTCGGCCGCGTGTGCCGCAGCCACGGCGTCGCGCATGTCAACGTCGACCTGCCCGGCTCGATCGGCTCGTCCGTCATCAGCGACAACTTCTGGGGCGCGCGCGAGCTCACGCGGGCGCTGATCGCGCGCTCGACCTCGACGGGACGCGGTCGCCGCGACAAGCCGTATTTCGTCGGCGGCATCGGCAGCGACTACGCGACGCGCCGCCGCATCGACGGCTTCTGCGAAGCGGTCGCGCAAGGCTTCGGCAGGGTGTTGCCCGAGCAGGTCGACGCCTGCGGCTACGAAGGCGATCGCGCGGAAGGCGCGGTGCGCGCGCTCTACCGCCGGCTCGGCGGGTTGCCGCGCGCGCTCTTCATCAACTCGACGATCGCGCTCGAGGGCGTGGTGCGCGTGTTGAAGACGCTTCCGGCGGCCGAGCTCGAGCGCTGCGCGTTCGGCTGCTACGACTACGACCCGTTCGCGAGCATGCTGTCGTTCCCGCTCCTGATGGTCCGGCAGAACATCGAGGGCCTTTTGACCGAGGCGTTCCGCATCATCGACGACAAGTCGTTCGGCGAGCGCCGCGTCATCGAGATCAAGCCGGATCTCGTGTTTATGCACGAGCCGCGCGCGGCGGCGCCCTCGAATGCGCAGGCGGCTGCCGCCGCCGTCGCCGATTCCTGACCCGCCAAAAAATCGGCGTGCCCCGTTGCCGAGGCACGCCGTCACGGTACAACTCTGGAGTTCGTTCAGCCGTTGCGCTTGCGGCGCGCGATGCCGCCGGCGATCAGTCCCGTGGCGATCAGCGCGAGCGTGCCGGGTTCCGGTGTGTCGAAGCGCGGCGGGCGAAAGCCCGTGATCTGGTCCTGGTGATCGGGGCTTTCAAGCACCATCGTCTGGTTCTGCGCGACGCTGTTGGCGGCGCCGAGGGCGCCAATGAAGTGGGTGAAGTCGGTCGACGTGCCGGCGTTGAGCCCGCTCGCCTGGAAGTGCCCGGTGGTCAGGCTCCACAACCCGTCACCGTTCTTCGACGGGTCGTCGTACAGGCTCTCCCAGATCCCGATCTGGATGGCGGCCGACGCCGACGTGTCCGCGGGGTGCAGCCATGCATACGGATCGCTCCAGGTATTGCTGTTGCCGTTCAGCACGTAGTTGACCGCGCCGAGGAAGTCGAGCGTGCGTCCCAGCGCACCGCCATAGTTGACTTGGTACGTGTAGGTTCCGCCCTGGCTGATCGTCTGCAGCAGGTCGTAGCAATAGAGGAAGAAATCGTTCTGGCTGTCGACGAAGCTCGCGCTGGAAAGATTGCCTGGAACCGTGTTGACGTAGTTCACCACGGTCGAGCCGAATTCGCCGGCGCCCGGGTTTGCGATGGGGTACGGATTCGGCGGCGCCGCCGAGCTCGTGATCGACACCGTGTCCGAGCTGTGCGCATAGATCGGGTTGTCGAACGTGACCGTGATCGAATCGGCCAGCGCCGAGGTCGACACGGCAAACGCGGCCGCGATGGCAACGCGGGTCAAATTTTTCAAGGTGCCACTCCGGTGGACGGGATTGGGACCTTGCATAGCAAGCCGCGAGCCATCAATATAAGTAATTGAAACTATTAATAAATACTTGTTGTGTTCATCATCTGTACAAGGGAATGTAATTTCCGCCGACATTGAACCATTTGCGTGGCACAACTCCCTGTTTCCGGTGGAAAAAAAGGCCCGGGCACGCGCCCGGGCCGCTTGTAGACGACGATCGCGCAGATCGCCGCGATTTGTCGCGCCTGGCCCCCATCCCGGGCGCGACGTATTCCGCCGCTAGAACGTGCGCCGCATCGCAAACGTGCACGACGCGCTGATGATGCCGACCATGCACATGTACGCGGCGATCCACCACGGCTGGCCTCCGCCGTAGTGCAGCAGCGTGGTCGCGACGAGCGGCGTGATGGAGCTCGAGATGATGCCCGAGACCTGGTAGACGACCGAGATGCCGGTATAGCGGACGCGGGTGTCGAAGAGCTCACAGAACAGCGCCGCCTCCGGCCCGTACACCGGCGCGTAGATGACGCCGAGCCCGATCACGATGGCCGTGCCCGCGAGCACCATGCTGCCGCTGTAGTGCATCATCCAGAACAGCGGGAACGCGGCGAGGCCGCACAGCAGCGCGAACCAGCCGTACGCGACGCGCCGGCCGACACGGTCCGACCATGCGGACGCGATCGGGATCGTGAAGATCAGGATGAATGCCGCCAGCGAGACGCTGGTCAGCACGCTGGTCTTGTCGAGCTTGACCGTGCCGGTCAGGTACCCGATGGCGAACACCGCGTAGACGTTGAACACCACGCCGTCGATCCAGCGCGCGCCCCAGCCCAGCAGCACGTTCTTCTTGTAGTCGCGGGCGACCTCGGCGACCGGTACGTGGGAGATCTTCTGCGCGTCCTTGATCCTGGCGAACTCCGGCGTCTCTAGGATCTTGAGGCGCACGAACAGGCCGATGGCGACCAGCACGATCGAGCCCATGAACGCCGCACGCCAGCCCCACGCCATGAACGCGTCGTCGGACATCGTCTTGGTCAGGATCGCGACGACCGCGGTCGCGAGCGACAGCCCCACCGCGAGGCCCACCTGCGGCCAGCACGTGAAAAAGCCGCGTCGCTCCTTCGGCGCGTACTCGAACGACATCAGCACGGCGCCGCCCCATTCGCCGCCGAGGCCGATGCCCTGCAGCAGGCGCAGCAGCAGCAGCAGCAGCGGCGCGGCGATACCGATCGACGCATACGTCGGGATGAGGCCGATCAGGAACGTCGAGATGCCCATGATCAGCAGCGTCAGCACGAGCAGCGGCTTGCGGCCGATCTTGTCGCCGAAGTGGCCGAACAGGATGCCGCCGACCGGGCGCGTCACGAAGCCCACCGCGTACACCGTGTAGGCGAGGGCGATCGCCACGAACTCGTTGCCGGTCGGGAAAAAGAGCTTGTTGAAGACGAGCCCGGACATCGTGCCGTAGAGGAAGAAGTCGTACCACTCGACCGTCGTCCCCAGCAGGCTTGCGATCGTGACCAGCTTGCGGCTGCGCTCCTGGCTGGCAACGCTTCCGGGTGAACCCCCCATCACTGCGTCCATCGTTGCTCCTCCTGTTGTCGGACTCGCGCCCGTATCGTTTCGGCCTTCGTATGCCCCCACCACTCGCGGGTTGCCTCCCGGCTCCGCGCCCGGTTGCCTTGCCTCCGCGGTCGCGTGCCCGGTTGCGCCGTCACGCGCCGATGAAGTTCCTGCCGCGCGGCCCTTCGAGCGCGTCGGCGATCATCCGTGTCGATTCGCTCGCGTCGACGCCGTACGCCTCGAAGCGCGGGCTGACGCCGAGCGATTCGAGGAACGCGCGCAGGCGGTCGCCGGCGTCGGCCAGCGGGCAGTCGAACACCTGCGCGAGCGTCGCGTCGCGCGCGGCGTCGCGGCCGCGCGCGCGCTCGAGCACGAGTGGCAGCGTGAACGAGCAGGCGATGCCGTGCGGCAGCCCGTAGCGCAGCGTCATCTCGTACGAGAGCGAATGCGCGAGCGCGGTCTTGGTATTCGAGAACGCGAGCCCCGCCTGCAGCGCGGCCTGCGACGCCCGCGCGCGAAGCCCGGCATCGCCGAGGTCCTGCATCAGCGCCGGCAGCGTCGCCATCATCGCGCGCGCCGCGCTGACGGCGAGCGCGTCGGAGACCGGGTTGGCGTTGACGTTCCAGATCGATTCGAGCGCGTGCGACAGCGCGTCCAAGCCACTTTGCAGCGTCACCGACGCCGGCAGCGTCATCGTGAGGTCGGGATCGACGAGCGCCGCCTCGGGCCACGTCTCGCGCAGGTGCAGCGAATACTTGCGGTGCGCGCCGCGATCCCAGACGGTCGCCCACGGCGTCACCTCGCTGCCGGTGCCGGCCGTCGTCGGGATCGTGATCAGCGCCTTGGCGTGGTGCGGCACGTAGCTCCGGCCTGCCGCGAGCGAAGCCTCGAGGCCGGTGAATTCGCCATCCGCAGTGCCGACGACGAGCGCTTTCGCTGTATCGAGCGCGCTGCCGCCGCCGACGGCGACGACCGTTTCGCAGTCGCGGTACTCGCGCCAGAAGTCGGCGTAGAGCGCGCGCAGCTCGGCGACGTCGGGATTCGGCGCGATGTCGGCGACGAAGCCGCGCAGGCGCTCGCCGAGGATGCGCGCGAGGCGCTCGTGCAGCCCGAGCCCGGCGGCTTCGGGAAACGTGACGACGACCGCCTGCCGCTTGGCGACGCGGGAGCCGAGTTGCGCGAGGCAACCGGCGCCGAACGTCACTGCGACCGGGTTGTGATACGTCCACGACGAAGCGTGCGCTGCCACGAGGGCCTCTTTCGATCGCCGGCCCTGGGGCCAAAGGCGCCGCAAAGTATCGGCGTGCCCCTCTCATTGAACCAATACATTTTTCTAGGCGTATCATAGGTTTCATCTATGAGGCTCGCGCAACTGCGGTCGTTCTACGCGGCGGCCCGCTACGGCGGCTTCACCGCGGGCGCGCGCCAGCTCCATGTCAGCCAGCCGACGGTCACGAGCCAGGTGAGGGCGCTCGAGGACAGCTATGGCGTCGAGCTCCTGAATCGCCATGGCCATCGGCTCGAGCTCACCGACGCCGGCCGGGAGCTCTTCGCGATCGCGCAGCGGATCTTCGGGCTCGAGGAAGATGCCGTGCACCTCCTCAAGGACAGCGGCGCGCTGCGCACAGGCAAGCTGCGCATCGGTGCCGTCGGCCCGTATCACGTCATGGAAATGATCGCGGCGTTCCGTGCGCGCTACCCGGGCATCGAGGTCACGATCAACGTCGGCAATTCCGAGGCGACGGTGCAGGGCCTCAAGGCCTACGCGTCCGATGTCGCCGTGCTCGCGCAATTCGCGTCCGATCCAGCGCTTCACTTCGTGCCGTATCGCTCGCACCCGGTGGTGGTGTTCGTGCCGCGCGACCACCGGCTCGCGGCGAAGACCCGCATCGGGCTCGCCGAGCTCGCCGCCGAGCCGCTGGTGATGCGCGAGCAGGGCTCGACGACGCGCAAGGCGCTGGAGGACGCGTTGCGCAAGTGCCGCCTCGTGCCGACGATCTCGCTCGAGGTCGGCAGCCGCGAGGCGGTGCGCGAGGCGGTGATCCGCGGCCTTGGCATCGGCGTCGTCTCCGAATTCGAATTCGTGCCCGACCCGCGGCTGCGCACGCTGGCCATCGTCGGCGCCGACGTGCGCACGACCACCCACGTCGTCACGCTGAAGGAGCGGCGCCACACACGCGTGGTCGCCGGGTTCCTGACGATCGTCGACGAGCTGCTGGATGCCGCGGCCGGCCGGCGCGCCGCCGCGCGCTGAGCGCGGATACGCCGCGTCCGCCGGCCGCGCCTGCGCGCCGAGCGCAACGCGCGGCGCCTGCCGGCCCGCGCACCGCATCGCTTGCGCGGCCGCCATCGCCAGCGCGACCGCGATCGCGAGGGGCTTCCGCACGCGCTTGCCGCCCCCATATGCATCGGATCGGCGGTCGCGAGCCGCCCCATCACCAGGCGGCGGGCCCCGCGCCGCCCTCGAGGAGACCCGACATGACGACACTTTCCAGCGATCGCATCGATGCCGTGACGCGGCCGCGCGCCGTCGA
>JAICUU010000321.1 GCA_025935675.1 Burkholderiales bacterium
CTCAAGCCGTCGGCCTATGCGGCATGGCTCGTCGCGCACGCGCAGGGCGGCGAGGCCGCGCTGCACGCGTGGGCCTGCCTCGACGCTTCGCACATCGCGGCCGCGGCGGCGCGCGCCGATCTCGCGCATCCGTCGGCCCAGGGGCCGCTGCACGGGATGCCGGTCGGCATCAAGGACATCATCGCCACCGCCGGCCTGCCGACGCAATACGGCTCGCCGATCTTCGCCGGCCATCGCGAGCCCGAAGACGCCGCCGTCGTTCGCCGGCTGCACGACGCCGGCGGCTACGTGTTCGGCAAGACGGCGACGACCGAATTCGCGTTCATGCAGCCGTCGCCGACGCGCAATCCGTGGAATCTCGCGCACACGCCTGGCGGCTCGTCGTCGGGATCGGCGGCCGCCGTCGCGGCGCGCCACGTGCCGGCGGCGGTCGGCACGCAGACCAATGGCTCGGTAATCCGGCCAGCGGCGTTCTGCGGCGTGGTCGGCTTCAAGCCGACGCTCGGCGCGATCGATCGCGACGGCATGTGCGTGTTCAGCGACACGCTCGACACCGTCGGCACGTTCACCCGCGGCGTCGACGACGCGGCGCGCCTTGCGAGCGCGCTCGCGCGGGGCGGATGCATCGCGCCATCGATCGTCACGCGCGCGCGGCCGCCGCGCATCGCGTGGCTCGAGCGCTTTCCGTGGACCGCCATCGACGTCGAAGCCGCCGCGGCGCTCGACGCGACGGCGTCGCGGCTGCGCCTCGCCGGCGCGACGATCGTGCCGGTCGCGCTGCCCGACGCGCTCGCCGACGCGCCCGCCGTGCACCGCGCGCTGATGCTGAACGAAGGCGCGCGCACCCTCGCGCACCTCGACCGGCATCGGTTGTCGCCGACGCTCGCGCGCGCGCTCGACGAAGGCGCTGCGATCGACGCGCGCGAATGGCAGCGCGCAAGCGCCTCGCGCGAGGCAATGCGTGCCGTCGCGCTCGACTGGGTGTCGCAGTTCGACGCGGTCGCGTCGCCACCGGCACCGGGCACCGCGCCGGCGCGCCTCGACACCACCGGTGACCCGTCGTGCTGCACGCTGTGGTCGCTGCTCGGCTACCCGGCGATCGCGCTGCCGATCGGCCTCGCCTCGAACCGGCTGCCGCTGGGCATGCAACTTGCGTCAACGGCCGGCAACGACGACGCGTTGTTGTCGGTAGCGGCATGGATCGAGGCGCGATTGCCGTTCCGAGGACTGCCGTGAAGCGAGCCAAGTTGCATCCCCCCATTGCCCCGCGCAATCCGGTCGCGCGCTCGCCGCTCATGCGCAAGGGCGGTGCGCACGGCCCGAGCGAGCCTGCCCTCCGCCGGCGCGCCAAAGTGGCGCTCAAACGCCAGCTTCGCGATCCGGCCACGTTCGAATGACGCTTTCGCGGCGCGACCTCGAGCAGAACCGGATGGGCGCGCTGTACGCCAAGGCGACGCGCCGCGCGGCGCTGACACCCGAGGAGCTGTCCAGGTCGCTGATGGCGACGCTGGCGCGGAAGCCCAAGGGCGCCGGGTGGTGGGTGTTCGGCTACGGATCGCTCCTCTGGAATCCGCTGTTCCCGATCGCCGAGACCGCGCGCGGCACGGTGCGCGGCCTGCACCGGCGGTTCTGCCTCAAGTCGCTCGCTTCGCGCGGCACGCCCGAGCTGCCGGGGCTGGTGCTCGGCCTCGACCGCGGCGGCTCGTGCCGCGGCCTCGTGTTCCGGCTGCCGTCGCCGCTCGCCGTCGACGAGCTGCACCTCCTGTGGCGCCGCGAGATGGTCGTGGGCAGCTACGAGCCGCGCTGGGTCAAGGTCGATTGCGGCGGCACGACGCGTTGCGCGCTGGCGTTCGTCGTCAAGCGCGCGCATCCCCATTACACCGGGCGCCTCGGCGTCGAGGAGGAAGTGCGCATCCTCGGCTGCGCCTGCGGCGCATTCGGCAGCTCGCGCGAATACCTGTCGCATACGCGCGCGGCGCTGGCCGCGCACGGCATCGTCGATCCCTACCTCGAGGCGCTGGCCGCGAGGCTCGCGCCGCCGCCCGCAGGCGGCGCCTGACCCGCGGCGCGCATCCGCGCCGCGGCGGCGAGACCGAGCGCGATCGCGCCGCCGCACCACAGCGCCGCCACCGGCACCGCCATCCACGCCATCGCCGGCAGCGACACGCCGGCCGCGCGCAGGCCGTTGAATATCCAGCTCGATGCCGTGTCGCCGCCGCGGTGGACGACCGTGTCGATGACGTTCTTCGCCTTGTACTTCTGCGCGGCCGGCAGCACGTTGAAGAGCGTCTCGCGCGACGGCTTGCTGACCGCGTACTCGCCGGCGCGGCGCACGACGCCGAACACGACGAGCGTCGGCAGCACCGGGTCGGCGGCGAAGATCGCGAAGCCGACGATCGCGATCGCCGGCATCAGCGCGAGTGTTGCCGTCGTGCCGGCGCGCTCGATCAGCGCGCCGAACGCGAACACCTGCAAGAGCATCGCCAGCACGTTGACGACGAGGTCGACCAGCGCGAAAAGGCGCGTGCGCGACGCGCTGTCGTGGATGGCCGCCGGCACGAGGCCCGTCTGCGCGAAATAGAGGAACGTCGACAGGAGCGAGAAGCAGAACAGGAAGAGGCAGATGCCGAGGAGATACGGCGAGCGCAGCACGTCGCCGATGCCGGCGAGCGCGCTGCCGCCGAGCGCGGCCTCCTCGCGCGCCGGCGCGGCGATGCCATTCGCCTCCGCCCAGCCGCGCAGCTTCAGGATCGCGACGATGGCGACGACGAGGAACGCTGCGGACACGAGCACCATGCCGCGCACACCCACCACGGTGACCAAGAGCGCGGTCAGCGACGGCCCGGCAAGCGCGCCTGCGGTGCCGCCGGCGGCGATGAAGCCGTAGAGCCGCTTCGCCTGCGCGGTGTCGAAGATGTCCGCCATGAAGCTCCAGAACAGGCTCACGGCGAAGAGGTTGAATGCGCTCACCCACACGTAGAACACGCGCGCGACGAGCGGCGATTGCGCGTTGCCGGGGTACAGC